>NZ_RAVZ01000328.1 GCF_003611635.1 Corallococcus terminator | reverse complement strand
AGCGTGGGGTTGGTGGCGAGGAACAACCGCACCTGGCTGGGGGGCGAGGGCTGCGTGCCCACGTTGCACACCTTCGCCTGGGCGGTGAAGGCCTGCCCGGCTTCGAGCGAGGCGGGCCCCTGGAGCGAGGCGAGCTCCAGGTCCGGGCCCTGGCCCACGCCCACGGGACCGCCCACGAGGGCGTTGTTGTCCTCGCGCAGCTCCAACATTCCCTGCGTGGGGTCCACCACGGCCCCCACGTACAGGGGCTGATCCCCCGTGGCCGCCTCCGGGAGCTGGAAGTTGGCGGGGACCGGGGTGGTGACACACCGCCCGCCTTCCAGTGACGGGAGGGATTGCGTGCCCACCTGGATCCGGGTGGCGGAAGGCGCCGTCAGCGAGGGGACGGTGGACAGGAAGACGGCCACGTCGAAGGAGTAGGTGACGGAGGGGCCCACGTTGCACACCTTCACGCTGGGGGTGAAGGGCTCACCCGGGCGCAGGCTGGAGGGCGCCGTCACGCTGCTCACGGTGAGGTCGGCCTCGTGGCCCACGCTCACCAGCCCGGACACGAACAGGTTGTTGTCCTGGCGCAGCTCGAGTGTGGTGAGCGAGGGGTTGACGGCCGCCCCCAGGTACAGCGGCTGATTCGTGACCGCTGCCTGGGGCAGCACCACCTGGCCGGACACCTTCGCCGGGGCGCAGTGTCCCGCTCCCAGCGGGCTGGTGGGGGCGGTGCCCAGCGAGGACTGTTGGAGCGGCAGCCGGGCCCCCGGGCCCGACGAGGGCAGCACGAGCGTGTCCCGGGTGGACAGGTACAGCTCCACGGACGAGGCGCTCGCGGACGTGGTGCCCTGGTTGCACACCGTCGCGGTGGCGGTGAAGGACTGCCCTGGCTTCAGGCCCGCGGGCGCGTCCAGCCGCGTGACGACGAGGTCGGGCCGGGAGCCCACGTCCATGCGGCCGGAGACGAAGCCGTTGTTGTTCTCATCCTGCTCCGCCTCCTCGCGGGCCACGTCGATGAACGCGCCCAGGAAGTAGGTGCCCGCCGTGCCAGGATAGGGCAGCGTCACGTTGGCATTGACGTCCTGCGTGATGCACTCGCCCGACACCAGCCGGGCCACGTTCGTCCGCCCCGCCTCCGTCTGCCCGAAGGGCAACGGCCCGTTCGATGGGGGGAGCTGCTGGGTGGCGTTGTTGGACAGGTAGAGCCGCAGCGATTGAGCGGCGCTGGTGGTGGCCACCGAGCCCGTGTTGCAGACCGTCACCTTCGCGGTGAAGGCGTTTCCGCTCTGGAGGGATGGGGGCGCCTGGATTCGGGTGACGACCAGGTCCGGTCCATTGAGGACGGAGTGGGCCTGGCTCATCGGTGGAGCGTTCTCCGAGGCGGGCGTACCGCTGCCGCAACCCGTCAACGCCAGGGTGCCCGCGAGGAGCGCACACGAATGCCGCCATGTCGGCAGTTGCCGTGACATGAGTTCTCTCTTTGTCGTGAGGTGGGGGATTTCGACTTCGAGCGCGCCGCCATCCGGCCGGGACGGCGCTCCCGGGAATCCAGAAGGGTCCCTTGAACGGAAGAGGTGAATGGATATTCACCTTTTCCGTGTTGAATCGTTATTCCACCTGGACATGTCCGTTCGCGACGAGCCACCGCGTGGTGGTGCACGCGCGGGCGAAGGGTGCGTCATGCGTCACGAGCAGCAGTGCCCCGGGGTAGTCGCGCAGCGCCGCCTCCAGCCGCTCGATGGACGGCAGGTCCAGGTGATTGGTGGGCTCATCCAGCACCAGGGCCCAGGCGTGCTGGCCCAGGCCGCGCGCGATGAACAGCTTGCGCCCTTCGCCCGGTGACGGCTGTTCTGACGCGAGCAGCCGGTGGGGATCCACGCCCAGCGCGGCCACCAATGACATCACGCGTCCACGGTCCTCCGGGGGCAGCTCGCGCACCGCGTCGAGCGTGGCGCGGGCCTCGGCCTCGCCCAGGTCCTGGGGCAGGTACAGGAGCTTCTCCTGGGGCACGCGGGACTGTTCCATCAGGGCCTTGAGGAGCGTCGTCTTGCCGGCGCCGTTGGGGCCCTCGATGCGGATGCGCGCCTCGCGATCCACATCCAGACGCGTGGGGCCCAGCACCTCCGCGTCGCCGGCCTTCAGGCCCGGCGTGTCGAACGTGAAGAGCCACGGGTTGGGCGAGCGCACGTAGTCCACGAACACGGAGCGGCCCACCGTCTTGTCCACGGTGAAGGTGCCCACCGCGGCCTCGGCGCGCTCCAGCTCCCGGCGCTTCACGGTGACCTGGTGGCCCAGGCGGGCCTCGGCCCAGCTCGCGAGCGTGGAGGGCCCCAGGCCGCGCGCGTCGCTGTCGTACTTGTTCCGCATCCGCCGGCCGGTGCTGCGCGATAGGGTGGCGCCTTCGTGCTCGCGCCGGGTCCGGTCGAGCAGTTGTGCCGCGCGATCCCTTTCCGCCTTCGTCTGCTGGTGGGCGGCGACCTCCGCCTCGCGCTCCGCCTCCCAGTGTCCACGCGCGGCGGAGTAGGCGCCGGGGTACAGGTGCGCGCCCCCGCCGTGCACGCGCAGGGTGGCGTGGGTGAGCGTCTCCAGCAGCTCCCGGTCATGGGACACGACGACGCCAATGCCCCGGAAGCGCCGCAGCGCGGACACCAGCCACGCTCTTCCTTCGGCATCCAGGTGGTTGGTGGGCTCATCCAACAGCAACACATCCGGCTCGCGGGCGAGCGCCGCGCCCACCTGCCACCGCTTGCGCTCCCCCGGGGACAGCGTGGGCCAGCGCGACAGCGCGGTGACGTCCAGACCCAACTGCCCGTGGAGCCTGCGCGCCAGTGCGTCGTAGGCGTCCGCGAACGCGGCGATGTCCGGCGTCAGGGCCTCCACGCCCTGCGGACACAGACACACGAGGGGCGAGGGCGGATCGAACGCGAGCTGTCCTTCCGTGGGCGTCAGCTCCCCGGACAGCATGCGCAACAGGGTGGACTTGCCGGCGCCATTGGGGCCGACGAGGCCCGTCCAGCCCGGGGCGAGGTGGAACTCCACGTCGGTGAGGACGGGGATGGCATCGGTGAACGAAAAGCAGACGCGCTGCGCGCGAAGAGAGGGCGAAGGCATATGAAGCGACTCCTGAATCCGGATGCCAGCGCACACGCCCATCAGGACGCGCGGCGGCGGGGTACAGCCAGGGACCGGGGTTTCAGGCGTGCAGCTTCAAGGGTGGAGCGACCTCGCGTAGGGGAAGACCTGTGACGTCCTCCCGCGTGCACAACGAACAACGCGGCTTCGGGTGAAGCATGCGGCGCGGCCCGGGCGGAGTGCAAGCCCGTCGCGCCGTGGATGCGGGCACCGACAGCGAAACCCTCAGGGCCCTGACAACGATTCCCGGGGCCGCGCGTCGCGCCCCGGGTGGAGTTGCCAAAGCCGGAATAATCAGGCAATCCCGGGCGCGCCAACAGAGGGGGAAGTACCATGCGGTTGCGCCAGGGGCTGCTGAGCGGCCTGTTTTGCATTGTCTCCAGTTGTGGTCCCACGACGCCGGAAGAGCCGGCGCCCGAGAAGGCTCCAGCACAGGCGCAGGCCGAGCGGCTGGTGGCGGAGCGCGGCTTCGACCTGCGGGAGGTGGCGCTGGTCCTGAACGAGAAGGGGAACCGGCACGCGCTCCACTACCGGGGCGTGCCCGTCTTCGGCCTGGAGGCGAAGACGACGGAGGGCCAGACGCTCTTCTCCAACGTCCGCTTCGAGTCGGCGGGCGCGGTGGAGACGGAGGCGCGCGTCACCGAAGCGCAGGCCCGGGAAGCGGTCCTGGCGGAGCTGAAGGACTCCAGCGCGAAGGTGGACAGCGCGCGGCTCGTGCTGCTGCCTGGCGAGGAGCACCGGCTGCGCAAGGGGGCCGCCCCGAGTGTCAGTGGCCACCGCAACGCGGAGGACTTCGAGCGGGTGGTGACGGGACTGCGGCTCATCTACCGACTGAAGCTCACCACGGGCGGCAATGAGCGGGGCTCGCGGCGCGGGTGGAGCGCGCAGGTGGATGCCCTCACCGGCCAGGTGCTGCGTCTGGAGCCGATGGAGCGCGCGGGTGTGAACGTGGTGTTCAAGAAGGGGACGGCCTATGGCTACTACTCGGGCAGGACTGGCATCCCCGTGGCCTACGACTCCCTGAGCCGGGAGTACTCCCTGCAGGACACGCGCTCCAACATCTATCTGGCGTACGTCCCCTCGGGGGGGAAGGGCGGTACGTATGAGGAGTTCGCTGGCCCGGACGCGAGCTTCGGCAACGGATTGCTCTACAGCGGCGGCAGCATGGGAACCCTCGGCGCCAACGGCGAGACCGCGGGGGTGGATGCCTACTCCGCCGTGAACCTGGCGTGGTCCGTCTACGAGACGTTCCTGGGGCGCAATGGTCCGTCCGGCAATGGCACGGCCTTCGAGGTCCGGGTGCACCTGCCCCACGAAAACGCCTACTACTACCCCAGCGCGGCCGACCCCGTCCTGGGGTTCGGTTATCGCAACCTCGCGTCCAGCCCCAGGGCCCCCATGACGACCACGGACATCGTGGGTCATGAGATGGGCCATGACTTCTTCGCCCGGGAGCTGGCGGGAGACCCCACGGACCTTCCGAGGGAGCTCTCGGAGCAGGCCGGGATGGACGAAGGGTCGGGGGACATCTTCGGTTTCATCACCGAAATGCTGCGCGACGCACAGCGGGCCTCGCCGCCGTCGACCAACCTCGACGCGGTGCCGCTGAAGCAATCGAACCTCGACTCCGGTGAGGAGACAGGCCTCGTCTCCCGCAACCTCCTCACGCCCGTGTTGCCGGAGTGGTTCGACGGCATTGGCCAGGAGAATGAGCACTTCTCCGGAGGTCCCCTGAGCCGGATGTTCGTGCTCCTGTCCTATGGCTGCAGCAGGTATCCCCAGAGCCCCTATTACTGCGCCCTGGTGCCCGAGGGCTTCAACGGCCTGGGGCCCACGGAGGCGTTCCGTATCTGGGCGCTCGCCGTGCAGTTGATGCCCCTGGGGTCGGACTACGTCCAGGCCCGCCAGGCGGCGCTCGCCGCCGCGACCTCGCGGGATGGCGTCCTGGTCGGCACCCGGATGAAGGCCGTGGCCGGTGCGTTCGCGGCCATCAACGTGGGCTTCAAGGTGGACACGGTGCCGCCCCAGACCACGCTGAGCTGCCGGCAGGTGAACCAGGACATCGAGTGCACCGGCACCATCACCGACGCGGAGGTTCCGGGTCAGTACAGCACCGCGCCGCGTCTGGTGGTGGATGGCGGCGCGCAGATCAAGTCGCTGTCCGGCTGGCAGTTCACGCAGACCCTGCCGGGCGCGGGGCTGGCGAGCGGCAACCACACGGTCCAACTCCAGGCGTGGGACTTCTGGCAGAACCTGGCCACGAGGACGGTGACGGTCACGCTGGACAAGACCCCGCCCACCGCCTCCATCTCCCGCTCCGGCCCGCCGAAGCAGCCCCTCTTCTCCGTCACGCCGTTCGATCCTTCCGGCATCCGCGTCGTGGAGTTCGTCGAAGGCTCCCAGGTGTATTACGGGGTGTTCGTCCCTCCCTACGAGCAGAGGCTGGATACCTCCACCTGGACGGATGGCACCCATGACGTGCTCATCAAGGTCAACGACGCGTACCTGAACGTCGCCGTCTTCCATGAGGCCCTGAAGGTGGACAACACGCCGCCGACCGTGACGATGACGGTGGGGGCCGGCCTGGAGGCCCCCTTCAACGTGAACATCACGGTGAGCGACCTCTCCGCGGTGGCGCGGGTGGACTTCAAGGTGGACGGGGTGGTCTTCGCCACGCGGACGAACGCCGCGACGACGTACCAGGCCAGCTACATCCCCCCGGATCCGCTGGCGCACAACCTTACGGTGGAGGTGACGGACGTCTTCGGCAACAAGGGGACGACGAGCATCGCGGCGCCGCTCGACCGGACGCCGCCCCAGGTGAGCTTCGTGAAGGAGCAGTTGAGCTCGCTGGTGAAGTTGACGGTGGGCGTCTCGGATGGCTGTGGCATCCAGTACCCGTATGCGCTGTATGTGGATGGAGTCCTGGTGGGGCAGCCCATGACGCCGGGATACGTGCTGGAGTTCGGAGACAGCATGGCGGCGGGCACGCATGCGTTCCAGGCCCTGGTCAGCGACCAGTGCGGCAACACGGCGAACTACCAGGCGGTGTTCTTCAAGGACCTCACGCCGCCGGTCATCACGGGAATCGCGAGGGACGACAGCCAGCCGAAGAAGCCGAAGTTCACGGTGCAGTGCACGGACACGGAAGGGGTGCACCACGTGGAGATGCGGGAGAACGGCGTCATCCTCCAGACGGACACCACGGCGCCGTATGAGTTCGTGGTGGACACCACGGCCCGGCAGGACGGCAATTACACGGTGCTGTTCCAGTGCATGGACATCAACGGTGTCTCCAGCACGCCGGAGACGCGGACGGTGACGGCGGACAACACCGGGCCCACGTACACCTTCACGGTCTACGGCGCGGGCCGCTCGTACCTCGTCTCCGCGGGGACGGTGACGGATCCGCGCGGCGTCCAGTCCGTCAAGCTCGTGGGAGGCCTGATTCCTGGCTTCAACATGACGCTGACCCAGGCGCCCTACGCCTATCAATGGAACATCCCGGGCACCACGGCGATCCAGACCGACATGCCGTTCTCGGTCCAGGCCACGGACACGTGGGGCAACACCTCCGGGAAGGGGGTTGCGTGCACGGTGAACACGGCCTCGACCACGCCCAAGTATCTGAGCTGTTACGCCTTGTGAGCAGGGCAGGCCCGGGCGTCCGCCTCGGTCGGGCGGCGCTTGGGCCACGCCGCGTGAACCGCGCTCACGGCCGGTGACGGGGTTCCAACCATTCAGGCAGCTCGCGCGGGAGCGCCCCACCGCGCGTGGGGCGCTCACCGCATGCGACCAGAAACAACCGGAGCAGACCCGGGGCTACTCGTCCGACGGGGGCGGCTGCACGCGGCGGGTGGCCGGCATGGGCGCGGTGGCCGAGGCGGCGGCGTTGCGAGCGATCGCCTGGGCGCTCAGCGCGGCGGCGGACGGGTTGCGCGCGGGCAGCCGGGGGGCCTCCGGCGCGGGGGCCGGGGCGCCTTCGCGGCCGAAGACGTCCTTGAGCATGGACAGGGTGCCCAGCGCGGCGGTGGCCTCGTAGGGGACGAACATCTTGTTGTCGCCCTTGCCCAGCTCCTGGAGGGTCTCCAGGTAGCGCAGCGCGAGCACCTCCGGGGTGGCGCGGCCGGTGTGGATGGCCTCGAAGGTGAGGCGCGTGGCCTCCGCCTTGCCTTCGGCCTCCAGCATGACGGCGCGCTTGTGGCCCTCGGCGCGAGCGACCTCCGCGTCGCGTTCGGCCTCGGCGCGCAGGATGCGGGAGATCTTCTCGCCCTCGGCCTGGAGGATGGCGGCGGACTTGTCGCCCTCGGCCTTGGTGACCTCGGCGCGGCGCTCGCGTTCGGCGGTCATCTGCTTGGCCATGGCGGCCTTGATGGCCTGGGGCGGCTCAATCTCGCGCAGCTCCACGCGGGTGACCTTGACGCCCCACTTCTCGGTGGCCTCGTCCAGCACCATGCGCAGCTTGGTGTTGACCGTCTCGCGGCTGGTGAGCGTCTGGTCCAGGGTGAGGCCGCCCATGACGTTGCGCAGGTTGGTCATGGTGAGCTGCTCGATGGCGAGCGCCAGGTTCTCCACCTGGTAGAGCGCGCGGCCCGGATCCACGATCTGGTAGTAGATGACGGAGCCGACCTCCATGTTGACGTTGTCATGGGTGATGACCTGGACGGTCTCGAAGCCCATGACCTGCTCGCGCAGGTCCACCAGCGTGTTGCGCACGATGCGCGTTCCGCTGCGCATCTCCATGGCGCGAGGGCTGTCCATGAAGGGGATGAGGATGTTCAGGCCGCTGGAGGCCACGTGGTGGAACTTCCCCAGCCGCTCCACGACCATGACCTTGGCCTGGGGAACGATGCGAACTCCGGTGATGAGCCCGAACGCGACGGCGGCCGCCGCGAAGAGCAGAACAATGGTCAGTCCCATCCTGCGTTCTCCTTCTTGGGTCGCGGCTGAGGCAGCGCGACCTCGTGGGACGCCGACGGGCGTCGCACCCACAACTTGAGTCCTTCGATCTGCTCCACGGTGACGCGTTCGCCTTCGGGCAGGGGGCCTGACAGGGAGCGCGCCATCCACAGCTCGCCGTTGATGCGCACGGTGCCCCCGTGCGGGTCGGACAGCGCCTCCGTCACCACGGCCTCCTGGCCCATCATCGCTTCGACGCCCGTCTTCAAACGCACGGCGTCGCGCATGAAAACGTGTTTGAAGATGGTCCGGGACGCGCCGAAGAGGGCCGAGGACACCAGGGTGAACACGACGAGCTGACCGTCGAAGCCCAGCCCCGCGCCGGCCATCAGGGCCGCCATCAGCGCCCCCACGGCGAACCAGAGCGTGACGAAGCCGGAGAGCTTGATTTCGAGCGCCCCGAGGACGATCGCGGCAATCAACCAGAGCTGCCAGGCGGTGGTGTCCATGGGGTCCTTGTTTGGCAGCCGCTTCGCCTTCCTGTCAAACCGGGCGGCCGGGCGTCAGGAAACAATCGTCCCGGAGGAGGGGTTGCGGGCGAGGACCTCAGGGTCCGCTCTGGGGGAAAGCCCATGCCGTACCTGTCCATCCGTGGCGCGCGACTGTACTACGAAGACACCGGAGGGTCCGGGGAGCCCGTGCTCTTCAGCCACGGGCTCCTGTGGGATTCCCGGCTGTTCCGCGATCAAGTCTCTGCCCTCCAGGGGCGCTACCGGTGCGTCGTGTACGACCACCGGGGGCAGGGGCACAGCGAGCCCCCGCCTGGTGGCTCGGCCATCGACCTGCGCACGGTGTACGAGGACGCGGTGGCCGTCATCCAGGCCCTGGGACTGGCGCCCTGCCACTTCGTGGGCCAGTCGATGGGGGGCTTCGTGGGCCTGCGGGTGGCCGCGCGGCACCCGGAGCTGTTGCGGTCGCTGGTGCTCCTGGACTCCTCCGCGGCGGCGGAACTGCCCCTGACGCTGGCGCGCTACCGGCTGCTCACGACGCTGACGCACTGGCTGGGCCTCGGGCCGGTGGTGGACCCCATCATGTCGCTCTACTTCGGGCGCACCTTCATGCGGGATCCGGAGCGCGCGGCGGAGCGGGCGCTGCTGCGCCGACAGCTCGCGGACAACCCGCGCGAAGTGTGGCGGGCGATGCAGGGCGTCATCCACCGCCGCAGCGTGGAGGGGGAGCTGCACCGCATCGTGACGCCGACGCTGGTGCTGGTGGGCGACGAGGATCTGGTGACGGTGCCGGAGCGGGCGGAGCGGCTGCACCAGCGCATCCAGGGCTCACGGCTCGTGCGGCTGCCCTGTGGCGGGCACATGTGCATCCTGGAGCAGCCGGAGGCGGTCCATGCCGCGCTGCGCGACTTCCTGGAGACGGCGGAGGCGCCTGCCTGGGTGGAGGAGATCCGGGGGTTGGGGTGAGAGGGATTGAAACCGACCTCCTGGAACGGGGGGAAACGCCCCGCTCCAGGAGGTGGCCTGTGTGGCGTGGAGCCTAGCCCCGGGCCTCGGCGGCGGGAGCGCGGCAGACAAGCTCCGCGTCCTCGGAGGGCGCGGGCTGCGCGGCCGCCTGCGGCTCGGACGGGGCGACGGGGCTCGCGCCCGCGCAGACGCCGAAGTCACCGCACGTGATGACCTCGCCGCCGTTGTCGCAGAGCAGGGAGCAGGACCCGTTGTACGTGCACTGGATCTCACAGGGCCGAGGAGCCGCGGCGGCGGTCATCGGGGCGAGGAAGAGGGCGGCGATGCTGGCGAAGACGGTCTTCGAGATCAGCTTCATGGGTGACTCCTGTCTGGGGTTGAGCAACGTCCTGCTCAAATTCATACGAAATCCCCCGCGCGGGCTGGTCGTGGCCTCACGACAAAAAAGGTCTTCCGGTCTGGGCATTGGCTTTGGCGGATAGGGGCAGACAACCCATGAAGTCACCCCCCAGAAACACGAAGATCCAATCTAGCGCCTGAACGCCCGCTCAGTATCCTGATCCGGCGTGAGCTACGCCGAGCTGGTGTGCAGATCCCACTTCTCCTTCCTGCGCGGTGCGTCCCATCCCGAGGAGCTGGTGGCCGCGGCGGCGCGGCGGGGCTTGTCCGCGCTGGCGCTGACGGATCAGGACGGGCTGTACGGCGTGGTGAAGGCGCACCTGGCGGCGAAGGAGCATGGGGTGAAGCTGCTCCTGGGCGCGGAGCTGACGCTGGAGGACGGCCCGCCGGTGGTGGTGTACGCCCGTGACGCGGGCGGCTACGCGAACCTGTGCCGGCTGGTGTCCCACAGCCGGATGACGCACCCCAAGGGCGAGGCGGGCCTGCCCTGGCGCAAGCTGGCGGAGCACGCGTCGGGGCTGCTCGCGCTGTTGCCCGGTCCCGCGCCGCTGGAGGCGGTGGCCCCGCTGGCGGAGGCCTTCCCGGGGGCCTTCCACGTCGGCCTGAGCCGTTCGCTGTCCGCGGGGGACGCGGTCCGGGAGGCCCGGGCGGACGCGCTGGCCCGGGCGCTGGGCGTGCCGCTGGTGGTCCACAACGACGTGCACACGCACCACCGGGAGCGGCAGCCGTTGCAGGACGTGCTCACGGCCATCCGGCACGGGGTGACGGTGGATCAGGCGGGCACGCGGCTGTTCCCGAACGCGGAGCGGACGCTGAAGTCGCCGGGGGAGATGGCGCGGCTGTTCGCGGACCGGCCGGAGGCGCTGGCGCGGACGGTGGAGCTGGCCTCGCGCTGTGAGGCCTCGCTGGATGCGCTGCACTACCACTTCCCGGAGGAGGACCTGCCCGAGGGCCGCACGGCGGACACGCACCTGCGGGCGTTGACGGAAGCGGGGCTTCGCACGCGCTACCCGGCGGGCATCCCGCCGGAGGTGACGCGGCAGATCGAACACGAGCTGCGGCTCATCGCGGCGCTGGAGTTCGCGGGGTACTTCCTGGCGCTGTGGGACATCGTGATGTTCGCGAGGGGGCGGGGCATCCTCTGTCAGGGGC
>NZ_RAVZ01000327.1 GCF_003611635.1 Corallococcus terminator | reverse complement strand
CCAGCATCCGCTTCACCATCTGACTCTTGAATGCGTCCGTATACGGCACCGTTGTCTTCCTGCTCGCCCCGCTCAGGTGGTCACCTCGGCTGCTCAGCCGAGGCGACAACTACGCTGACACTGGGGGGGTATGACCAAACCAAGGTACATCCGGTCATGTCTCATCAGGTTCTGGCTCAATCTTGGTGTTGCTGTTCCAAGCCGATGGGTGAGCCGAAACCATCCGAAGGGGAAGAGGCTGTCTGCGGAAGATGCGGGGAAGAGGATGCCTGCGAAATGTGGCTGTCAGCAACTCCTGGACCAGTTTCTTCGGGCCATTCTTGCTTGTGCCGCCGGTGCACGCGTTGAGGATGAGGCACGGACCGTAGCGAGTGAGTCGGTCGATGAATTCTCTCTGGAAGACGAACTGGCCATGTTGGTTTTTGTACGTCCACAGGGCTTTCCAGACCGTATTCCGGATGGCATCCTGAAGCCCCACCTGCTTACACGGAGGCAAGAGGCGAAATATTGACGTTTGCCATTGAATGGGGTTGCAAAGAACGACATCCCTTTCCTCTTCATCGTCAGGAGATTCTGCGTCGCTCAATAATCGATGGAGAAAACAGAGCAGGCGAGCTTCCGATGTCGGGTTTTTCAGTGGCCCAATCGGCTCGAATTGCTCGGAATACTCATGGGCGTGAGGCGATTCAAGCAGGACGACGATGGCGCCATTTCGCACGACGCGAGTTCGGGGGACCTTACGGAGTTGCCCACTCTGCCATACGCACCGCACTTCGTCTGGGACCCGTTTGGAGTGCTTGAAGTGTTCGTCAGGCAGGTTGACTGTAGCTCCATTGGCTTGAAGGTCCGCCCACTGGGAAGATTTACTGGTCGCTTGAATGGGGTGCGATATGCCAGAAGGCAGTTCTGCGTTGAACGAAATTGTATACTTTGGCACTTAATCCACCTCCAATATGCTTCTGGTTATGTGTACCGATAGGGAAGGCAGGCAAACGAGGTGAAGCGCAGGGAAGCGCGGTCGAAGGCCTGGCCATTCTCAACCGCCTGGGGCAAAGGCAGGTTCCTGCCTAGATCAGGTACTCTGCGCTGCCCCTGGAGCCTCCCACCGCCTGTACAGGGGGAAGAGGGGCATTCAAATAAGGAGCATGGGGCATGGCGAAGCTTGAGGGCGAGACGTTCTTAAGGACGCTGTTGCAGGGCTACTACGGACCTACCGAGGCGGAACCCATTCGCAGGGCAATGCTGGACGCGACCTACTTTCTTGCTCCAGAGGTGGTTTCGGCGACCCAGGGATTGCCGCTGGTCCGGGCTAGAAGGATGACTGCCGGAGAGGCGAGGGACACGATTGTGGAGGGAGGTGACTTCGTCAGCGACAACTTCCCGCCCCACTATGTCTTCTGCGCGGCCACTGACGACAAGCGCCACAAGGGCAGCACCGAACTCTGTCACATCTATGGGGGGAAGGGCGAAGCACGAGATCCCTTCTTCTATACAAACCTTGCCAATCTCTGCTTGGTGCCATCCTTCCTCGCCAAGTTCGCGGATACCCATCCGCCCACCGTCGCACTTTTGAAGGGGTGCTCGTTCATTCTCTATGGGTTCGACCCCAGGGGCGAGATGCGCGGACGCAGCATCGACCCCTCACTCCGGCAACGCATCAAGATTGCTTCGCCGGTGAAACAAGGGTTGTTCTCGTCATTGCAGGACCGGGAAGACACAAGGTTTCTCGCGGCCAAGACAGCAGGCTACCTCTTCGCCGAAGACGGGAGCATCAATCGCAGCGATCCGTGGGTGGCTGCGATGATAGCTCGCCAAGCCGTCAGGTAGCGGCAGCGGGGCGCTTCCAAGAACTGCTGTCAAGCGGCTTCACCCTTGGGCTTCTGTGTCGAAACACCAGCGGCATGCTGACGCAGGAGCCGGACGAGTACGGAGAAGGCCAGCTTCGGCGGGACTGCATTGCCGATGCAGTGCGCGAGGAGTCCTCGGTTCGAGTTCGGCCCGAAGTCGAACCAGTCCGGGAAAAACTGCACGCGCGCTGCTTCATGGGGAGTCAGCGTACGCGGCTCTTCCGGGTGGAAATACCGCCCTTGGCCGGGGCTGCCGAACCCCGTGGTGATGGTGTGGGCCGGCTCGTTCCATTTGAGCTTCCCATACATCGCCTTGTAGCGATGCGAGGGGTTGTCGCGATGACATCTGGGCCGGAGATGGTTCGGCAAGTCGTGAATCTCCGGGTTCTCAAGCAGATACTTCGCCCTCTCTGCATTGGCGGGGCTCAACCGGGCCGGGGTGTCGAAGATCGATTGCATGGAGAACTTCTTCTTCTGAAGGTCCTGGATGGCCCACTGTAGGGTGCGAGGCTTCTCGATCTGCGGAAAGTCCAGCAGCTGTGGGACCTCGTCGCCACGATAGGCGACCAGGATATGGCGGACGCGTTTCTGGGGAACTCCGATGTCCACCATGCGCACCAAGCGGTGTTCCACGGTGTAGCCCAGGGCGCCTCTTAGGTACTCCGTTGCTCGAAGGAGTACCTCTCCATGATCGCGACGCACACCTTGGACGTTCTCGATGAGGACATAGCGAGGCTTGAGTACCTCGGCCGCTCGGACCATCACCATGTACAGCTCGTTCTTCTTGTCACGTCGGCGGGTGTGGTTGTTGAGGTCCGAGTGACCTTGACAGGGAGGGCCACCCACCAGGATGTCGACCCTGCCCACCTCGCGCCGCGTCTCTTGCTCGGCGGCGGAGAGGGGCTTTCCAGGGACCAGTCCGAACCTGGAGAGCACGTCGCCTCGGTTGTTCTTGACCTGAGAGGGGAAGTTCAAGTCGTACACGGCGCGAACGCGCTCGTCCAACTCCATGGCCAGGCGCACCTCAAGCCTCGCATTGATCGCGCGGCAGGCCTCCATGACTCCCAGGGTCAGGCCTCCCGAGCCCGCGAAGAGGTCAACCAGCCTCAAGCGCTCGGAGCCATCAAGAGGCAGCGATCGGATCCGGCTGCGCAGGAAGGTGGCATCACCACCATCGATTTGGTCCAGGTCGTCGCTCATCGCTTCGTGACACCTGCCTCGGAGAATCGGCGGACCAGAGCTGCTGGGTCTCGCAATGCGCACTGCCATACCACGAGAACACGATAACCGAGCCGCCTCAGTGCCAGCGCCTTGCGGGCATCTCGCCGACGGTTCGCAGCCAGCTTCGCTTCCCAGAAAGCGCTGTTGCTCTTGGGGGTGGTCGCCAGCTTGCAGCTGCGATGACCGTGCCAGAAGCAGCCGTGGACGAATACCGCCCAGCGCGCGCTCTTGTTGGCGATGTCAGGGGTTCCGGGCAAGTCTCGAGGACAGAGCCGGAACCGGGCTCCCGCCTTCCACAGGATCCGCCGGACTTCCACCTCTGGCTCGGTGTCACGCCGACGCACGGCTTTCATCCGGCGCGAGACTTCTTCCGTTGGCTGTATCCCTGGGCGATGGAGCGTCACGCGGGAAGGATAATCACGCCTCATCAGGTTTCAGCCGCGGAAGACCTGGAGGCTACGGGCTTGGCGCAGCCGCCTGCCTCCATCGGGAGGGGACTCGTGGAAGTTCCGTGGGTGCACCACTCGGCCGTGAGCGCGTCGGTCCTCCGTCCGCTCAAGCTCGAAGAAATACACCATCTCTCCGGCCGCCATCGCCCCCAGCCCCCGGGCAGGATTCACCCCGTCGACGATGACGAGATGACCGTTGGCATCGCGCAGCTCCACCGTGTCGCCGCGGGCTCCTGTCGCGACGCGCTCAAGCGTGCCCCACACGTCCAGTGGAGGCTCCTGCCCGGGAAGCGGCGGGTGCGTCCACGCATTGGGGCCCCAGTCAAGGTAGCGCCTGCACGAGGGCCGTAGGCGGCAGCCACGACAGTGAGGGCCGGGCTCGGCCAGGTCCTCGGTGCCAAGAGTTTTACCCGCCGGGAGCTTCTTGGAGATCGTCCGGAGCAGGGCTCGCGTTTCGCCGCGCTCCGTGTCACCCCACGGCACGTGGTGGCGATCGTCTCCCTCAAGTAAGAGACGCACGGCCCCGGCCCCGGCCTCTTCCGCAGCCAGGGCATACAGCCGCACCTGGAGCGTCGCGTCTGGCAGCAATTGCCCCTCTTCGTCATGGAGGCGGCCGGACTTGAAATCGATGATGTCGAAAGTGCCCGGCACCGTCTGCTCGATGCGGTCGGCTCTTCCCCGCAGCCGCACCGAGGGCGCAACCAGCCAAGCCTCGTCTCCCGTCTCAAGCCGTGGGGTGTCAGGGCCCTGGCCGGTAGGCACCGCCAGCAGATCTCCCAGCGGCCGTACGGGCCCATTCTTTCCCTTCAGCACCAGCCGTGAGGCCCACCGCCGGAGGCGCAGCTCCCGCAGCTCCCAGGCTCTGAACCCCATCGCTTCATTCAGAGGAACGAGTGCCGCGGTGCTCGTCGTGCGGGCCAGCTGAGCTTCTGCCTGCTGAGTGACCTCCGCCAGGAGCAAGGTGCACGCCTGCTCTTGACTCAGCTCCGCCTTCCAATGGCCTTCGCTCAGCTCGCGCCGCACGTGGTGCACGAGGGTGCCGACCAGCGCGTGAACGCCCGGGGGGAGGAGCACGGAGGCGCTCCGCTCGCCAAGCACCGAGAGCTTGCACCGCCCCAGCGCGCCGAAGCGAGATGGGGAGAAAAAAGCGGGTACCTCCACTCGCTCAAGCGAGCTTGGGAGTGGAGGGGGCCGCGTCATTGGTGGCTCCTTGCCTCGCTGATGATCTTCTCACGCACCAGTACTTGGCGGCGCAGGAGGTTGAAGCTGTCCCAGCACATGGGCAGTCCGCCCGCCTTCTTCGCCTCGCCATAGGCATGGGCAAGGATCGTCCCTGAAGGCGGCCCGTTCTCCTGGCTCCAGTCCCAGAGCGGATGCCGGATGAGGACCCACGGGGTGAGTTCACCGGCCTGTTTGCGGATCCGGAAGGCGGGGACCTTACCGAAGCAGATGCTCTCGCCCCCGAAGCGCTCGGCCATCTGCCGTGCCAGCCCCTCCGCGAACTTCGGCCAGCGGCCGAGCTCCACGTACGCCTCGAAGTCTCCCTCCCAGAGGCCCACCCCGTAGTCCGGGTCGACCATGGCCCGGATGAACGCCAGCCCCAACTGCCAGTCGAGCAGTCCGTGGAAGGGCTGGTTGCCGTAGCGCCGCAGGCAGCGGTAGCAGGACGAGTCGCACCCGGTATGCTTCGGGTCGAGGAACTGCTTGAGAGGGTACCTGCTCTTGTTCTCCAGAATGGACTGGACGAGGCGCGCGATGCGGGGCTGGCCACCTTCCTGCTGGACGAGCCAGTCGCAGTAGCCTGCTCCGTTCACCAAGTGATCGGTGATCTGCAGCAGGGGCCGCTGGTCCTCGCGCATGTAGCGCCGGGGCTCCAGTACGTCGAACTCCTCGGGATCGATGTCCAGCTCGAAGGCGGCCCGGCTGGCGATGATGAAGCTAGCCGACATCGCCGCCGCGCGGATGCCCAGCCAGCGTGTCACCTCGTCGTCGGCCACGCCCTCGTCCACGCGGGAGTACAACCGGTGGAGTGCCAGGCCGTCCTTCGTGCCGTGCGTGGCCAGGTAGAGGGAGTCCGTCGTCTTGGGCGCTGCCAGCCACAGATGCTGCTCCGTGGACTCGGGCGTGAAACTCCGTACCCGCTTGTCTAGCTCTCCGTCCGTGCAGATGACCTGGTTCTCAAGCTTGGCGCTCAGGAAGCTGTCCGTGCCCTCCTTCACGCTGAAGTAGCGCCCGGCGTTCTCGTGGTTGGGCCCTCGATTGAGCCGAAACGTCCGGCTGTTGCGGTACTTGAAGGGTAGCCTCCAGGTTCCCGGGGTACCGAAGCCCTGGGCCTCCTCGAAGGGGATCCGCTCCGCCTCGGCCTGGATGGAGCGATGGCGGACACCGCCGTCAGCTTCTTCCTCGGTGGTGCGCGGGAAGAGAGGCAGATCCGTCCGGAAGGCGTTGGGCACGCAGCAGCGCCGGCGCGCGTCCAGGTCAAGCGCCGTGCCGCACTCGCACTTGGTGGCCGCCTGCTGCTTGGAGAGGTCCGTCCAGGCCTGGCAGACCTTGCACTGCACCAGCTCGAAGCTATGGCTGAACGCCGAGTCCTGGATGGTGTAGATGGCCTCTCCGCCCTTGCGCCCAATGGGCGGCGTGAGGTCGGGGGTGAAGCCCACGGCCAGGTGCTCGCGCTTGTCGATGACGACGGTGGAGCCGGGGGCGAACTCGTAGATGGCGAGATCGATGTCCCGATCCACGGTACTCCACTTGCGCTCGCCGCCGCTTCGCCGCAGCCCCATGTACAGCTCGCGCACCCGGGTGGGCATGCCGTACATGGGCAGCAAGCCATACTCGGCCAGCACGTGCGCCAGACCCATCTGCTGGATGCGGTCCACGGCGGCTCTCATGCTCTGCATGAGCTCGGGCACCTTCACCTCGAAGCTCAGCGAGCTGCCCTCCTCAAGCAGCCGCGCCAGTTGCTGGGCGTAGCTCTGCTCCTCCTCAAGCGCCTTCTCCGTCCGTGCCTGCCAGGCGCTGTCCCGGAAGAGGGCCGTGGGTAGGTACTCGCCGTGGATGTCGGGGGGGATCATCAGGTCGCCCGGGAAGGGGCGCCCCGCCTTGCGCTCCTCCTCGCGCAGACGCCGGAAGGCGCTCCACAGCCAGCCCTTGCGCACCAGTCGGCCGCCGATGCTCTCCATCCGCTTGGTGAGGAACGGCGTCGGGGGAATGTCCCCCGTCATTGCCTTTGGCTCTCGGAAGTAGAAGACGTCGTGGCTCTTGGTCCGGCAGATCGTCAGGGCCAGGGAGAAGGCCTGGCCCCGGCGTCCCGCGCGGCCCACGCGCTGCTGGTAGTTGAAGCGCTGCGGGGGCATGTTCGCCTGGAGGACGACCTGCAGCGGGCCGATGTCGATTCCCACCTCCATCGTTGTCGTCACGGCCAACAGGTCGATCTCGCTCCTGAGCTTGAAGAGCAGGTTCTGCTCCCCGAGCACCCGCTCGCCCGCCTCCGCCGTCTCGTCACTGGTGCCCTCAAGGTCCTCCAGCCGTGGAACGAAGATGCCGCGGAACTGCCGCTGGCGCTCGGCGGGCCCCTCTGTCTGCCCGGTGAGCTCCTCGCAGTGGAGCCGGAAGGCGCCGTGGCCGTCGTCGCCGACGAGGGCGGCCGCGCGCTGGATGCGGCGGGCCAGGAAGCTGCGCACGTGCAACTCTGCGATGGGCCGCTTGTCCAGCTTGGGCCAGTCGAGTCTGGAGAAGCAGCGCGTGCAGACGCCGACGCCCGGGTGCAGGTGGACACGGGAGCACTGCGCGCACCGGACGTACTGGGCGTCATCCGCAACGAGCTGGATGCGGACAGAGGGCATGCGGATGAGCCCGTCCTTGTGCCCGGCGTCCGCGAGCTGATCCAGCGCCGCCTTCAGCTGCGGTTCCCAGTCGGTGCCCCACACCTCCTGGGCGAACTTCTTCACCTTGGGGCCCACCTGCGCGGCCTCTCTCCACTCCGGGGGCATCTTGGATTGGCCCATGTGATCCTTCTCGGCGAAGGGGCTGGGCCAGTACCGGTAGGCATCGGTCATCACCCGGAGCAACGCGGCCAGCTCTCCTGCGCGCCGCTGCTTCTGCTCGGGCGTGCCCTGGAGCGGCAGCGGCACCGTCGCATACCCCAGGCCCGACTCCTCAAGCGAAAAGTACGTCTTGCTGAAGACGACATCCGTCATCACCCGGTGCACCTCGGTGACGAGGTTGACGCGGGCATTGTCCATGGCGAGCGCCTCGTCGGCCTCCGTGGAGCTTGCCCAGGTCAGCTTGCCGGTCGCGGGGTCGAGCGAGAGCAGCCGGTTCCACGGGAAGCGCATCAGCACCGTGCCGCCGGGCTGTTGGCCGGCGGGGCGATCGACTCCCGCCCCATCGTAGGGGTGGACACCGCACCGGGCCATGTCCGCGATCAGCGCGGGAACCTCCGACGCCGGGCCGAGCTGCTCGGGTCTGGCGATGCCGATGATCTTGGAAAGCGCGGCGCTCGGATCGAGCAGGCTGGCGAGCTCGCTCTTCTTGGCGGCAAGCTGGGGAGACAGCATGTCCTTGACAGGGGCAGGTGCCGTGGCGAGGGTCTGCTCGATCGCAGCACACTCAGCTTCGAGCTTCGCCCGCCGACTGTCGCGGTTGGCAAGGTGGTGCCGCAGCGTGCGCACGAGCAGCACGCGGCGGATGTCCTGGTGGTGGTTCTTCTCGATGGAGAGCGCCGCCTTAGCCGCGTCCTGTCGGCTGTCCGAGAAGGACACCAGCTTGGGGAGCTCCACGGGGTTGGAGACACGTTGCGCGTCGAACAGCTCGGTAGCCAGCAGCTGCGTCGTCTTGGCGAAACCGGCCCGGAAGTTCCGTAGGGGAGACAGGCGGTAGCGAGTATCGATGCGGCCTTTGTACGAGGTGAGGCAGTTGGGGCAGGAGTAGGGCACGTTGGTGCCCGGGGAGTCCCAGTTGCGCTTGTGCCCGGCGTCGCTGCTACTGCCCTTCTCGTAGTACCAGCCCTCAAGGTGCCTGCTGGGGTCGAACTCCGAGTCCTTCAGTTTGTCCCGCATCAGGATGCCCCCCGTCTCCCGCTCAAGAACGGCCCTCAGCCACTGGCCCTTCTCCTTGTCCTTGTCCTTGTCCTTGCCCTTGGCTTCTGCCGGAGCGTCGGAGGGGCGGGGCTTGGAGCTGGGCCAGAAGAGAGCGTACTGCTGCCAGGAGAGATCCTCGAAGCGCTGGGATGCGGCGTCATCCGGCAGCCCCTCAAGCCTGGGCTCCTGGGGTAGGAGCTCGGCCAAGTAGGGGCTGCGGGAGAATTCGGCCCGCATGCCCCCGAAGAACAGCTCGCCGCAGCACTCGCAGTAGACGAGCTCGAAGAGCCGGTGCTCCTGAGGCCCCTGGGGAGTGTCGATGGCGATGCGGTGCGCCTGCTCGATGGTGAGTTGGCCCACCTCGGCCCGCCGCTCCTGCTTCGTCTTCGCTGCGCCGAGGCCCTTGTAAGCCGGGGCGTAGAGGCCTTCGATGCTCCGGAAGAAGGTGTGGACTCGGAATGTGGGTAGATTGAGCCCCCCGAGGTAGCCGAGCGCCTTCAGCCCATCCGCCACGCCGCGAACGAAGAGCAGCCCACGCAGGGCCTCCAGGTGCTCGGTGGCCGTGTGCCCTGGCTCGGCCGTGAGAGGCCCGAAGAGCTTCTCCGCCAGCTCGCTCACGGGCTGCGCGCGAGTGCGCCCCTCGTCCTGCTGCCAGCACGCCCACAGCAGGCGGTAGGTCGCCTCGGTGATGGCATCGGAGATGGCCTGGGACAGCGGCTTGTCCGCGCCGATGCCAAGGGCCGCGCAAACGCGCCTCCACGCGGGCTCGAGGGGCTGGACCCCGTCGGGCACCTTGGCGAACAGTGGTTGAGCGAGGGGAACGTCGGGGTCGCGCCATTCCGAGCTCTGGTGCGCAAGGAGCAACTCGCGGAAGGGGGCTGGATCAAGCCGCACTTTCGCGGGCTCGGTGGTGGGCTCATACCGGCCTTTCCGCTCGTGCCCGGACACGATGGACTGGCACCACAGTTCCTTGGAATCCTTCTCGCTCCGGTCCGCTGGGGACAGGCCAAACGGGCCGAACATGTCCCACAGGTACTGGGAGCTTTTCTCCGCCTCCGCCTGAGGCGCGGCGGGGAGCGACGCGCTTGAGGCCAGGATGCGGACCTTGCCTCGCTGCTTCGCGCTCTGGGTGAGGCCCAGCCGCTCAAGCAGCATGCGCAGTAGGAAGGACACCTCGGTGCCTGCGGCGCCGCGCTGCAGGTGCAACTCGTCGAGCACGAGGAAGAAGTACGCATCGTCACGCTCAAGCCACTTGCGCGTCTGCTTGAAGATGGGCTCTTCGACCTCGCGGTTGAGCATGGCGCTCAGCATGCTGACGTTGGTGATGAGGATGTCCGGCGGATCCAGCTGCATGTCCCACCGGTTGCTCATCTCCGCGCCGTCCACTGACGGGAACATGAAGGGCGCGTCATCGACGCCCGTAGCGGACGGGGCCCGGTCCGCGTCCTTGTCCGTGAGCTGCAGCTTCTCAATCCGCTGGCGAGTCGCATCATCGGGAGCCCCGAAGAGCTTCTGGTAGTCCTCCAGGAGACTCGACCGGGAGCGCTTGCCCACCTTCGGGTCCTCCGCGAAGGCGAGGAAGTCCGCCGGCGTGGGGGCACCGTGCTGCTTGCCGTGCTCCTTGAGCCTGGCGTGAAGGTTCTCCTGGGCCTGCCTGTCTAAGGCGTGGAGCCGCGCCTGGATCTGCCCACGCTCCAGGGCCGCCATGTACTCGAAGAGCTGGGTCAGCCGGCGGCCGCGGCGATCCCGCTCGTCCTGCCACACGTCTTCGTACGCCACGTCACCGTTGGCATCGGCCAGCTTGTGTCCCTCAAGCTTGATGGAGCCCATCTTCTTCGCGGCGGCCTTGCCTGCCATGAGGAAGGAGTCCAGTCCGCGAGGGGTACTCGTCGAGCCGGGATGGCCGGTGACCTCGGTGGCGCCGATGTAGCGGCCAAAGAAGATGCGGTTGCCATGGAAGTGCTCCTTCATGGCCTCGCGCGCCTCGGCGGAGTCGAGCGCCTTGCGCAGGCGCACGAGCTGGTCCTCGACCAGTGCGTTCATCGGGTAGAGGACGAGCGCGCGGACCGCCGCCGTGCGCTTCTCGCCCGCGCGGTGCCTCTCGAAGGCGGTGTTCAGGGGATTCTTCGCGTCGGGCCGCTTGTGCTTGGGCAGTTCCAGGTAGCGCCGCCCCTTCTTCTCCTCGGAGTAGGGCTGACCCGTTTCGGGATCGACCCACCAGTTCTGCCCGAGGTACCCCTTCTCGGGGACTCCCCAGCCGACGGCCTCCTGGGAGATGCGCGCCAGCAGGGGCAGCATGAAGGACTCCGTCTTGCCCGAGCCCGTGCCCCCCAGTGTCAGCGTAGTTGTCGCCTCGGCTGAGCAGCCGAGGTGACCACCTGAGCGGGGCGAGCAGGAAGACAACGGTGCCGTATACGGACGCATTCAAGAGTCAGATGGTGAAGCGGATGCTGG
>NZ_RAVZ01000326.1 GCF_003611635.1 Corallococcus terminator | reverse complement strand
TTGTTGAGGGCCTGCCATGCTTGATGCCACCCCCCCGTCGCCCCGCGAACGCACCCCGCCGCTGGTGCCGGATGTGGAAGACATCCAGCGCGGCTATGACCAGCTCCTGTGTGAAGAGCGGTGCATCCGGGGCACCCCGGTGCGACTGTTCACCTTCCCGCGGGGCAGCACGGATGTGTCGCGCACGGTGGTGTGTCTTCCGGGCCTGGGCGCCAGCGGCCGGTCCTTCGCGCCCATGGAGCCCCTGGCGCAAGCATACCGGCTGCTCTTGTGGACGCCGCCGCTCAAGACGCCCGCGACGCATACGCCGTTGCAGTGGAACCTGTCGGTGCTCAACCACCCGGAGGCACGGCTTCCAGAGCGCTTCGCGCTGGTGGGCTCCTCCTACGGAAGCCTGGTGTCCATCGCGTATGCGCTGGAGCACCCGGAGCGGGTGAAGGCGCTGGTGCTGGTGTCGCCGGTGGCCAGCGTGCGCCGGGTGCGGCGGCTGGCGCTGACGCTGTCCACGCTGGTGCGAGCGCCGGGGCCCCTCGCGTATGTCTTCGCGCCCACGGTGGCCCGGGTGCTGGGCGGCCGGTGGCTGCCTCCGGAGGGACGGGCGGAGATCGTCCGCGAGGCGCGGCGGCTGTCGTCGTTGGAGCTGCTGCGAAGGCTGCGCGACATCCTGGCCGCGGACTTCCTGCACCGGCTGGGGGAGCTGCGCGTGCCCACGCTCATCATCGAGGGCGGACGCGACCTGCTGGTGCCGCCTTCGGCCGCGCGGAGCGTGGCGGAGCACGTGCCCGGCGCGGAGATGGAATTCCTTCCGACGGCCAGTCACCTGCCGTACATGAGCCATCCGGAAGCGTTCAATGCCCGCGTGTCGGACTTCCTCGCGCGGCACCCGGACTGAACAGGCGTTATCTCTTCCAGCAGGGGATGACACCTTCATGACGACCGCCACCGACCAACTGTCCCGCTCCGCCCTGCTGTTCCTGTCGCGCCAGTCCAACCTGAAGGACGTGGCCACGCGGCTCAAACCCTTCCGCGAACTGGCCTCGCGCTTCATCGCCGGTGAGACGTTGGAGGAGGCGGTGGACGCGGTGAAGTCGCTGACGGAGCGCGGGCTGATGGCCAGCTTCGACCACCTCAACGAGGCGGTGCGCACGCCCCAGGAGACGCGCGACGAGGTGCGCCACTATCAACGGCTGCTCGCGCGCATCGACCAGGTGGGCGTGAAGGCCAACGTGTCGATGAAGCTCACGCAGTGCGGCCTGTTGTTCGACAAGGGGCTGGCGCTCCAGAACGCGCGCGCGGTGGTGGCGGACGCGGCGTCGCGCGACTCGTTCGTGCGGGTGGATATGGAGGAGAGCGCGGTCACCCAGGCAACCCTGGACATCGTCAGGGAATTGCACGCGGAGTTCGGGGAGCCGCACGTGGGCGCGGTGCTCCAGAGCTACCTGCGGCGCACGGAGGCGGACGCGAAGGCCCTGTGCGCCGAACGCATCCGCATCCGGCTGTGCAAGGGCGCCTACCTGGAGGGTCCGCAGGTGGCCTTCCCGGACAAGAAGGACGTGGACGCGAACTTCGTGCGCTGCATGCGCATCCTGTTGGACAGCGGCGTGTATCACGGCATCGCCACCCATGATGAGCGGATGATCGACGCCACGCTCGCGCACGCGGACCGTCAGGGCCTGCCGCGCGGGGCCTTTGAATTCCAGATGCTGTATGGCATCCGACGCGACCTGCAGGAGCGGTTGGTGAAGGAAGGCCATCCGGTGCGTGTCTATGTCCCGTATGGGAAGCACTGGTACCCGTATTTCATGCGACGGCTGGCGGAGCGTCCGGCCAACCTGTGGTTCGTGATGCGCAACCTGATGAAGGGATAGACCTTCAGGGCACCCTCCTGTCCCGGGGGCCATGAATACCTTCACGGACATGAGGAACCGATTCGCAGCCGCGTTGGTCGCCGGAGCCCTGGGCGGAGGCGTGTTGCGGGCGCTGGTGTCCGTGCGCAACCCCTCCCTGGGCCATCCTCCGCCCTATGCCGCCCGCCGCATCGCGCACCGGTTGGTGAGCCGCTTCCTGCGCCGGGACTTGAGCAAGCAGGAGGCGAAGGACTGGGCCTGGACGATGCGCGCCGTCTACGGCCCCCTGTTGGGGCTCGCCTGGGGCGTGGCGCGTCCTTCCGTGGCCAGGTGGCCCCTGGTGCCCCGGGGGCTGCTGCTGGGCCTGGGCGTGCTGGCCTTCGAACACGTGGCGTTTCCGCTGCTGCGCGCCACCGCCCCCATGAACACCTGGACGGGGGAGGAGCACGCCTGGCTCGTGGCGCAGACGGCCGTGTTCGGCGTGGCGACGGAAGCGTCGCTGCGGGCGCTCGCGACTCCCTGAGGGTCCGGCGCTCAGCGCGGCTCGGGCGGCTTCGGTGGAGGGGCCTTGCGCGCGAAGGGGTTGCGTCGGGTCGGTTCGTGGGCGGTGTCGGGGCGTCCCTCCGCCAGCCAGGCGATGGCGTGGGCGGAGCTGGGGATGGTGAGCATCAGGAACGCGGCGACGAGCAGCCCCCGGAGGATGAGCTTGGGGTCTCCGGTGGAGAGCGTGGCGCCGATGACCACGAGCACCGCGCCGAAGGGCACCGCGCCCGCGGCGTGCACCCGCGTGAGCACCGAGGGCAGCCGGTACATGCCGATGATGGCGCAGGTGATGAAGAGCAGGCCCAGGGCCACCAGCGCGTTGGCGGCCCATTGCAGGAGCGCGAAGGTCATTGATGGTCCTTCTCTTCGCGGAAGGCACGGCCGTGGTGCAGGAAGCGCGCGCCGGCCACGGTCTGCACGAAGGAGAGCAGCGCGAGCACCAGCGCCGCGTCCAGATAGCCGGCCTCGCCGCGCGTGGCGCCATACAGCGCCAGCACCGCGCAGATGACCAGGCCCAGGGTGTCCACCGACATGAGCACGTCGGCGGCGGAGCGCTGTCGCGAGGCCAGCAGCACCAGCGTGCCCAGCAGGCCCACCATCCAGAGGATGGCCAGGGTGAAGAAGAACTCGTGCACCGCGCCCTCCCTTACGGAAACACCGCGCGCTGATAGCGCTGGTAGAAGTTCTCCTGCTGCTGGCGAAGCTTGTCCGGATCCGACGCGTCCAGCGCGTGCATGCGCATCACCCGGCGCTCCCAGTCGAGCTCCAGCAGCACCGTGCCCGGCGCCAGGGACATCACCCACGAGGACACCTGCACGCCTCGCGCGGTGCGCTCGCCCATGGGGACCTCGACCACCCCTGCGTGGTCCGCACGGTAGTTCCGGCCGAAGATGATCAACAGCACCTGGGTGCAACTGCGCGCCACCAGCACGACCAGGGCCCAGAAGAAGCGCGGCAAATGGAGCATGCGCCGCCAGCGTTCGTCCGGGTGCAGGTCCGGGGGTAGGCCCGCCAGCGGGAACAGTCGCATCACGCCCACGGCCAGCACGACGCCCACCGAGAGGTCCACAGGATGGAAGCTGCCCACCATCACCGCGTACAGCAGCGCCAGGGCCAGGGCCTGGGCGACGGCACGGCGGCTCATGACAGCACTCCCGCGCGGGAGGTGGCATCGCGTGGCCCTGCCATCACGACAGCACGGCGGCTCATGGCAGCACTCCCAGGCCCGCGATGGCATCGCGCCCCGCGCGCAGCAGGGGCTCTGGCCATAGACCCGTGGCCACCAGCGCCAGGGACAACGCGAACACCACCGCGCCCGTGCCCCGGTGCAGGGCCGCTCCCTCGCGCAGCCACTGTTCACGCTGATAGGCGCGGAAGAGGGCCAGCAGCGACAGGATGCTCGCCAGCACCACCAGCCCCGCGAGCCACGTGTGGCCCCGCTCCAGCGCGGCCCTCAAGAGCCAGGCCTTCGACCAGAAGCCCGCCGTGGGCGGCACGCCCGCCGTGCTGAAGGCCGCCACGGAATACGCCCTCCGCGCGCGCTCGCCGCCCCGGTCCTGCGCGAGGAACAGCGCGGTCTTGTCCACCGAACCGGCCAACGCGAGCGCCACCGCCGCGGCCAGTCCCTCCCGGCCTCCCAGCCCCAGCGCCGCGATGATGAGCCCCGCCTGCGTGATGGACGCGTACGCCAGCACCTCGCGCGTGTCGCGCCGGGAGAGCGCCAGCACGGAGCCGTAGAGGATGCTCGACGCACCCAATATCTCCAGCAGCGGACGGGCCCGCTCCAACACCTGCGGCATCACATCCGCCCCAAAGCGCAGCAGGCCATAACTGCCGATGTTCGCGAGCGCCCCCGCGAGCAGCGCCGCCACCGTGGGCCCCGCGTCCCGGTACACGGCCGGCGCCCAGAAGTGGAACGGGAAGAACCCCAGCTTCACGCCGAACGCGCACAGCAGCAGCGTCCCCGGCACGTCCAGCGCATACGGCGCCCCCGCCTGTCCCCACGCGACGATGGACTGCATGTCCAGCGTGCCCGTGGTCAGGTACAGCATCACCACGGCGGTGAGGAACAGCGTGGAGCCCATCAGGTTCACCACCACGAAGGTGAACGCGGCGCGCAGGTTGCGGGCCTTCTCGCCATAGGACGCCAGCGCGAAGGCGGCCGTCATCGCCAGTTCGAAGAAGACGTAGAAGTTGAACGCGTCGGACGTGAAGAACACGCCCGTGAGCCCCGCGCCCAGGAAGACCACCAACGAGGGGAAGCTGCGCGACGTGATGCCCCCCGCCACGTGTTCGTAGACGAGCGTGCCCAGCAGCACCGCCGTGGACACCAGCGTGTACACGATGGACAGCGGATCCGCGCGCAGGCGGATGCCCACGCCCACCGGCCAGTCCCCGGTGACGAACTCGGGCGGGTGCCCGCTCCAGGCCTGGGGCAACAGCAGCGCCGTGCACACCAGCGACGCCGCGAGGCTCGCGATGCCCAGCCACGCCACCCACGCGCGCCGGCCGTCCATGAAGGCCAGCACGCAGGCCATCACCCACGGCAGGAGCAGCGGTCCCCAGAGCGGCATCAGGGGCCCTCCTTCTCGGTGTCGTGCACGCGCTTCATTTCCGCTTCCACCAGCCGGTCCGTGCGCAGCGAGCCGTGAGCGCGCTGGGTGCGGTGCACCAGCGTGAGCAGCAGCGCGGACACCGCGAAGCCGATGACGATGGCCGTGAGCGCCAGCGACTGGAGCACCGGATCCGTCACCGGATAGCCCTGTGGCACGTTCACCGCCTCGCCGCGCTCCGCGAACGAGCCCGCGAGGATGAGCAACACGCTGGAGTTGGTGATGAGCACCGTGCCGCACGCCACCCGCACCAGCTCGCGCTCCAGCACCATGCGCACGCCACACGCGAACAGCAGGCCCACCACCAGGGATGCGATGAGGTTCATGGTCCTTCGTCCCCCTGGTTCGCCGTGCTGAGCGCGAACCGGTCGATGACCGTCACCACCAGGCCGAAGACGATGAGCATCAACCCCCCTTCGAAGATGAGCGCGGTGTGCAGGTGGAACGCGCCCGCGCCCATCCCGGGCTGTCCCGGACGCGGAAAGAGGCTCACCGGCGTGTAGCCCGCGAGCACGGGAAGGAACGCGGTGCCCACCACCAGCAGCAGGCCCACGCCCGCGAGCGGCGCCGCGTACCGCACCACCACGTAGCGCCGGGTCTGTTCCCGGCCCGTCAC
Source organism: Corallococcus terminator (assembly GCF_003611635.1). GTDB lineage: Bacteria > Myxococcota > Myxococcia > Myxococcales > Myxococcaceae > Corallococcus > Corallococcus terminator. Next base: position 5,438 of record NZ_RAVZ01000326.1, on the reverse strand, counting down.
CACGTACTGCAACAGCACCGCGAGTCCCGCGAGCGCCCCGGCCGGGAAGCCACCGCCCACCTCGCCGCCGCCCTTCAGCCAGAAGGACAGCGCGATGATCAACGACGGCCACAGCAGCATGCGCGACAGGGGCGGAACGAAGGAGCGCATGGGTCAGCCCTTCCCCTTGAGCTTCAGGAGGCTGGTGACGCCCAGCAGCGCGGCCAGCACGACGCTCATCTCCCCCACGGTGTCCAGGCCCCGGAAGTCGGTGAGCACGGCGGCGACGACGTTGGGTGAATGCGCGGCCTCCGCGAGCTTCACCGTCTGGGTCCCCACGCGGTCGGCCTGGAGATGGGACAGCGCGCTCCAGCTCAGCAGGAAGGCGCTGGCCCCCGCGATGCCAGCGGAGATGCGGTCGCGGCCCCGGGGCTGCTGGGCTTCCTTCTGCGCGCGCTCCAGCCGCCGGTCGGGGAGCAGCGCGAGCAGGCCCGCGAAGAGCAGCGTGAAGGTGGTCTCCACCAGCACGGAGGTGAGGGCCACGTCGGGCGCGGCGGCGAAGGCGAACACCATGGCCAGGCTGAAGCCCACGCAGGAGATGAGCATCACCAGCACCAGGTGGTTGCGCGCGCGCAGCGTGGCCAGCGCCGCCGCGGACGCGAAGGCCAGCGCCATCACCAGCGTCACGTCCGCCCAGCCCACGCTGCCCGCGATGAAGCGGTCGCGCAGCGGCGTCACCCACAGCACCGTCATGCCCAGCAGGCCCGTGGGCACCAGCACCGACGCCACCCGGTCGCGCAGGTCGCGCACCTCCTTCTCGTGCAGCCACGTGGACAGCCGGTCCAACTGGTGCAGCAGCACCCGGTAGCCGTGCGCGGGGCCGACCTTCGACGTGCCCTCCAGCACGCGCGTGAGCATCGGGGTCCACGTCAGGCGCGTGGCGAACAGCGCCGCGCCCAGCGCCCAGGCCCCCAAGGCCAGCAGGTTCTCCGCGCGCGCATCCAGGTGGTACGCGAGCTCCAGCGAGGACGCTCCCCCGTGCACCATGGAGGCGGCAGCGGCGGCGCGGGAGGGCGCGACGAGGAGGCCCGGCAGCAGGCCGCCCACGAGCACCGACGCGGCGAGCACGACCACGGGAGCCACGAGCAGTCGGGGCGCGGCGGGCACGTCCTGACGCGGTCCTCCGAAGAGGCCCCACCACAAGCGCAGCGTGTACGCGAGCGTCAGGCCCGCGCCCACGAGTCCCGCCGCCATGAACAGGGGACCCTTCTCCACGAGCGCGTGGAAGAAGACCTCGTCCTTGAAGAAGCCCACGGTGAGGGGCAGCGCGGCGAGCCCGGCGGCGCCCACGGCGCTCGCGCCCGCGAGCACGGGCAGCGAGTGGCGCAGGCCGCTCACCTCGGAGAGCTTCTTCTTGCCCGTCACCTGGGTGATGGCGCCCACGGTGAGGAACAGGGCCGCCTTGCAGGGCGCATGGGCCGCGACGTAGAGCGGCGCGCCTTCCGACCCCAGCGCCACCAGCACCAGCGCGTAGCCGTACTGCGCGATGGTGGAGTACGCGAGCACGCGCTTGAACGGATCCGCCACCAGGGCCATCAGGCTGCCCACGGTCATGGACAGGAAGCCGATGGCGAGCAGCCCGTCGCGCACGGCCACCGCGGGCTCGAACAGCGGGTAGAGGCGCTGGAGCAGGAAGACGCCCGCGGCCACCATCGCCGCCGAGTGCAGGTACGACGACACCGGCGTGGGCGCGGCCATGGCGCGCGGCAGCCAGAAGTGGAACGGCACCTGCGCGCTCTTGCCCAGCGCGCCCACGGCCAGACACACCAGCGCGCCCGTGGAGGCGGGCTGGGTGGCGGCGCGCTCGAAGACGAGCGGCAGGGAGAAGGTGCCGTACTGGAGGCCCAGCGCCATCGCGCCCGCGAAGAAGACGACGGACGTGGCGCCGGTGAGCACCAGGGACAGCAGCGCGGCGGCGCGCGACTCCGGGTCATCGCGGTCGAAGCCGATGAGCAGGTACGAGACGATGGTGGTGAGGTCCAACGCGATGAACAGCAGCAGCAGGTCGTCCACGGTGACGAGCAGCACCATGGCGGCCATGAAGGACAGCATCAGGACCTGGAAGCGAACCTCGTCGCGAGCAGGCCGGCCCTCCTCCGCCAGGTGGTGCGGCATGTACGCACGCGAGTACAGGACGACGAGCGCGCCAACGGACAGCGCCATCGCGGCGTAGAGGCCGGACAGGCCATCCCGCGTGAACTCCAGCGACAGGCCCCACGTCGGCGCCCAGGGAAGCACGAGGCGCGCGGGCCCCAGCGTCAGCTCCCAGCAGAGCGCGGCCAGCGCGGCCACGGCACAGGCCGCCCCCACCCAGGCCGCGGCCCCTGGACGCCACCGGCCCGCGAAGTACGCGAGCGGCGCGCACGCCAGGGACAGCAGGATGGGAAGCACGAGGACGGGCATGGTGGGCGAAGAGGCCCACGTTAGGAGTGGCCCACCGAGGCAGGCACACAACCGTCGTCCCACTGCATGGAGCGTTCCCCCGCGGTCACTCGGGGTCCGGATGCCGTGCGATGGTGGACAGCGCAGGGCCCTACAGCGACTCCAGCAGCTCCCGGCATTCACGCCGCCAGTGCAGCGCGGGGGCCGGCACCTGGCGCACGCGCACGGAGCCGTCGGAAGGCTCGCGCGACAACAGGCGCACCTCTTCCGGGCGCACCTGCTCCAGCAGGTCCAGCGAATGCGTGGACAGCACCACCTGCACGGGCTGGCCTCCCGTGGACTCCCCGCGCGTCATCGCGCGCAGCAACTCCAGCACCTCGCGCACCAGCCCCGGATGCAGGGCGCGCTCCGGCTCATCCAGCGTGAGCAGCTCCGGCAGCGGCCGCTGATACGGCAGCAGCAGGAACGCCAGCAACCACAGCACCCCGTCCGACACATGCTCGGGGCCGAACCACACGTCCGGACTCCAGCGGTCCCGGAAGCGCAGCCTGAAGGAACGGTCCGCCAGGTCGCGCGCCACGTCCACCTCGGACACGGACGGCACGCGCCGCGTCAGCTCCTTCGAGACGGCCTCGCGCGTGGACATGGGCAGCGCCGCGAAGACGCTCGCGAGGTTGCCGCCCTTGCGCTCCAGCCACGTGGCCTTCGCGGAAGAGCCTCCCGCGCGCAGCGCCTCCATGCTCAGCGCCAACTGCTGCGTGGAGTGTCCCTGCCCCGGCAGCGTGTCCATCACGTTGAACGGATACACCACGCCCGTGCGGTCACCGTGCGCGTACGTCCACTCGATGGAGAGCGGCCGCGATTCATCCAGACGCCAGAAGTCGGTGGGCTCGTACGCGAGCTGATGCTGGAGGCCCTCCAACACCGCCGTCTTCCCGGAGGCCGTGGGCCCCACCAGGACGGTCAACGGCTCCAGCGAGAGCCTCACGCCAAGCAGACACCGGAAGTGCTCGAAGTGGACGGATGAAATCACTCCCGGGAGCCTAACGGGCTCCCCCCAGGGGTCGTCCATTCCCTCTCTGGAGCTCCCGGCGGAGCCCACGCCCGCACGCTCCCGGGCACGGCAGGAAGGCGTCGCTCAGGACTTCAGCACGTGCGTCCGCACGGACACCGGCGCGGCCATCATCGACGCCGCCCCCACGTACGCATCCACCGGCGACAGCGGCCCCGCACCCGGCAACGCCGCCACCTCCCGCACCACCTCCGCGCCCGTGTGACAACACGCCCGCAGGTCCGCCTGGAGCCGCGCCCCCGTGTCTTCCTCCCGGGGCGCCTCCAACAGCAGCCGGCCCAGCACCTCCCGCAGCCCGGGAGACACCTCGCGCAGCCCCACCTCCACCTCCACCGAAGCCGCGGCCTGGCCGGTGGCCAGCTCCAACAAGACCCGCCCCAGCGCGCGCAGGTCCGTGTGCGCATCCAGCGGCACGTCCAGCGCCTCTTCCAGAACCGGCAGCGGCGCGACCTCATCCGGCCGGGCCGGCGCCGTGAAGCGCCGCAGCAACCGACACGCGGGGCGCAACCCGAAGTCCGTCAGCGTCACGTCGCCCTGGGGCCCCAGCCGGATGCGATTGGCGCGCACGTCCCCGTGCACCACCTTCGTCGCATGCGCGGCGTGCAGCGCACCCGCCACCTCCGCGCCCACGTGACACACGAACGCTTCCGACGGCCGCGCACCCCGTCCCGCCACCCGCCGCCGCGCCGTCGCGAGCGAACAGCCGGGCACGTAGTCCGACACCACCGTCAGCGTGTCGCGAGCGTCCACCTGGAAGCCGTGCAGCCGCGCGATGCCGGGATGCCGCAACGGCACCGCCCGCGTCAGCGCTTCCTCCAGCGGCTGTCGCGCCTCTGGCCCCAGCCCCGCCGCCAGCAGGTACGTCTTCACCACCAGGGGGTACTCGCCCCGCTGCCCCTGTTCCAGCGGCCACACCAGGGACACCCACTCACCCAGCGGTCCCCGCCCCAACGGATGGATGGGCGCGAACGCGGGCAGCCGGGAGGCGAACGGAAGCACGGACATGACGACCTCCAACCCAACACATCCAACGTGGGACGTCAACCCGACAGCCCCTACCCCACGGGTCCTGCCTGCTTCCAACACCCGGGCACGCGGCCAGGGTGTCGGAAGCGAAGCCTGCGACTAGAAGTAGCCGCCGACCGTCGTGGAGATGCCGATCGTCACGTCGTTGCCGGAGAAGTTGCCCTGGCTGCTGCCGAAGCTGAAGCCCCGGTCGCTGATGAGCGCGCGCATCTGGGGACCCGCGCCGACGAAGAAGTGCTCCGTCACGTGGAAGAGGATGGGCGCGTAGACGTCCAGGACGAAGGACACGTCGCTGTTGTCCGGGATGTGCCCGAAGTGGATGCCGAAGCCGACCTTCGGCCAGAACGACACGCGCTCGTTCAGGGGCAGGTTGTAGCCCACGCGACCCAGCACGCCGAGCCCCACGATGGTGGCGTCACCGAAGCCCAGCGCCAACTGCGCGGCGGCGCCGATCGACAGGTTCTGCTGGAGGAAGTAGTCCGCCGCCGGCTCCAGGTTGATCTGGAAGATTTCGTTGCCGGTGTTGTAGCCCAGGAAGCCCGACGCATCCTGGCTGATGACCAACTGGCCCGGCTGACCGAAGTCCGAAGCCCGGCCCGGATCGCTGTTCAGGTTGGGGGCTTCCGCCGCCACCGCGTTCGCCGACACCGCGAGACCCGCCACCAGCGCCAGCCCCGTCCACTTGTTGTTTCCACGCATCGAGCATCCCCTCACGTTCGCGCCCGGCCGACCCTTCCCGGTGCGCATGCGGGGCCCCTTCTAATCAAAGGCCGCCGCGATGCGAGGATGTTTTGCCGCTCGATGACACTTCCGGGTCACAACTCCATCTGCTGAACAGCGCCACGAATCCTGATCGCGGCCATCAGCGCGCCATGCGGGCCACGCTCCGGGCCCCCAGGGCCGCCCCGCCCAGCATGCT
>NZ_RAVZ01000325.1 GCF_003611635.1 Corallococcus terminator | reverse complement strand
GGGGCGTGGCGGCCGTGGAGGTGATTTCGCCGTGGTAGTGGTGCCGGATGGCGCGTTCGATGGAGGACGCGGTCGCGACCACCACCTGGAGCCGCTGGCCCGCGTGGAAGCCCAGCTCCTGGAGCGACTCCACGTTGGTGGGATCCGACGTGGCCACGGTGAGCGTCTTCGACGCCAGGTCCACGCTGATGGGAAAGACGGTGTAGCGCTCGGCGATGTCCACGCGCAGCGCCTGGATGGCGGGCGGGGAGGGGACGTGCTTGTCCAGGTCCACGGTGGGGATGGCCAACTGCCGCGACAGGGCGTGCACCATGGAGTTTTCGTCCACGTAGCCCATCTGCACCAGGGTGAGGCCCAGGCGCCCGCCCCACTTGCGCTGTTCGGCGAGCGCGGTGCGGAGCTGGGTTTCGGTCAAAAGTCCGGCGTCCATCAGGATTTCCCCAAGCCGACGCTTGCGGTTGGGGCCCGGGCCGGGGGGAACGGAAGGGGGAGCGGTCACGGCCCGGCAGCATAGCAGCCAGCCCCCGCTCCAGGGCCTCTGGCGGGTCGCAAACGGGCCCCTGGCGCGGGGATGGGGTAGCCTTACCACCATGGTGCGTAGCCCTCTTTTCGCGGCAATCCTCCTGGCCTTCACTGTCGGTTGCGCTTCGCAGCGCCTCTCCGGCGCGGATCTGGATCGGGTCCACCGGCCGGCCTTCATCTCCCGCATCGAGGACGGCGCGGGGCCCAAGAGCCTCGTGTTCCGTGAGGACGGGGCCTACTCCGGCAAGCTCAAGAAGCTGGAGGACAAGGAGGCGGACCGGCGGCTCACCGTGAAGTTGCAGCAGGCGGTGACGCGCTTCGAGCTGTCGGAGCGCCTGCGCGTCACGACCCTGTCGCGCCTGCCGGAGGAGGCGCCGTGGACGGACGTCCTGGATCCGGCCCGGGTGGCCACCGCGCTGGAGAGCTTCCTGGTGGAGGAGGTGCCCGCCAACGCCCCGGACTACGACTTGATGGCCCCGCTGGGCGCGGACACCATCGTGGAGTTCGTCATCCAGGACTTCGGCATGCGCAGCGAGGACGGCCGCGCCGGGGCCTACCTCAAGGGTTACGGGCGCATGTTCCGGGTGGACGGCCGCGCGGAGCTGTGGCGCCGGCCCTTCGACATGGACGCGGTGGATCAGGGCGAGCCGCACCTGGATCCGTTCAAGGTCGGCAAGGAGCCGGAGCTGTACCGCCTGGCTATGACCGCGCTCCTGGACAAGGTGGCGGACATGTTCGTGAAGGACCTGACGCCGCAGAACCGCAAGGGCGCCGCGCCCACGGGTGACACGGCCGTGGACACCGTGCCCTCCGCCGTCACGCCCGCGGCCGCGCCGCTTCCGACGCCGCCCGAGCGACAGTTGCCTCCGGGCGAGCTGCCGGATCCGGACGCGTAGGCCCCCGCCTCAGGGGAAGAAGGCGTGCTCCGCGAGGAGCACGCCCAGTCCGACGACGAAGCTGACGAGGGTGACGGGCACGCCCACGCGCAGGTAGTCGAAGAAGGTCATGCGCACCTTGCCGCGCGCGGCTTCGAAGACGATGAGGTTCGCCACGCTGCCGACGAGGGTGAGGTTGCCCGCGAGCGTGGAGCCCAGGGCGAGCACATGCCACGCCAGCTCCGGCTGCTGCATGGCGGGCACCCACGCCCGGGCGAGCATCACGAAGGGCACGTTGCTGAAGAGGTTGGAGGCCACGAGCGTGAGGAACGCGAAGCCCAGCGTTTCGCGCCACGGGGGCCCGGCCATCAGCGGGGCGAACACCAGGCGGATCTCCTCCGCCCAGCCTGCCTTGTTCACCCCGTGCACGACGACGAAGAGGCTGGCGAAGAAGAGCAGCAGCACCCAGTCCACGCGCTCCAGCGCATCCCGCGAGTCGTGTCCGGACAGCGACATCACCAGCACCCCGCCCGCGAGCGCGCTCCAGCTCATGGGCAGGCCCGCGAAGAACGCCACCACCACGCCCAGCAGCACCCCGAGCGCCAGCCCGAGCAGCTTGCGGTCCACGTCGACGGGGGGCGGGTGCGTGTCGAAGCGCGCGGAGGGCAGCTCCTTGCGGAACAGGTACAGGAGCGCGATCGCGACGATGGCGGTGGAGATCAGGGCGGGCAGGGCCATGTAGCCAGCGAACCGCGCGTAGCCCAGGCCGGACGCGCCTTGAATCAGCATGTTCTGCGGGTTGCCGGTGAAGGTGGCCACCGAGCCGCTGTTGCTGCCCATGCACACCGCGAGCAGGTAGGGCGCGGGCGGCAGGCGCGCGTCCTCCACCACCACGAGCACCAGCGGCGTGAGGAACAGGCACACGGTGTCGTTGACGAGGAACGCGGACAGCACTGCGCTGACGAAGGTGACGGCCACCAGCAGCACGCGGGGCGTGTGGGCCACGCGCAGCGCCTTCGCACCGGTGGCGCGGAAGAACTTCGCCTGGGACAGGTACGCGGCCAGCAGCATCATCCCCAGCAGCAGGACGATGGTGTCCATGTCGATGGCCTGCTGGGCCCGGTCCGCGCTGTGGCCGAACACCTCCGCGGGCGTGACGACGCCCACGACGACCATCAGCGTGGCGCCCAGCAGCGCGCCTCCGGGACGGTCCAGTTTGACGAAGGGCAGCCGTGCCCCGGCGATGAAGATGTACGTGAAGAGGAAGATCGCGAGCGCCACGGGCGCGGGACACTAGGTCGCGGCCGTCAGGCAAGTCGAGACATGCGACTCGTCGCTGCTCCAACGACGGGGTCGGGACGAGACTTGCTCGGACGAAGGACGCCGCTGGGGTCGTCCTCGGGCGTCCTCGTCAGGCAAGAGCGTGCGGAGCAACTCGTCGTCAGGGCCGAGCGGGCGCCAGCCGGGCGGCGGGGGATTGGACGTGGCCGGCCCCGTTCCCCTCACCTCTGGGCAGCGACGAGCAGCCGGCCCGTTCCGGGCTGAACGTCAGACGTGTGCTCTTTGCTCCCTTCGCCGGGGCGCTCACAGGAGTCGTGTATGCGAATGATGCGAAGTGGGGCGGTATGGCTGTTGCTGGCTTGGCCGGTCGTCGCGGGGGCGGAGGAGGTCCCCGAGACGCAGGCCGGGGAGGAACAGCGCGTGCGGGACTCTGCGTGGCGCTCGCTGCTGCGGCTGGATGCGACGACGTTGGTCCTGCTGCCGCGCGCGGGGGTCGGCACGGACGAGGGCTTCCTCCAGGTGGAGCCCACCCTCGTCTTCGAGCGCGGCGAGGACTTCGGCCTCAATCTGGGCGCCCCGGTACGATTGCAATTGTGGCGTGGAAGGGAAGGCACGGGCCTCGTGCGGCGGGAGGACTGGGACAGCCTCTCTGATTGGGGCCAGCTCGTGCGCGGCCTCAAGCTGGGCTCGAACGACGCGCCCGTGGGCGTCTGGTTCGGCGCATTGGAGTCCTACAGCCTGCTGTCCGCGCACATCGTCCGGCGCTACTCCAACCGAAGCAATCCCGACTACCACCCGGCCGGGGGATTCCTCACCGGCACGCTGGGTCCCCTCTACACGCAGGCATTTGCCTCGGACGTGCTGGGCGCGCGTCTCATGGGGGCGGAAGTCGCGCTGGACGTGCAGCACGTCCTCTTCGGCCAGCCCCGCAAGCCGGGTCGCTACACGCTGGCACTGTCGGCGGTGCATGACTGGGGGGAGGCCGGAGGCCGCGCGCCTCCGGTGACGCTGGCGCACCTGGATGGAACCGCCGTGGTGGTGGTGCGGCCGGGCTTCGAGGCCCACCTGCTTGCCGGTTGGGGCGGACGGCCCGACGCGGGCGGCGCATGGGGGGCGGTGGTAGGCGCGGGCGCGGATGCGGTAACACCCGCGCTGGACATGCGGCTGCGGCTGGAGGTGCGCAGGCAGCAGGGTGGCTTTCGACAGGGATACTTCGGCCCGGACTACGAGTTGGCGCGCTTCAAAGCGGCGGGGCCGGAGGGAGTGCCACTGGCGGAGGCCCACTTCCCGGACGGGACTTCCGCCTATGGCGAGGCGGAGGTGGGCTGGGACGCGGTCCGCTACGGCGGCCTCTCCAAGCACCTGAAGCTGTCGCTGGGGGTAGAGGCCTTCAACTGGGGCCGCTTCGACGTGGACGGGCGCGTGGCGGTGCAGTTCTTCGCGCGCAGCCTCGAAGTGGCGTTGAAGGGGCTCGGAGTGGGCATGGGGCAGCCCGGGGCACGCTACCTGGGGGCCGCCGAAGCCCGCTGGCGATTCCTGGGTGGGAAGCTCTACACGATGGGGACGGGCGGCACGCTGCTCTTCCCCACGCCGGAAGGGACGCTGCGGCCGGGGGCGTTCGCCTCGGTGGGCCTGGGGGTGGACGATGCGCGTTGACGCCCTGGTGCTGGCCCTGGTGTTGATGGCCACGGGATGCGTCTCCGTGTCGCAAGCGCCTGGGCGAGGTCGAAGCTTGAGCTACGCACCGCGAGAAGCCTCCTCGCCCGCCTGGGTGGAGGCTCCGAACGACGAGCCCCCGCGCGCCTGGAACGCTCTCCCACGCGTCCTCTCCGGGTCTGAGCAACGGCTCCTGCGCCGCCAGCAGCCGCGTGACGACGTGACAGCCGTGGGAGACGTCAGCAGGGAGTCAGCCCCTGGGGGCGAGGCCCGGAGCGCAGCAGTGACACGGCAGGCAGTCCTCGACGCGACGAAAGACGTGAAGGGCTCCCTGACCCACGTCGAGGCCGCGTTCACCAAGTTGGCGGCCCGTCCTCCGGACCTCTGGGGCTTCAGCCTCACCGGCGTCTTCACGCGCTACCTCGACCAGGGCTCCAAGCAGGTGACGTGGCTTCATGGCGCGCTTGGGGGCGCTACCACGTTGACGGAAGCGGCCTCGGAAGTTGGCGACACGGACATGGAACTGGGCCTGCTGCGCATGACGGGGCCAAAGCTCCAGGCGGCTCAATTCGGGACGCTCCTGCTGGCCACCTGGGTGGACTTCCTCCACCTCGCTGACGCCATTCTCAGAAACTGCCCCATGTGCAGCGTCGAGAAGCTCTTCGCGGACCTGTATCGCGTGCGGGGGCTGATGGAGCCCACGCTGACGGGCCTTGCCTCACTGGACCCGGAGCAGGTGGAGGCGGCGACGACCGCGATGCCCGAGATGATGGGGAAGCTGACGCGTGAATTCGACACGCTCCAGCGGGAGACCCGCGAGACCCTGAAATTTGGCGGGCAGGTCATCGCGGCGATGCAGGCGGTGGAGATGGTCGCGATGATCTCCACCATGAAGATGGCCATGCCACGCGTGCCGCCCTCGACCCCCATGACGCTGGGTGTGGGCCTCGTGATGAGTTCGGGTGGCGTCATGGTGGGCTCGCGGATGGTGGTCTCCGCCGAGTGGGTGGAGATGATGCGAAGGCTCGTGCAGGCGGGCGTCATCTCCGTTCCTGCCGTCGGCGCGGCCGTCCTCATTCAGGGCGGACAGGCCACGATGGCCCAGGCGCATCAGGACCTGCCCCAGGGCGTACGCGACGCGCTGGGGGACAGCCCCGAGGTGCGCGGCATGCAGGTGACGGGCAGAGCGGGGGCGGGCATGTCGGACGCTCCGAAACACCATGTGCTGCCGCAGGAGCACCGCGAGTGGTTCGAGCAGCGCGGCTTCAAGGGTGACATGGACATTGATCAGTTTTGCGTCCAGATGGAGCGGGCCCACCACGAGGCGATCCACGGTGGGGGGAACTGGAAACTGGGGCGCACATGGCCCGGTGAGTGGAACCGGATGATCATGGATGCGCTGCGCAAGGCCGAGACGAAGGCTGGCCGGCTGTTGACGCGCAATGAGGTCCTGGACATCGTTGCGGATCGAATGAAGGACTACCGGATCCTGATGAACTTCACGCCCGGGAGAAGACAATGAGCGGCGGAGATGCATGGCGGGGCAACATCAAGGCGCGCCTGTATGAGCGAGTCCGCGCACGCGGCTTTGACTCACTCACGGCCTTTGCCGATGCGCGCCCTGCTGTCCCACTGTACGTGCTGGCCGACGAGCTTGGTGACGATGACATCGCTGCGGTGCAGGTATTGAGCGGGTTGCTCGCAGAGGCGGAACAGAGCAAGTGGGTCACGCGCTTTGTCCGTGATGTTCTCGTGCGCCTCTTGTCTCAGAGCCTTCCCAGCGGGTGGCCAGCCGTGCTGGATGACGCAAACCGATTCAAGGTCGCCAAGGCACTCGGCTCGTGGTTCGCCTACACCCCAGAAACACACAAGGAGCGTGTTGACCGGGCCGGCGATGTGCTCCTCTCCAGTCCGCCTCCCCCTGGCTGGTTTCCGCGCGGCCCCGACGACGCGCTCCTCCGCATGCTTCTGCCGGACGAAGAGGCCTGACCCGCTCCCGGCGACTGACTCTCAGTAAATCTCCGTACTTGAAGCCAGGAACGTGAAACCGGAGTGCGTCGGGAACGGTCACCCGCCGGGTTCCAGGCGGGAGTGTGACGCGCGTTGTCCTTCCCGGTACACGTCTGTACAGTGCCCGGCCCTATGAAGCCCGAGAAGGAAACCGAGGCTTTTTCCGGCCCGCGTCGCACACCATGGTCGGGAGCTCGCGGGCTGGATGCCGTGCTCCAGGGCTGGCGGACGGACCGGCAGGTGTGGCCGAACATGGTCCACGACGCCGTGACGCCGGCTCGGGCCGGGGTCTTCGCGCCGCTGCCGGAGGACCTGGCGCCGCAGGTGCGGGACGCGCTGCGCAAGCGGGGCGTGGAGCAGCTCTTCTCCCATCAGGCGGAGGCCTTCGAGCGGGCCCGGGACGGGGAGAGCCTGGTCATCGCCACGCCCACCGCTTCCGGAAAGAGCCTCTGCTACAACCTGCCGCTGTTGGACCGCTTCGCGCGTGAACCGGACGCTCGGGCGCTCTACCTGTTCCCCACGAAGGCCCTGTCGCGCGATCAGGAAGAGTCGCTGCGGGCGTTCATGCGCGAGGCGGGCCTGGGCCACGGCGCCATCACCTTCGACGGCGACACGCCGGGAGATGCACGGCGAGCGGCCCGGGAGCGCGCGGGCGTGGTGCTCACCAACCCGGACATGCTGCACACGGGCATCCTTCCGCACCACGCGAACTGGGCGCGGCTGTTCGCGAACCTGCGCTACGTCGTCATCGACGAATTGCACACGTACCGGGGTGTCTTCGGTTCACACCTGGCCAACGTGCTGCGCCGGTTGCAGCGGGTGGCCCGGTTCCACGGGGCGTCCCCCACGTTCATCCTGGCGTCGGCGACCATCGGCAATCCGAAGGCGCACGCGGAGCGGATGCTGGGGCGCGAGGTGGCGCTGGTGTCGGAGAGCGGCGCCCCGTCCGGCGAGCGGCGCGTCCTGGTCTACAACCCACCGGTCGTGAACGCGGAGCTGGGCATCCGCGCCAGCTATCTCAAGAGCGCGGTGCGGCTCACGTCGGATCTGGTGCGCGCGGGGGTGTCCACGCTGCTCTTCGGGCAGTCCCGCAACAACGTGGAGGTGATGCTCAAGTACCTGCGCGACCGGTTCGTGGAGGAGAAGCTGGACCCGGCGCTCATCCAGGGCTACCGGGGCGGCTACCTGCCGGGCACCCGGCGCGCCACCGAGGCCGCGATGCGCGCGGGCGAGGTGCGGTGCGTGGTGGCCACCAACGCGCTGGAGCTGGGCATCGACATCGGGTCGCTGGACGCGGTGGTGTGCGCGGGCTACCCGGGCTCCGTGGCCGCGCTGTCGCAGCGCTTCGGACGGGCAGGGCGCCGGGGCATGGGGAGCCTGGCGCTGCTCGTCACTTCGAGCGCGCCGCTGGATCAATACTTCGCGTCGGATCCGAAGGCGCTCACGGGCGCGCCGGTGGAGCACGCGCGCATTGATCCGGACAACGTGGAGATCCTCGTGCAGCACCTGAAATGCGCGGCCTTCGAACTGCCCTTCGAGGAAGGGGACGCGTTCGGGGACGTGCCGGTGGAGAACACCACGGAGGCGTTGGACTTCCTCACGCAGCATCAGGTGGTGCACCCGTCGCAGGCGGCGGAGGGCGGGCGGCGGATGTTCCACTGGTCGTCGGACGCGTACCCGGCACACCACGTGTCGCTGCGCAGCGTGGGGTGGGACAACGTGGTGGTCATCGAGCGCGGCAGCGATCGGACGCTGGCGGAGATGGACTTCCGCTCCGCGCACACGCAGTTGCACGAGCAGGCCATCTACCAGCACGACTCCGAGCAGTATCAGGTGGAGCTGCTGGACCTGGAGAACCACAAGGCGTTCGTGCGCAAGGTGGCACCGGACTACTTCACCGACGCGATGACGAACGTGCGCGTGAGCGTGATTCAAGAGGACCAGGGCGCGCCCGTGGGCCCGACGCTGCACGCGGGGCTCGGCGAGGTGTCCGTCATCGAGAAGGTCGTGGGCTACAAGAAGATCAAGTACCACACGCATGAGAACGTCGGTTACGGCGACGTGCGGCTGCCGGAGATGCAGATGCACACCACGGCGCTGTGGCTGACGGTGCCGGAGGCGGTGGTGCGGTCCATGGACGCACCCCGGCCGGCGGTCATCGATGCGCTGCGCGGCCTGGGTTCGGCGCTGCGCACGGTGGCGTGCGTGGGGTTGATGAGCGACCCGCGCGACCTGGGCCGGACGCTCGGCAGCCGGGATGAGCCGGACGGTCCGCCGCGCAAGGAGGGTGGGGTGGGCTTCGAGCCGACGCTGTTCCTCTACGACAACGTGCCCGGCGGCGTGGGACTGGCCACGCGGCTGTACGATCAGCGCGAGGAGTTGCTGCTGCGCGGGCGCAAGCTGCTGGAGTCGTGTCCGTGCGAGGACGGGTGTCCGGCGTGCATCGGGCCGGCGGCGGGTGGGCAGCCGGGGAGCGCTCCGGTGGGAACGCATCCGCGCAAGCGGCTGGCGCTGGACCTGCTGGCGGCGCTCGGCGTCGCTGGGGTGCAGTGAGGAGCACGGACGGCGCATGGACCTGAAGCGCAAGCTGTCGCGACTCACCAGCGCGGGCCCCGGAGGCTCGCGTGGGACGCCCGTCCCGGTGAATACCGTGGTGGAGGCGCGGGCGGAGGTCGGTGCTCCGACGGCGGAAGAAGCAGGGACGACCACCATCGCGGAGGTGCTGGTGGACGTGCTCCGCAAGCGCCTCTCGATGGATGGTGAGGAGGGGCCTGTCCTCGACGTGAACCGGACGGGCGAGGTCCGCACTTCGGGCCCCGTCGCGCTCCAGGAACACGGCGGAGAATCCTCCGGTCTCGTTGACCTGCGCGAGGAAGCGCGGCGTCGGTTCGCGGCCCGGAAGGCGGGCGTCGCGGACGCTCCAGTGGATCCCCGGGTGGAATCGCTGCGCCAGATGCTGTCGTTCTGGGCGGAGCGACAGGGCACGGCCTCCGCGCGGCGGGCGGTGGCCCCGGTGCCCGAGCCCCGGGCGCTGCCGGTGGAAGCGCGCACGACGTCGTTCGGCACGGTGCACGTGGCGGAGCAGGTGTATCCGCCGGAGCATCACCACGGAATGGCCCCGGTGGCGGCGGCGCTCGACGTGGAGGCCCGGCTGGTGGCGAGCCTCGCGCTGCATCCGGAGTTGGAGTCGGTGGACTTCACGCGGATGCTGATGCTGGACACGGAGACGACGGGGCTCGCGGGCGGCACGGGCACGGTGCCCTTCCTCGTGGGGCTGGCGTGGTTCGAAGGACGCTCCCTGCGCGTGCAGCAGCTCTTCCTCCGGCGCATGGGCGAAGAGGCGCCAATGCTGCGGCTGCTGGCCGAGCGCATGGCGTCGTCGTCCTGCCTCGTCACGTACAACGGCAAGAGCTTCGACTGGCCGCTGTTGCGCACGCGCTTCGTGCTCAACCGGGTGCCGGTGCCGAAGGAGCTGCCGCACCTGGACCTGCTGCACTGCGCGCGGCGCGTGTTCAAGCACCGGGGCGAGGGCGCGCGGCTGGTGCACCTGGAGTCGAAGGTGCTGGGGCATCACCGGGTGGATGACGTGGACGGGGCGCTCATCCCGGAGCTGTACTTCCGATTCCTGCGCGGCACGGACGGCTCGGAGTTGGTGCCGGTGCTGGAGCACAACCAGAAGGACCTGCTGCTGCTGGCGGCGCTGCTGGGCGACCTTGTGCGCCGCTTCCGGGCGGAGGGGACAGAGGCCCAGGATCCGCGCGACCTGCTCGGCTTCGCGGTGGTGGCGGAGCGGGCAGGGGATGCGGAGCGGGCGCTCGCGTTCGCGAAGGCGGCGGCGGAGGGCGGTGGGAACGTGGGCATCGAGGCGCTGGTGGTGGCCTCTCGCCTCTGCCGGAGGGCCGGCGACTGCGAGTCCGCGGTGTCGCACCTGCAACGAGCGCTCACATTCGCCCGGCCCGGGCAGGGCGCGACGCTGCACCTGTCGCTGACGAAGCTCTACGAGCACTCGCTGAAGGACCTGTCCCGGGCGCTGTACCACGCACGCCTGGCGGCCCCGGTGGAGCTGCCTGCGGACCACCAGCTCCGGCTGGAACGGCTGGAGCGCAGGCTGTCGCGTCAGGGCGCCTGAGCGTCAGGCATCCTCACGGCAGCGCATGGCGCAGCCCGGGGAACCACGCGATGAGCAGTCGCTGCGTGCCCAGCTTCACCCTGGCGCTGCCGGTACTCCCGTCCTGGTAGAGGCGTGACCGCCCGTCCCGGATGAAGGCTCGCGCCGGCGCGTGCGCACGCACCAGCACGGCGCCGTCTCCCCCTGTCGCCATCTCGGACTTCCTCGCCCGTGCGTACTGGAGTGACGCCTCCGGATCCTCCACCTTCTCGATGACCGCATCGAGAGGCGCGGGCATGCCCTCCATCCGGTACTCCAGCGTCATTCCTGGGGCCAGCTCCGACCGGTACGCCCCCGGAAGCAGCACATGGAGCGACGGCAACGCTTCCGGATCCCTCACCGCCACCACCGGCTGGCCCGCCACCACCTCCGCCCCTTGCTCCACCAACAGGCGGCCCACCGTCGCCGCCTGGGGCGCCGTGAGCTCTACCGGACCCGACGCCGTCTCCAGCCGCGCCAGCACCTGCCCGGCCGTCACCTTCTGACCCAGCCCCACGTCCACCGACACCACCTTCCCGGGGGCGGGCGCCGGGACCTCCACCCATTCGCCCTTCTCCAGCAGCACCGTGCCCCGGGCCATGCGATCCATCCGCACCATCGACGCC
>NZ_RAVZ01000324.1 GCF_003611635.1 Corallococcus terminator | reverse complement strand
CAAGGACTCCCACGTGCCCTGCTCCCCCGCCCCGCCCTGCTGGGGACTGGAACAGCAGACCAGCGCGAGCAGGCACAGGGCCGGGGACAAGCGCATCCGAAACGACGTCATGGCTTCGCGCTCCGAATGCGCCAGCGGTTCATCTGACTACCAGGGACGGGGGCTGCCGCAGCTATACCCCGGGCCATTGATGAAGCGCGACACGGCGCGGCTGTTGGCATTCGCCGCGGCCGTCTGCCGCACGCTCAACGGAATCCACCACTGCGACTGATCCGCCACGTCGCAGAGGAACTCCACCTGCACCTGGTTGGGCGAGTGAAAACGGCTGGCCGTCCCGTTGTTCTCCCACATGGCGCCAAAGGCATACTTGCTGATGCCATGGAAGTAGAAGTAGTCGCAGCCGTTGACGGTGCAGGAGCCCTGGGGCCCGGGCCGGTGACCGCCGGTATTGCCATTGTTGATGTTGTACTTGTCGAAGTTTGCGTGCCAGCCCTCGTGCATGTAGTCACCCGCGCGGGAGGCCGGGTCGGAGCTGATGGCGTTCGGGTTGTAGACCGGGCACGCGGTCTCCACCTTGTCCGTGTCCCACGGCCAGAACCGGGGGGAGAAGGAGCCCAAGATATCCGTGCGGTCGCTGACGCTGTGGTAGAGGCTGTCGTGGAAGTTGCTGTTGGGCGCCTCCGCCGTGCCCCGGTAGTCCGCGGTGCCGTGGAACGACTGGGCGTAGTTGTCCTCCATGCCGTACGTCAGCAGGTAGGACGCGTTCCAGTGCTTGGGGAATTCGAGCGACACGTTGCAGGCGTCACTCCAGCCGCGGTTGCTCCAGTCCCCGCCCCTCAGGCCATAGGCCCGGTACTGCCACAGGTAGAAGTCCTGCCAGCAGCCGTGGGTGTTCCAGAGGTCCCGGTCCGCCTGGCTCGCGCCCGTCTGGACACAGACGGCGCCGGCCTCGGCTCCCAGGCCAAAGGCAAGAAGGGACGACATCAGGGCAATGCCTTGCTTGAAATTCATGGGCGTTCTCGCTCCTCGGTCGTGAGGTCAGGTCAGAACTTCGGAGGGGTGACGTCGAAGGTGTAGGGCTTCTCCTCGGGCGGACGGGGCTCCTTCGGCTCGGGCTTGGGCGCCTGCACTTCCGGGTGGGCCTTCAGGTAGGCATTGAGCTTGCGGTTGAACGTCTCCGCGTTCTCGCCGCTGACGCGCCGGACGCGCTCCAGGAGCAGTAACTCCTCGCGGCGGACGAACGGCTCCACCGTCTTGCGAGCCTCCAGCGTGTCGCCCCGATTCCACAGGAAGGCGCTGATGGCCTCCGCGCGGACGATGACGGAGGGGTGCGCGCCCACTTGGTACAGCACCTCCCGGTCGAACTCCTCATCGCGCAGGTACGCGATGCCGGCCACGGCCTTGGCCTGCAGGCGCGCCTGCTGGGCCTCTTCCTGGAGCTCCCCTTCGATGACGGTGCCCTTCGTGGGCAGCGGCATGCGCACGAACTCCGCGAGGAACTTCGCGCCGTCATAGGTGCGCATCTCGCCGAGCAGGCCCAGCGCGACCAGCGCGCGGCTGGAGTCACCGGACTTGTGCGCCTCCAGGATCTCCTGGGTGAACGCCTGGATGACGTCCGGGTTCCCGGCGGCGGCGCGCAGCACCTTGCGCGCGTCGTTCTGCTCCAGCACCACGGATTGCCCCGCCCAGGTGACGAACTCCTTCACGCTCTTGCGCGCATCCTCCCCCGCTCCGCTCAACGCCGGCGGCTGGTGCAGCTTGCGGCCCGCGATGACGCGGCTGGGCGGGATGTCCGAGCCCTGCTCCGAACCGGGCTGGGCATCGGCTCCAATGGCCACGGAGCCCGACATCAGGCCCAGGGTCATGACGGCGGCGCCTGCGTGGGAGATGACTCGCCATTTGCGGCTTTGCATGGTCCTGCCTCCATTCCAGAAGTGTCGGAAGCCCCATCCCCCGGGGCGTCCCCTCCCACGCCGCGCAAGTACCGCCGCGACCCGTGGGTGGTCCCGCTCACTTCACGAGCCGTACCAACGTGTTTCCGGCTCGGAAGGACGCAATCGACTGGAGGCGGTGGCAGTCACTCCGCACTCGGAAGCAAGGGGTTGAAACACCCTGGCGCGCACACCCTCGCGTCGGGCGCCTGTTGCTGGCGGGACCACAGGATGTGTTGCTCTTGTTGCCCGGGAGGCACGGCTTCTATCGTGACAGGCTCCTGCACTGTGTTTGAGGAGGCCCCCCTGTTCGACTTCGAAGAACTCGTCCGAAGCCGGTGTTCCATCCGCCGTTTCCTGCCCACCCCGGTTCCTCGCGGGCTGCTCACGGAGGCGCTGTCACTCGCGCAGCTCGCACCCTCCAATTCAAACATCCAACCCTGGCGGCTGTTTCTCGTGGAAGGCGAACGCATCGAGCGCCTGCGGGAGGCCCTGCGGGAAGAGGTGCGTTCGAATCCGAGGGAGCTGGCGCCGCTGCCAGCCTCCTTCCGTGCGCACCGCCGGGAGCTGGGGACGCTCGTCTACGGAGCGATGGGAGTGGCCCGGGACGATGACGCCGGAAGGGCGCGGGCGTCCCAGCGCAACTACGAATTCTTCGGCGCGCCGACGGCCGGCATCCTGTGCATGCACCGGGACCTGGGGCTCGTGGACGCGGTGGGCGTGGGGATGTATCTCCAGACGCTGGTCCTGGGACTGACGGCGCGCGGGATTGGCACCTGTGTCCAGGCCGCGTTGACGACGTATCCCGAAGTCATCCGCCGCGAACTGGCCCTGCCCGACGAGCTCGTCATCCTCTGCGGGCTCTCCCTGGGCTACGCGGATCCCGACTTTCCAGCCAACCAGCTCAAGGTTCCGAAGCAGCCCGTGGAAGGCAACGTGTCCATCTTCGACACGGCGGTGGAGCCCGTGTCGGGTTGAACCTCCGCCAGCGCGAACACGGCGCCGGTCGTCAGGATAGCGACGCCGGCACCGTTCACACCGAAGGAAACCTCAGCTCCGACGGCGGCGCAGCAGGGCCAGCCCCGCCAGCGCCAGGCCCCACACGGGCGCGCTGCCCGCGGCGGAGCAGCCTCCGCCTTCGTCCTCTTCCGCGATGGGATCCACGACGACAGGCGAGCCCTTGCCCACCGTCACGCTCAGCGTCGTGGCCGCCGCGCGGTCCCCGTCACTCTTCTGGTCCGCGTTGGAGGAGTTGCCCGCACCGAAGAGCTTGAGCGTGACATCCGTCGAAGGCGCGACGAGCGAGAAGTTGAAGCGCAGCTCGGTTCCCGTGAAGGCCTGCGGCGCGGAATGGACCAACTCCGCCCCCAGCGGCTTCATCCCGGTGCCGGCCTGGAGCTTCGCGTCCGCGCTGTCCACCGCGATGTCCGCCCCACCCGTCTTCGCCGCTCCACCCCGGATGATGAAGGTGTACTGGCCGGTGGCGCCCGGCTCCAGCGTCGTGGGGCCCTCCAACACGACGGTGGGAACCTCCCCACCCTTGTGACACGTGCTGCACATCACGCCGTCCTTGCCGGACTGCCCGGTGATTCCCGTGCTGGTGGCGAAGGCCGAAGTGGACCACAGCGACGAAACAGCGAACACGCCCGCGATACGGAACAGATGACGCATCGAATCTCCAGGGGGGAGGTGAAACCAGGTGGGGACTTACGCGCCGAGCCCCCAACCCGACAGGCTTTCGCCCATCGGGCCCGGGGGCCCGGAGTGCTTCGGTGAATGACGGTGCTATTGCAGTTGGACGAGGGAGAAGGACAGCCCCTGCGTGGTCAGCGTGGGCTTGCCGTTCTCACCCAGCACGCGGAACGTCGTGGACGCGGCGCCCGCGCCGAACTCGGTGTAGAGCGTCTGGTTCTCCGTCTCGAAGAGGAAGACACTGCCGGAGGTGGACGGGAAGTCCGCCTTGCGCGTCGCGGTCAGCGTGTCCAACTTCAGCTCCCACCACTGCCAGCCCGTCCCGCTCGCCATCGTGCGGGGGTGGGTGCCTTCGGCGACCGGGGCGAGGGTCTCATCCAGCACGCGCACGTACGCCGTTCCCGGAGCTCCCGGGATGAGCGCGCCCGCGGTGCCACCGCCCACCAGGTCTCCAAGCGAGCGGTAGAAGGTCGTGTCAAAGGCACGCGTCTGGGGATCGAACTTGAGCAGGCACGGCTCCGGCGAGTCCGCGACCACGCGGTACACCGCCGCGCCATACGCCTCCGTCGCGATGTACACCTTGCCATCCAGGCCCAGCGCGGCGTCGTGCGTGTAGCCGCACCGGTCGTCCGTCGCGATGGTGGCCGTGTCCGTCGCCGTGTCGATGGAGACCACGCCCGCCTTCTTCGTGATGCCCACGCCCGACACCGGGCGCCAGCCCACGGGCATGATGATCTGCGAGCCCACGTGGACGACCGCGCCCGAGAAGGCCAGGACGGTGTCGGGAATCACCAGCGTCGGCATCGGGATGGTGCCCGTCACGGTCATCGCCGTGGGGTTCCAGATGACGACCTGCGCGGTCGCCCCGTCGAAGAAGTACGCCTTCGTCTCGGAGACGAACTGGAAGTTGGCCTGGTACTCCCCGAGCGACGTCACGCCCTGGGGCAGGAAGCTCACCGTGCCGGCCTCATCCAGGCTCCCGGCGCTGTTGAGCCGGTAGCGCGTCACCACCGGGCTCTCGTCGCTCACCACGTAGAGCGAACCGGACTTGGGGATGCCCACGCCCAGCGCCCGGCCGGACACCTTGATGGCGTTGTCCAACGACAGCGAAGCCGTCTGCTCCGCCTGTTTCGTCACGACGACGTAGCTCTCCACCGGGTCCGCGACGAGCAACTGCGTGGTGATGGCATACAACGACCCGTTGTCGTCGGTGCCCGGCTCCTCCGAGTCACCACAGCCCGTGAACAGGGCCAGGGAGAGCAGCGCGGTGCGGATTCGCAAGGAAGGGATGGCAATAGAAGACTTCATCGCAAGGGCCTTTCTTTTTATGAAAACGATACTCATTCTCATTTTCAGGACCTCTAAAGCCAATAACACATGAAGTCAAGAGTTCACCGTATCCGCACGGATACTGAGAAATTTCTTAGTTTCCCCGGGACGCGGGCCGGCCGCCAATGCCAGACGAAGCGTGAGGCGCAGCGGCTTCCCAGTGCGTCTAGCGGGGGCGGATGTAGCGACTGCCCTTGTCGAAGTTCATGGACTCCACGCCCCGCTGGAAGAAGAAGGCGGAGGCGTCGATGATTTCATTGAACGTCACCGTCATGAGCACCCCATCCTCCGAGGTGATGGTGCCGTAGCCGATGACGCGGTCTCCATCCTCGGGTTCCAGGATGGCCACCCGGGCACCCGTCTGCAGCGCCGCCAGTCGCGCCAGGCCGATGCGGTCCCGATCCGCGAACGAGATGTTGCGCAAGGAGGGGATGTTGAGGGGTACCGCCTGGGCTTCGCCGCGCAGGTGCTGGCGCTTCGGAAACGCACTGACGGTGTTGAAGATGGCATCCAGGTCCGGCTTCAGGAAGCCCTTGGGTTGCTTCTCCACGGAGTCTTTGACCGTGGGCGCGGCCGTCTTCATCATCTGGAAGCGCTTCAGGTCCATCTGGAAGGCGGTCAGCTTGGCCTTCTCCAGGTCTTCGAGCGCGGCGAGTCGGGCGAGCCCCTCTTTGCCGAGTTGCTCCCGCAGCTTCGCCCCCGCGTTGTTCTGCTTCGCGGCACTCTTGTGCTGGTTGCGCATCCCCTTCGCCGCGCCGATGACGGAGCCCCGCAGGGACTCCTCCATCAGGAAGCGGCCCGTCCGCGTGGGCAGGTGCTCCAGCTTCACGGACGCGTAGCGCAGCCGGATGTCAGCGTGGATGAGCTTGTCCATGCGGACCGAATCCGTGCGGCCGCGCTCCTCCAGGAACAGCACCCGGTGGCCCATGTAGGCATAGGCTTCGAGGTTGCCGCTGCGCATGCCCACGTGGGTGAGGGTCGGGACGATCTGCCGCAGCATTTCGAAGAACGCGAACTGGTAGACGCGCGGCTTGCCGACCAGGCCCGCGCGCGTCCAGAACTCGCCCAGCCGGCAGGCCTTGCGGTAGCGCTCCGTGCCGAGCGGTCCCGCGATCTTCCCGTTCGGATCATCGCCGACGATGAGGCAGCAATAGCCTTCCCCGGTGAAACGCTCGACCAGCAGTTCGAGTCCCCGGTAGCTGGTGTCGTGCTCGGGATGCAGTCCGCCCAGGGCGCCGCTCTGCCGGGACCACAGGACGACGAGCGGCGCGAGCAGCGGGACCTTCCAGTCGCGGACCATTCGCGCGAAGGTGCCTTCCTCCAACTGTGCATTGCGCAGCCAGGTCTGGCGGATGAGGGGCGTGGCATCCTCGGCGCGAAAGGACGCGGCGACGACGTTGGTGGCCTGCCCCACGCTGGTCGTCTCCTGGTGGAAGATGTCCTCGTGCATGTTCTTGAGGATCTCCTTCGTCCGGGCCTCCATCTGCGATTCGGACGCGACCGTGATCCGGTGGATGCGGGTCGCGGAGATGCCGCTGTCCTGGACGTAGAAGCGGTAGAGGCTGTCGCTCTTGTCCTGTCCGGTGCCGCCACAGCCCACCAGGATCAATCGCAGTTCGAGGTCGAGCATGAGCGCGACGGCGATCTGGAACATGTCCCCGGACATCGCCCCGTGCTGGATGAGGGTCTGCTTCACGCCATCCTCCCGTGCTGGAAGGAGGCAGGCTACCACCGCGAGTGCGTCCGCACCGGGACCCAGCGGAGCGTCTACCCGCGCAGTAGGGCCAGCCCGCGCAGGAAGTCGTCGGGCAGCGGGGACTCCACCTGGATGAGCCTTCCGGTCGCGGAGGTGGGCACCTCCAGGCGCCACGCGTGCAGGGCCTGCCGTCCCACCGCGAGCGCGGCCGGGTGCGTTCGCGCGGCTTGCGTGCCGTAGACGGCATCCCCCAGCACGGGGAAGCCCGCTTCGGAGAGCTGCACGCGGATCTGATGCGTGCGGCCCGTGTCCAGGTCGATGTCCAGCAGGGCCCCGTCCCGGAACCGCTCGCGCACGGTGAAGGTGAGGGCCGCCCGGCGCGCGGAGGGCACGCGGGTGGTGAAGCGGCGCGGGTCCTTCGGGTCGCGCGCATACGGGCCCTCCAGCCGGCCGGTGTCCGGAGGCTGTCCCAGCACCAGCGTCTGGTAGCGCTTGTCCACGCGCTTGTCCTGGAACGCCTTCAGGAGCGCGGCCACGGCGTCATCCGTCCGGGCCAGCGCCAGACAGCCGCTCGTCTCCCGGTCCAACCGGTGCACCACGCCCGGCTGGGCCACGCCCTCCACGTCGAACGGAGGGCATCTCGCCGCGAGCAGCCCCACCACGGAAGGTGCGCGGCCCTCCGGCTCCACCACCAGCCCCGGCGGCTTGGCGACGATGATCAACGCCGCGTCGTCGTGCAGCACCGGCAGCTCGGGCCCCTCCAGCGAAGCGGCCGGGGAGGCGCGGGGCTCCGGCGTCTCCAGTTCCAGCTCTTCCCCGCCCCACAGCTTGCGCGTGGCTTGTGCCTTCTTGCCCCGGATGCGCACC
Organism: Corallococcus terminator; assembly: GCF_003611635.1. Taxonomy (GTDB): domain Bacteria; phylum Myxococcota; class Myxococcia; order Myxococcales; family Myxococcaceae; genus Corallococcus; species Corallococcus terminator. Next base: position 3,668 of record NZ_RAVZ01000324.1, on the reverse strand, counting down.
CGCCCCGAGTCCAGCAGCGCGCGGGCCCGCTCTGGGGTGAGGCCGGGGACATGCTTGGTGAGGAAGCGATCCAACCGCTCGCCTGCGACCTCACGGGGGACCACCAGGACCTTGTGCCGCGTCATGACTCCCCCCGTCCCCCAAGGCAGGCAGGGAGTCAACGTGTAGGCGTGCGCCCACCGAGCACGCGGCGAAAGAGCGCTGTAGAACCGGGCCCTCCGTGGCCTCTTCCCTGCTTTCGCGCGCGTCCTCCCTGCGGGCCCTGTCGCACCGTGACTTCGCCTGGCTGTGGACGGGCATGCTCGTGTCGAACATCGGCACGTGGATGGAGACCGTCGCGCTGGGCGTCTACGTGACGGAGGTGACGGGCAAGGCCGGGTGGACGGGCGGGGTCGCCGCGCTCGCGCACCTGCCCTCGCTCCTGCTCGCGCCGCTGGGTGGAGCGCTCGCTGACCGCTTCGACCGGAGATCCTTCATGGCGGTGTGCGTGTGCCTGCAGGGGCTGCTCGCGGCGCTGCTCACGGTGCTGGCCGCGACGGGGAACCTCACGGTGCCGTGGGTGGCGGCCATCTCGCTGCTCAACGGCGCCCTCAACACGCTCGTGATTCCGTGCGCCACCGCGCTCACGGTGGCCGTCGTCCCGTCGGAGGACCTGCACAACGCGCTCAGCCTGGACTCGGCGCAGTTCAACCTGGGCCGCATCATCGGGCCGGTGGTCGCGGCGCTCGTGTTGACGAAGGCAGGCATCGCCGGGGCGCTGTTCCTCAACACGCTGTCGTTCCTGGCGGTGCTGCTGGTGCTCTCCCGGATGAGCGGCGCGGTACAGACGGTGTTGCCGAAGCGGGAGGCGCTGTGGGCCGGCATCCTCCGGGGCATGAAGCTGGCCTGGGAGGACCCGGGCATCGCGCTGGCACTGGGAACGTCGTTCTTCGTGGGCCTGCTCATCTCCCCGTTTGTGGGGCTGGTGCCGGTGTTCGCCCTCAAGGTGATGGGTGGAGACGCCGCCACCACGTCGCTGCTGCTGACGGCGCAGGGCACGGGCGCGGTCCTCGCGGCCTTTGGAACGGGGGCGCTCGTGGCGAGGATGGGACGGCGGGGGATGCTGGAGGCGTCCGTGCTGCTCGTGGGGCTGTGTTCCGCGCTCTTCTGGCTGTCCCCCACGCTGCCGGCGGCCCTGGTCGCGATGTTCTTCCTGGGCGGGGTGTACCTGCTGGCCTTCACGGGCTTGAAGACGGTGTGTCAGGCGAGAACGCCGCCAGAGCTCCAGGCGCGGGTGAGCAGCCTGTTCCTGCTGCTGGTGAACCTGGGCTACATGGTGGGCGTGTGGGGCCTGGGGATGCTGTCCGACCGGCTGGGCGTGCGGCCCATCACCGCGGGAGCCGCCCTGCTCTTCTTCGGCATCGTGGCGCTCACGCGCGCCCTGCGGCCCCGGGGCCTGGCGGCGCTGGGCACCTGAGCGCGTCCCAGCGTGGCCGGGAACCGACGGGCCAGACAGGGGGACGGACCTTGCCCCTTTTCCCGCTCCCCCTGGTTGGGCTAGCAGAGGGGCCATGCCCATCCTCGCCCTCGTCCGTCATGGTCAGTCCCTCTGGAACCACGAGAACCGCTTCACCGGCTTCGTGGACGTGCCCCTCACCGAACAGGGCCGCGGCGAAGCCCGCAAGGCCGCTGATGCACTCAAGGGCCTGAAGTTCGACGTCGCCTACACCTCCGCCCTGAGCCGCGCGCAGGAGACGCTCGCCATCCTCCTGGAGACGCTGGGCCAGCGCCCGCCCGTCATCCGCGACGCGGCCCTCAACGAGCGCCACTACGGCGACCTGCAGGGCCTCAACAAGGCGGACGCGGCCAAGGAGTTCGGTGAGAAGCAGGTCCACATCTGGCGCCGCTCCTTCGACGTGCCGCCCCCCAACGGCGAGTCCCTGGAGATGACCGCGAAGCGCGTGCTGCCCTTCTACGACCGCGCCATCGCGGGTGACCTGCGCCAGGGCAAGAACGTGCTCGTCGTGGCCCACGGCAACTCCAACCGCTCGCTGGTGATGCGCCTGGACAAGCTGACCGGCGAGGAAGTCGTGGCGCTGGAGCTGGCGACGGGCGTGCCCGTCGTCTACGACGTCACCCCCGAGGGCCAGGTCGTCTCCAAGCGCGCCGCCACCCCCTGACGCCTCGCGGCGAAGGCCAGGGCCTTCCAGCGGATGTTCCGAAGGGGGTTGAATGCCGCGCCCTCCGTCCCGTCAGATGGGGCGTAGGACGAACACCCCCAAGGATGCACACCATGAAGGCCCTGACCCTCGCTGTCGTGCTGCTCTCCTCCGTCGCCTCGCTGGCCCAGACCGCGCCGCGCACGGAGGGGGCCGCCAATGCCGCCGCCGAAATGCGGCGCCCGCCTCCGCCGGGCCACTCCACGCCGCGCCCGCCGCAGCCGGTTCCGCCTCCGCCGCCCGTGCGCAACCTGGCCGTCATCGACCGCGAGGTGATGGAGCGCCGCATCGACAAGCTGGAGAACGCGCTGCGCGACGCGATGTCCCGCACGCGTGACAACCAGGGCCGCAACAGCATCCGCGCCGCCATGGAGGAGCTGGACAAGCTGAGCGAGTACGTCGACGACGCCGCGCCGTACGGCACGGGCCTGCCGCCGCCGGGCAACTACCCGCAGCCGCAGCCGATGCCGCAGCCGGTCCCGCTGCCGGTGGTGCGGCCCATCACGGACGCGCAGTTCCGCAGCCTCACCCAGGCGATGGCCCGGGAGTCCTTCCCTCGCGACAAGATGCGCGTGCTGTCGATGGTCGTCCCGCGTGAGCACTTCCTCGTGTCGCACGTGATGACCGTCATCAACCAGTTCTCCTTCTCCAACGACAAGCTGGAGGTGGTCCGGGTGATGCGGCCCGCGCTGCTGGACTCGAACAACAGCTACGAGCTGTTCCAGGCGTTCCCCTTCTCCGCGGACAAGCAGAAGCTGCAGGAGATCCTGGACGGGCGTTAGCAGGCCCGGAGGCTCATCGCCGGGAGAGCGCGGACCAGATGGTCCGCGCTTCCGGTGAGTCCACGGTCGCGTGGACGCTGGCCACCACGCGACCTTCCGCATCCAGCGCCAGGACATAGGGCGTGCGGCTGGAGGCAAGTCCCAGCGACTTCGCCATGCCGCCGTTCTTGTCCAGCCAGGTGTCCTTCCAGAAGTCCTGTGGCACCTGCTTCTTCGCCTTGCCCCGCGCCGCGCCCTCGCTGACGATGAACGGCAGCTTGAGGGTGATGAGCGACTGGCGGTGCACCGTGTCCGGCACGTGCGCATCCGCAGCGCTGAACCACCCGCGCATCGCTTCGCCCGCGTCCTTGTCGGTGATGATGACCACCAGCGAGGGGCGCCCCTTCAGCTCGTCGCTCGCGTGAGCGCCGTCCGTCAGGTCGTTCGCGGAGAAGGCCGGCAGCGGCGCTCCCTTTGGGGGCAGCGCGAGCGCTCCAGGGGCCAGTAGCAACACGCTGGCGAGGCCCGCGCCCGTGAGCGCTGTACGTCCCCGACGCGAGAACCTGGGATGACATGCCATGGGGCAGGAAATGTTCATGCGCGCGCCGCGTCCCTAGCGACCGGAGGACGTGCGCCCGTCCGGCTGCCTGGTCGTGGGGGGAAATCCGGTAGGGTCCCCGCAATCCCCCTTCCCTGGAGTCCCCCCATG
>NZ_RAVZ01000323.1 GCF_003611635.1 Corallococcus terminator | reverse complement strand
GGCGGCGCCGGTGCCGCCCGCGCCGCCGCGTCCGCCTCCGGTGATGACCCCGTCGGCGCGACCTCCCGCGCCGCCTCCTCCCGCGCCGCCGCCGCCCGCGCCGCCTCCTCCGGCTCCGGTCCGGCGTGCTCCGGTGGCGAGCCCCGCGCCGTCGTATTCGAGCGCGGAGTTCGTGGGGCTGGAGCGGCGCTCGGACGACCGGCTGCACGCGGACGTGCGGGTGACGATGAAGAACACGGGCATCTTCACCGACCACCGCATCATCAACCTGTCGTCGGGCGGTCTTTTCATCGGCACGGACCGGCCGTTGCGACTGGGGACGCAGGTGGAGCTGACGCTGCGCTTCGATGAGCCGGAGCGCGTGATGACGCTGCGCAGCTCCGTCATCTGGGAGAACTCCCTGGAGGACGGCAAGAACCCGCGCGGCTACGGGTTGCGCCTGAGCGCCTTGCGCGCGGAGGAGCGCGACTTCATCCAGCAGTACGTCCGCCGACCGAAGAAGCCCTGACGTCGCAAGTCGGGCCGCGAACCGGGCCGCGAGTCAGGTTACAAGAAGGGCCTCAGAACAACTGCCCGAGGAAGACCGCGCTCATGGCGACGAAGGCCACCATCACCGCCATGACGGACTTCAATTCCAGGTCCCTGCGGTCCAGCTCGTTCGAGAAGTTCATGGTGTTCTCTCCAATCATCAGTGCCTTCCCCTCTTCCTACGGACCCGGCGCGCGACGATTGCCCCGGGCCTCGTGGACGCCCGATCCAACGCGGCGGGCGGCCAGGGAAGCGGATGGCGTCATCCAGCGGGTATCGCGATGAGCACCGACACTCCGCCCGCCACGTTGGACGGCCTGCTCCAGGTGCTGCCGGTGCCGCTGTTCGTCGTGCGAGGCGACCGGCTGGTGTTCACCAACGACGCGCTCCGAACGATGCTGGGCCTGCGCGAAGGCGAGCTGCCCACCATCCTGGAGTTCAGCGCCCGCTTCAGTCCGGATGAGATTGCCTGGGTGGAGCCGCTCGCGCGGGCCCTTGCGCGCGGCGAGCCCCTGCCGGAGCAACCGACCTGGGGACGGATGCGGGGCGCGGACGGACGTCAGCACCTGCTGACGCTGCTCCACGCACCGGGCCGGGTGCCGGAAGAGCAGCTCGTGTTGCTGCTGGACGCCGAGGGCGGGGACGCGGTGCGCAGGCTGTCCACCGCGCTGGTCTCCACCGCGGCGGAGCTGTTGCGCTGCCGGGATGAGACGGCGGTGCTGGAGCTGGCGGTGGAGGCGGTGCACCGGCAGGGCTTCTACGTGTCCGTGATGCTGCTGGAGGGCGACTTCCTGCGCCACGGGCCGCTGCGCCAGGAGCCGGAGAGCGTGGCGATCGCCGAACGCCTCTATGGGCAGGCCCTGCATGAGGTGCGCATCCACCGGTCGGCCATGCCTCACCTGACGGACGTGCTCGTCCGGCGCAAGGCGGCCTTCCATCCGGATGCGTTCGGCATGGTCCGGAAGATCCATCCGCCGGACGTGGCGGACAGCATCCAGTCCATCTATCCCCCGGGCTCGCGCGCGCTGGACGCCCCCATCTTCGTGGGGGACGAACCCTTCGGCGTGCTCGCGGTGCAGTCCCCCACGCTGACGCCCGCGAACGCCGGCGCGCTGGAGTTGTTCGCGCAGCTCATTGGCGGGGCGCTGGAGAACGTGCGCCACCACCGCGCGGCCGAGGAACGGCTGGCGGAGGTGTCACGGTTGCAGGGCGAGCTGGTCGCGAGCGAGCGGCTGACGGCGCTGGGCGAAGCGGCGGGCGTGGTGGCCCATGAGGTGCGCAACCCCCTGGGCGCCATCCTCAACACGGTGGCGGTGCTCAAGCGCGAATCGCGCCTGGGGCCTTCCGGCGCCGCGGCGGTGGAGATGCTGGAGGAGGAGGCCATCCGGCTGGAGGACATCGTGCGCGACCTGCTGGACACGGTGCGCCCGCTGGAGCCCCGGCCGCGCCCCGTGCACGTGGGGGAGCTGGTGCACCGCGCGATCGGCCAGCTCCACGGCCGGGAGGATCTGCCCACCCCGCGCGTGGCGGTGGACGAGGCGCCGGACGTGCCGGACATCTCCGGCGACGAGACGCTGTTGCAACTGGCCATCACGCACCTGATGCGCAACGCCCTTCAGGCCTCGCCCGCGAAGGGCACGGTGCGCGTGGCGGTGCGCCGCGTGCCGCAAGGCGTGTCGCTGGTGGTGGAGGACGAGGGCCCGGGCATCCCGGGCGTGGATCCGCAGCGCGTCTTCGAGCCCTTCTTCCTCACGCGCGCCAACGGACGCGGCCTGGGGCTGGCCATCGTGCGACGCGTGGTGCTCGCGCACGGAGGCACCGTGCGCGCGGGCGCGCGGCCCGAAGGTGGGGCGCGCTTCGAGCTGGTGCTGCCGCTCTAGCGGGCGGGCAGCGCACGGGCCACACCGCGCGATTCGCACGGGGCGCGGACGGCGCCCAGCCCGCACATCACGGCCCGGCCAGCACCAGCAGGCACGGCAGGCCGCCGTTCTTCACATCCACCGTCCGCGCACCGTTCAGCCCCAGCGCGGCCAGCAGCTTCGGCTCGTCGGGGATGATGATGGCCTTGCGCCAGCTTCGGAACGCGCCGTTCAACGTGGCGCCCAGCGCGCGGTAGAGGTCCGGCAGGTCCAGCTCCTCGCCCACGCGCTTGCCGTAGGGCGGGTTCGCCACCACCAGGCCGGGCCCTTCCGACGGGGCCTTCAGCGTGCGCAGGTCATGCCGCTCCAACGTCAGCGTCACCCCCGCCCGCTTCGCGTTGCGCCGCGCCGTCCCCAGCGCGCCCGCGTTGATGTCATAGCCGCGAATCGCCACGCGCGGCTCGGCCAGCACGGCCGCTTCCGCCTCCGCGCGGCGGCGCGCCCACCCCTCCTTGTCGAAGGAAGGGAACGCCTGGAACGCGAACGTGCGCAGCAGCCCCGGCGCCTTGCGCTGGGACATCCACGCGCCCTCCACCAGGAACGTGCCCGAGCCGCACATCGGATCCACCAGCGGCACGTCTCCCGTGTAGCCCGCGAGCCCCAGCAGGCCCGCCGCCAGCGTCTCGCGCAGGGGCGCCCTCCCCACCTCCTGCCGGTAGCCGCGCTGGTGCAGCGGCTCCCCGGAGGTGTCCACGCTCACCGTCCAGCGGTCCCCTTCCCCGCGCACGAGCAGCGTGAGGCCCGGAGCCCCGCCCTCCTCGTCCAGGTGCGGCCCCGCGCGTTGGACCTCCTTCAGACCCCAGGCCACCGCGGCGGACTCCAACACCACGTTCGGTCCCGGCGCCGCGGAGCGGTGCAGCGTCACCGACACCCGGGGCGGCGTCTTCCCATCCCAGAGGTCCTTCATGGGCAGCGCGGCCAACTCGCGCACCAGCCCGTCCGCCGTGGGGGCCTTGAACGTGCCCAGGCGCAGGAGCACCCGGCTCGCGGTGCGCAGGTGCAGGTTCGCCGTCTGGTACAGGCCGGGCGGACCCACGAATTCGGCGCCGCCCTCCACGCGGCGGGGACCCAGGCCGCACTCGCGGGCCTCCGCCTCCAGCGCGGACTCCAGCCCGGGCAGCGTGGACACGTAGATGACTTCTTCGCCCGCTCGGGCGCGCGCGTCCGTCACGGGGAACGCGTCCGCGACACGGCGCCGGTCAGCGCGGCGGAGGCCTGCGCCAACGCGCGCTCCATCTGATCCAGGTCATAGGGCTTGGGCAACAGCACCGCGCGCTCCAGTTCGGGTCCGGATTCCGAGTTCACCGCGCGCGAATCGCCGGAGGCGATGACGACGCGCAGCGACGGGTTCTGCCGCACGGCCTCACGCGCCAGTGCCACGCCGGACATCCCCGGCAGCGTCACATCCGTGAAGAGCACGTCGATGGGGTCCTTCCCCAGCACCGTGCGCGCGGCTTCCGCGCTCGCCACCGCTTGCACGCCATGTCCCATGTCCGTGAGCAATTCGCACGCGGATTCGCGGATGTCCGCGTCGTCCTCCACCAGCAGGATGCGCAGCGGCCCCTTCAACTCACCGTCCGCCGCGCGCGGCTCCGCGGCCGCCGGCACGGGGGGCGAGGGCGCCTTCAACCCCTTCGCCGTCATCCGCTGCTCGCGCTGGCGCAGCATCGCGCGGAGCTTGCGCGCCAGGTCCTCGCGTCGGTACGGCTTGCTCAACAGGCTCACGCCCGGATCCAACCGGCCGCCGTGCACGATGGCGTTCTCCGTGTAGCCCGACGTGAAGAGCACCTCCAGGTCCGGCAGGAGCGCCTTGGCCTGACGCGCCAGCTCCGGACTGCGGACGGGGCCCGGCATCACCACGTCCGTGAAGAGCAGGTCCACCGGCAGGCCGCTCTGGATGACCGCGAGCGCGCTCTGCCCATCGGACGCCTTGAGCACCCGGTAGCCCAGCTCCGTGAGCACCTCCACCACCGTGCCGCGCACCGCCGGATCATCCTCCACCACCAGGATGGTCTCCGTGCCGCCCTCCACCTGTCCCATGGGAACCTCCGTCGGTTGCACCGCCGACTGGAAGCTGCGCGGCAGGTAGAGCTTCAGCGACGTGCCGTGCCCCACCTCGCTGTAGATCTTCACGTGGCCGCCAGACTGCTTCACGAAGCCATACACCATGCTCAGCCCCAGGCCCGTGCCGCGCCCTTCCGGCTTGGTGGTGAAGAACGGTTCGAACGCCCGCTCCATCACCTCCTGCGTCATGCCGGTGCCCGTGTCGGAGATGGCCAGCAGCACGTACTGCCCCGCGGTGACCTCCGGGTGCAGGAGCGCGTAATGGTCATCCAGCATCGCGTTGCCCGCTTCGATGGTGAGCTTGCCCCGTCCGTCCATCGCGTCGCGCGCGTTGATGGCCAGGTTGAGGATGACGTTCTCCAACTGGTTGCGGTCCACAGCCGTGTTCCACAGCCCGCCCGCGATGACCGTCTCCACCTCCACGTCCTCGCCCAGCGCGCGGCGCAACAGGTCGTCCATGTCGCGCACCAGCCGGCCCAGGTTGAGCGACGTGGGCTCCAGCGGCTGACGCCGGGCGAAGGCCAGCAGTTGCGAGGCCAGCCGCGCCCCGCGCTCCACCGCGCCCAGCGCCGTCTCCAGCCGCCGCTGCGCCTTCGGGTCCCCCGCGGTGTCGCGCTGGAGCAGTTGCAGGTTGCCGCTCACCACCTGGAGCAGGTTGTTGAAGTCGTGCGCCACGCCGCCCGTCAGTTTTCCCACCGCCTCCATCTTCTGCGCCTGGCGCAGCGCGGCCTCCGTCTGACGGCGCTCCGCCTCGCTCACCTCCAGCTCGCGCGTGCGCTCACGCACCAGCTCTTCCAGGTGGTCGCGGTGGCGCTCCAGCTCCTGCTCGGCGCGCCGCTGCGCGGTGATGTCGTTGCCCTGGACGAAGATGCCGGAGACGCGCCCGTCCTCGCCCAGGATGGGCTGGTACACCAGATCCACGAACGCTTCCTCCAGCGGACCACCGGGCACGCGCTGCAACATCACGCGCATGCCGTGGCCGACGAAGGGTTCTCCGGACGTGAACACCCCGTCCAGCAGTTCGAAGAAGCCCTGCCCCGCCACCTCCGGCAGCGCCTCCCGGACGGGCTTGTTCTGCAGGTCCCGGTGGCCCACGAGCTGGTGGTAGGCGCGGTTGGTCAGCTCGAACACGTGCTCGGGCCCCTTCAGGAAGCACATGAAGCCCGGGGCGACCTCGAACAGTCGCCGCAGGTGCCTGCGCTCGCCATCCAGCGTCAGGTTGGCTTCCTGCACGGCCTTGGCGCGCAGGAACACCCCTCCCTCCAGTTGCGTGCCCGATGCTGGAGAGAGGGCGCTGCCCACCTCGCGCACCGCCTGCTTGAGCTGCTGCAGCTCCGTCACATCCATCGTGTGCTGGAGGATGAAGGCCACCTCGCCCGCCGCATCCAGCAGGGGGGTGTGCGTGGCGCTCCAGAAGCGGTCCTCCACCACGGTGGCGCCCGCGTCCGTCCGCCGGGGGACGCGGTAGGGGATGAGCGCCAGGGTGTCCAGCACCCGCCCCTGCAGCACCCGGAAGAATGAATCGCGCAGCATCCGCAGGCTGGCGTTGGCCGGGTCGTCCGGGTCGTTGGGGAACGCCTCGAAGACGTTGCGTCCGACCAGGTCCTCCAGCCGGCTGGCCGTCACCCGCAGGTAGGCCGCGTTCGCCGTCACGTACCGCAGGTCGCGGTCCAGCAACATGTACGGGTTGGGGGAGAGCTCGAAGAGCTTCTGGAAGTCGAAGGGTGCCTGCATCCATTCACCGGGAGGGCCTGGTCCTCCCGTCCTTTCCTGGGGCCGCGGGACGCGGAAAGGGCGTTCGAACCCAGTGTACGGACAACACTCCCAGGGCACCGTCCAAAAGGCCGCCACCCACGGGCTTCCCGTGCGCAAGGCCCCCTGGAGGGCTCCCGACTGGGCACCACCCAACACCTGCCCGGCACCGGGGTCCGCTACCTTTTTCCCATCCGTCCTGGCTGTAAGATTGGGCGGGTATTTCCGACCTCATGATTATCGTGGTATGAGATTATTACCGCCCGGGCGGTGTAGTTCCACATGGACCGGGGTGCGCGGCAGGGGGTCGCCTTGGGTTGGGGGGAAGGTCCCCTCTGCCTCCAGCCAGAGCGCTTGCGCCCGGCTGGAGGTCTGTCCCCAATGCTTGCCGTTCCGGAACCGTTGTCCCTGGATGACTCGGAAGCGGTCACCTCTCGCATGTTCGAACGCCGGTCGCTGACCGCCGTCGTGAGGGAGCTGTCGGTGGTGGCCAACGCTCGCGGAATGTGGGCGGTGACGCGCCAGTGGATCATCATCGGGCTGTCGGTGGCGTTCGCGGTCCAGGTGGACCAGTGGTGGGCGTGGTTGGTGGCCGCGGTGTTCATCTCCACCCGGCAGCACGCGCTCCTGAGCCTGGTGCACGAGGCGTCCCACCACCACCTGCTGACGAACCGGTTCGCGAACGACTTCCTGGCGGACGTGCTGTGCGCGTTTCCCATGAACATCACCACGGCGGGCTACCGCAAGGAGCACGCGGAGCACCACCGGTACGTGAACACACCCAAGGACCCCTACTGGCGCACCGCGCAGCGCGACAGCGCGTGGATCTTCCCGCGAACACGCTGGGGCGCCGCGCGCGTGATCCTGGGGGACATGGTGGGCGTCTTCACCCTCTCCCATTTGAAGATCATGATCCCCTGGTCCTTCACGGGCCGGATGATGGGCAAGGGCGGGCCGCCGCCGTCGGGCGCGGAGAAGGTGCGCTACACGCTGTGGATGCTGGGACTGGTGGCGTTCCTCACCCTCACGGGCGGGTGGCTGCACTACCTGCTCTTGTGGTCGGTGCCGTCGCTCACGTTGATGATGGTGGCCTTCCGCATCCGCGCGGTGGTGGAGCACCCCTTCACGCCGGCCACGCCGGATGAGACGCACGAGACGCGGGACGTGGAGTCACCCACCTGGTTCGAGCGCTTCTTCATCGCGCCCTTCAACGCCGGCTACCACCTGTCCCATCACCTGTTCCCGTCAGTGCCCTACTACCACCTGCCCGCACTGCACGAGCAGCTCAAGAAGGCCTCGCTCTTCCGCTCCGGGGAGAACCACTTCCGCACGTACCTGTCCGGCGAAGGCAGCGCGTGGACGTTCATGACGTCGGCCGCGAAGAAGTGAAATGCAGCGTTGATGCAGGATTGGATTCCCACGTGTAGCAACGTGGAGTCCTTCCCCCTGGAGGCGCGCATGCAGCGCCTCCAGGTGCGGGAAGGGCCCGCCCCTTCGAACTGACACCAGGCGCGTTTCATTCACGCACCGGTCGCCCGCGAGTCCCCTCGCGCACCGGCCTGGCGTCCGTGAGACGTACCCAAACACCCCACCCCATGGCTTGAACGCCGACCGGCGATCGCGGTGTTTCTAGGCCTCGATCGCCAGGTCCCCTTCGTACGTCCGCCACTTCCGGCGCGACTCCAAGGCGGCCGGGGGAATTTCCTGCCACGCGCCGCGAGCAGGGGATGCCGTTCCTCCGACACCGCCTGTTTCACCTGGCGAAGCAGGAGCAGACTTGAGAAGGCAGCTCATGGGGTTCCTCGTGGCGTTGGGCGCGGTGCACGCCGGTTGTGGTGGTGCTCCCGACTTCACCTCCACCGCGGGCGATGAAGAGTCGCTGGTGGCATCCGAGGACGCGCTCGCGAGCGCGACCACCCTGTACGACGACGCGTTGGGCTCCGGCTGGCAGGACTGGTCCTGGGCGACGCACAGCCTGGCGGCGACACGGCCCGTGTTCGCCGGTACCCGCTCCATCTCCGCCACGTTCAAGCCGTGGACGGGCGTGTACCTGAACCACGCGGGCGTCCCCACCACGGGCTTCGGCTTCGTGGAGTTGCAGGTGAACCCTGGCGCGACGAACAACCCCGCCCTCGCGGTCTACGCGACCGTGGGCACGTCGCAGAAGCCCCCCGTGGCGCTCAACCCGTCCTGCGTGGGCGGCAGCATCAAGGCCAACGCGTGGACGCAGTGCCGCGTGCCCCTGGCCACGCTGGGCGCGGCGAGCGGGAACCTCACCGGCTTCGTGGTGATGGAGAACGCGGGCAAGACGCTGGCCCCGGTGTACTTCGACAACGTGCGGCTCGCGGCGAGCACGACCGCGCCGTCCGCGCCCACCGGCCTGAAGGCCACGGGCTCCACCACCGACGTCGCGCTCACGTGGGGCACGGTGACGGGCGCCACGGGCTACCACGTCCACCGCGCGGCCTCGCAGTCGGGCACGTACACGAAGCTCACGTCGTCCCCCGTCACGTCCGCGTCGTACCAGGACACCAGCGCGGTCAGCGGCACGACGTACTGGTACGCCGTCTCCGCGCTGAACGCCGTCGGTGAGAGCGCCCGTTCGTCCGCGGTGTCCGGCACGCGCACCGCGCCCACCGGCGTGAGCATCACCGTCACCCCCACGAGCGTCACGCTGGCGCGCGGCGGCGTGCAGACCTTCACGGCGAAGGTGACGGGCGCCACCAACACGGCCGTCACCTGGGCCGTGCAGGAGGGCTCCACGGGCGGCAGCGTCACCTCCAGCGGCACGTACACCGCGCCGCAGACGGCGGGCGGCTACCACGTCGTCGCGACCAGCAGCGCGGACCCGACGAAGAAGGCCATCGCGGACATCACCGTCACGGGCCCCGTGGGCACCACCAACAAGTGGGTGTCCGGCTACTACACGGGCTGGAACGCGGATGACTACCCGCCGGAGAAGGTGGACTTCAGCGCGCTCACGCACATCATCGTCGGGCGCGTGACGCCGAACGCGGATGGCACCGTCAACGCCATCTTCGACAACTCCAACGGCTCCGCCATGGCGAAGACGCTGTCCACGCGCGCGCACGCGGCGGGACGCAAGGCCATCATCATGGTGGGCGGCGCGGGCGAGCACGCCGGCTGGGTGGGCGCGGCCAAACCGGCGACCCGGGAGAAGTTCGTCGCCAACCTGCTCAAGGTGATGGACGACCACGGCTACGACGGGCTCGACATCGACTGGGAGCCGGTGGAGGAGGCGGACAAGCCGAACCTGCTCGCGCTCGTGCAGCGGCTGCGCCAGTTGCGGCCCAACATGCTGATGACGTTCCCCATCGGGTGGATCAACAACAACTTCAGCGCCGACGCGGAGCTCAAGTGGTACCCGCAGCTCGCGGCCTACATGGATCAGGTCAACATCATGTCCTACGAGATGATTGGCGTCTGGGACGGGTGGGATTCGTGGTTCTCGTCCGCGCTGACGGGCGAGTCCGGCACCCACCCCACGTCCGTGGAGTCCAGCCTCAAGGCCTGGGTGAACGCGGGCATCCCCAAGGAGAAGCTGGGCATGGGCATCCCGTTCTACGGCCTGGCGTGGCGCAACATCACCGGCCCGCGCCAGCCGTTCACCAACTGGTCCGACTACGTGGGCGGGGACAACTCCTTCACCTACAAGAAGATCCTCGAACTCTCCAAGACGGGCACCCTCAAGTGGGACACGGCGGCGCAGGCCAACTACGTCACGTTCAACACGCCCGTGGAGGACGGCACCGTGCGCTGGATTACGTACGACGGTCCGGAGGCCATCCAGGCCAAGGGCCAGTACGCGAAGGCCAACGGCTACGGCGGCACCATCATCTGGACCATCAACCAGGGCTGCATCGACCGCGCGACGGGCGCCAACCCCCTCCTCACCGAGGTGAAGAAGGCGTTCCTCCAGTAGTCGTGGGGTGAAGTGATGGAAGCACACGGTCGCGCGGGCACCTGTCGCCCGCGCGGCCGTCTTCGTTTCGGGGGCCGCCTACGCGGACGGGGGCGCGGAGGCGGGCGGCGACGCGGGGGCTTCCACCGGCTCCGGGTGCGCGGCGTAGACGCCCTGGTACTCCGGCGGCAGCAGCGCGGCCACCCGGCGCATCATCGCGTCCACCAGCGCCTGGCGCGCGTCCGATGTCCCGGCGACCTCCGGCTCCAGGTCCGCCATGAGGAAGGCGGGGCCGAACGTCACCGTGACCTGCGCGTGGAAGAGCCGCTCGCCGCCCATGTCGGAGTCGTTGATGGGCATCAGCTTCTCTGTCCCCGTCAGCGCCACCGGCACGATGGGCACCCCGGCGCGCTTGGCGATGAGGCCCACGCCCTTCTTCGCCTGCAACAGGCCCGCGGAGCGGCTGCGCCCCCCTTCCGGGAAGATGAGCACCGACTGGCCGCCCTTGAGCAGCTCCACGCAGCGGCGCAGCGCTTCGATGTCCGGCGAGTTCGGCGTGATGTCGATGGTGTCCATCGTCTCCGCCGCCAGCCGCGTCATCACCGTGCCGTGCAGCTTCACGCCGGCCAGGAAGACGACCTGCCGGGGACGCAAGGCGCGGTAGAGCGTGAAGCCATCCGCGTTGGACAGGTGGTTGGAGATGAAGAGGCAGGGCCCCGGCGGCACGTCCTTCAGGCCGTACACCTTCGCGTGGGACAGCGTGCCCCACACCGCGTGCATCAGCCCGCGCACGACGTGCCGGCGCGGTGTGCGCGGCAGGAGCGACATCAGGAAGAAGAGAACTCGAAGCACGCGCCGGCCCACTCCCTTTCCGGATTCCCCCCCACGCAACACGGGGCGGAACGGATGCACGTCCATCTGAAGATGTAGTCCTGCCCGCCAGGGCCGGTCAGCGCCCTTGCTGAAGCCTGCCCCTGCCCGCCTGCCCATCCGTCCTC
>NZ_RAVZ01000322.1 GCF_003611635.1 Corallococcus terminator | reverse complement strand
CGCCGGTTGCTCGCCAGGGCCCAACCCGCCGGGTCCTCCCTGCCTGCCACCACTGCTTTCGAGGGAGCACGACAGGGCGGTGGGGGAAGAAAGTCACAGCCATGGCGTTCCGGTGGGGGCCCGACTTCTGTTCTCCGAGCAGAGGTGGCCCCGATATTTCGAGGTCATCCGAACGTCACGCGCGCGCGGAATCCGGGGCGTTGACGCCGGGCCGGGGTATACGTCGCGCCCCTTCTCTCACCCCTCTCCCTTGGGAGAGTCCCGTCCATCTGCTGGCTCACGGACGGGTTAGACGGCATGATCCAGAATCGACCATGACCCCTTACGCACCCAACGGGCTTTCGCAGTGTCGTTCCCTGTCTGGGCGGGGCGGAGGCGTGCCGTGAGGATCGAGATGTTGGCGTCGGAGCAGCGGGGACGGGTGCTGGTGCTGGCGGCGAAGGCCGCGGGCGACGCGTTGGTGGAGCGCCTGACGGCGAGCGGCTACCAGTGCGGCACCACCGAACGGGAGAGTGGGCTGGCGGAGATGGTGGACCAGCTCCAGCCAGAGGTGGTCCTCCTGTCGGTGACGGCCAAGCGGGCGGCCGAGCTGCTGGAGACCGTCCGCAAGGTGGACAAACTGAACCGGCTGCCGGTGCTGGTGGACCAGGGCCGCGCGCGCTCCGCGGAGGCCTTCAAGCGCCTGGCGGTGGATGACTTCGTGCGCGGCGCGGACGAACTGGTGCCCCGGCTGGAGTCGGCCCTGCGCGCCTGGCGTCTGAAGGAGCGCGAGGAGCGCATCCGCCTGCGCATGGGGATGCTGCTGGAGATCACCCAGGCGGCCACCAGCTCGCTGGAGCTGGAGGAGATCCTCCGCATCGCGGTGGAGAAGGTGGGCCAGGTCACCGGCACGGACCGTTGTTCGGTGGTGCTGGTGGAGGGCAGCCACGCGCGCACGGCCACGGTCGTCGCGACGCAGGAGGACCCGAGCCTCGTCCAACTGGACATCGAGGTGGCGCGCTATCCGGAGCTGCGCCGCGCGCTGGAGACGCGGCAGCCGGTGCTGATTGAAGAGGCGCAGCGCGATCCGCTGATGGCGGAGGTGCGCACGTCGCTGTTGCCCCAGGGCGTGAAGTCCATCCTGGTGCAGCCGCTCATCTGTCAGGACGACCTCTTGGGCGCGCTCTTCCTGCGCGTGTCGCGGGGGGATGCGTCCATCGGTCGCGACGAGCAGGAGTTCGCGCAGGCGGTGGCGGGCGTGCTCGCCAACTCCATCCGCAACGCGCGCCTGCACACGGCGGTGAAGAAGAAGCGCGAGGACCTGGAGCTGGCGTATGTGGAGCGCTACCGCGAGCTCAACGACGCGAACCGCCGGCTGAAGGAATTGAACCGCCTCAAGGATGAGATCATCGCGGTGTGCAGCCACGACCTGCGCGCGCCCCTCCAGGTGCTGCTGGGCCATGGTCGGCTGCTGCTCGAAGGCCCGCTGGAGACGCAGCAGAAGCAGTCCGCGGAGGCGATGATCCGCCAGGGCCGGAAGATCCTCACCCTGGTCGAGTCCCTGCTGGAGAAGGGCAAGGGCGAAGCGGCGCGGCTGTCCATCGAGCCGCGCGTGCTGGACGTGGCGCAGTTGTGCCGCGACGCGGTGGGGGAGCTGGAGATCCTCGCGGCGGAGAAGGCCGTGGCGCTGCGCTCCGAGTGCCCCGACAGCCTGATGCTGATTGGCGACGAGGTGAAGCTGCACGAGGTGCTGCAGAACCTCATCAGCAACGCCATCCAGCACGCGAGCGACACGCGCGGCGAGGTGGTGGTGCGCACGCAGCGGCTGTCGCGGCCGGACGGCGACGCGGTGCGGGTGATGGTGAGCGACAACGGGGTGGGCATCCCCCCGGACGAGCTGCACCTCGTGTTCGATCGCTACCGCCACGGGCCCAAGGGCACGGGGCTGGGGCTGGCCATCTGCAAGGAGTTCGTGGAGCTGCACGGCGGCGAAATCTGGGCGGAGAGCCCGGCCGACGGCGGCTGCACCTTCGTCTTCACGCTGCCGCTGGCGCAGGAGGCCGCGCGCAACCCCCGGCCGCAGCCCGCGCCCGGCGCCGCGCCCGAGCAGCCTCGCGTGCTGGTGGTGGAGGACGAGCCGGAGATCGCCGCGGTGCTGTCGGAGGTGCTGCGCTCGAAGTACCGCGTGGAGGTGGCGCGCGACGGCGCGGAGGGCCTGGCGAAGGCCCGCGCGTCCCGGCCGGACCTGGTGGTGATGGACGTGTTCCTGCCCAAGCTGGACGGGTTGGACGCGGCCATGGCGCTCAAGTCCTCGTCGGACACGGCGCACATCCCCGTCATCCTGCTGTCCGCCCACCAGGGCGTGGCCGACAAGGTCCGCGCGCTCAACCTGGGCGCGGTGGACTACATGGCCAAGCCGTTCAACGCGGTGGAGCTGCTCAACCGCACCGAACGGGCCCTCAAGCTGCGCCAGGGTGAGAAGGAACAGCAGGACAAGTCGACCCCGCTCCAGAGGCGCACCGGCAGCGATCCCGCGACGGGGCTGCACGACCGGCGCGGCCTGCTGTTGCGGCTGGAGCAGGAGGTCGCCCGCAGCCGGCGCTACCACCGCTCGCTCACGCTGGCGGTGCTCCGGCCGGACCGCAACCTGGAAGCGCTGCCCTCCAACATGGCGGACGTGATGCGCAAGCGGGTGCGACACCCGGATGCCATTGCCCACCTGGGGCAGGGCGTCTTCGCGGTGGTGCTGCCCGAGTGCAACGCGGACGCCGCGCGCACGGTCATCAACCGGCTGATGCCGGACGTGGAGAAGGTGACCTCCATCGAATACCGCGCCGCCCTGGCGGACGTCAGCCAGGACAGCGACCCGGTGGAGAAGCTGCTGGAGAAGCTGGGCGCTCCGCCGCCCGAGGCCCTCTAGTTCCGGTCGCGCCCCCCTGACCGCGGGAAAAAGGGGGCGCGCCGCGCTACACTCGGCGTCCGCGTGCGCAAGCTCCCGTTCCTCAGCCGTGCCGCCGTGCTGTGCCTCGCCCTGGTCGCCGGGGGCGCGGGGGCCGCTCCGCCCCCGCAGGCGAAGGCTCCGGCCAGGAAGGCCCCGGCCCCCCACATCGACCGCGAGGCGATGCGCGAGGCGATGGACTCCGCCGCGCAGGACGACCCCGCCGCGTCGTCCGCCAGCTACGCGCACTACCTGCAGTCGCGCCTGCTGCACCTGGAGGGCAACCACCGGGGCGCGGTGGACGAGCTGCGGCTGGCGCTCGCCACCGATGATGGCAACCCGCGCCTGCTCACCCAACTGGGTGAGGAGTACGCGCGCCTGGGGGATCTGGAGCGCGCCGAGCGCGAGCTGCGCCGGGCGGTGGAGAAGGCCCCCACGTACTACCCCGCGCACGTGCTCCTGGGCCGGGTGCTGATGGAGTCCGGCCGCCTCTCTCGCGCCCGCCAGCACCTGCGCCGCGCGATGACGCTGCGCCCACGCGACCCGGAGGCGTACCTGGTGTTGTCGCAGCTCCACCTGGACGCGAAGGCGCCGGATGAGGCGGTGAAGGTGGTGGAGGCGCTCGCGCACGCGCTGCCCGGGGAGGCCTCCGGTTACCGGCGGCTGGGGCTGGCGCTGGCCGAACGCGGAGACACGGCCCGCGCCGAGCGGCTGCTCACGAAGGCCGCCGAGCGGGACCCGGGGGACGTGGAGGTGTGGTCCACGCTCGCCCGCATGTACGAGGACGCGGGGCGGGCGAAGGAGGCGGAGGACGCGCTCGCACGCGCGCTGGAGGCGGATCCGGACAGCCGCGAGGTGCTGTTGTCGGCGGGCCGCGCCGCGCTCAAGGGCGGTTCGGTGACGCGGGCCCGGGCGTACTTCGACCGGCTGCTGTCGCTGTCGTCCTCCCCAGAGCTGGCGGTGCGGGTGGCCTTCAGCTACCTGTCCGCGCACCAGTCCTCCGCCGCGGAGGCCGTGCTGGCCGCCGCCCGGAAGGACGCGCCGGACGAGCCCCGGCTGGCGTACTACTCAGGCCTCGTCGCCGAGCGGATGCGCCGCTTCTCCACCGCCGCCACGGCCTTCGCCGACGTGCCCGCCAACTCGGAGGTGTTCCTCGACGCCCGGGTGCGGCGGGCCCGCTGCCTGTCGCTGGCGGGAGAGCACGCCCGGGCGCTGGTGCTCTACCGCGCCGCCGTGAAGGAGACGCCGGAGGACCTGGAGCTGCGCGTCGCCTACGCCCGGGCGCTGGAGCGCGGCGGTTCACCCGCGAAGGCGGAAGGCGTGCTGCGCGAGGCCCTGGGAGGGGAGGGCGCGGCGATGGCCTACGAGGCGCTGGCCTCCCTGCTGGAGCGCCAGGGCCGCCCCGCGGATGCGCTCACGCTCTTGCGCGACGCCGTCGCCCGTTCGCCCCGGGATCAGGACCTGCTCTTCTCGCTGGGCGCCGCGCTGGAGCGCCAGGGGGACGTGGCCGGGGCGCTGTCGCGGATGCGGACGGTGCTGGTGGTGGCGCCGGAGCACTCGGCGGCGATGAACTTCATCGGCTACCTGCTCGCGCAGCACGGCCGGGACCTGGACGAGGCGGAGCGGCTGGTGCGGCGCGCGCTGGCGCTGCGGCCCGACAGCGCGGCGTACGTGGACTCGCTGGGTTGGGTCTATTTCCAGCGCGGCGAGGCACGCAAGGCGGTGGAGCTGCTGGAGCGCGCGGTGGAACTGGCCCCCGACGAGCCCGCCATCCTGGAGCACCTGGGGGATGCCTACCTCAAGGCCGCCCGCGCCACGGATGCCGCCGCGTCCTGGAAGCGCGCGCTGGACGTGCTCACCCTGGAGCCGGAGGCCGCCGAACCCGCCGGCCAGCGCACGGCGTTGGAGCGCAAGTTGAAGGCGCTACCCTCGCCAGCGCCGGGCCGCTAAGGTCCTGGCACCCATGGCCCGCCACGACGAAGGTTTCTTCACCGGCAAGGACAACACCCGGCTGTTCTGGACGCTGGACCTGCCGGACGCGGGAACTCCGCGCGCGCATGTCGCCATTGTCCACGGCTACGGCGACCACATCGGCCGCTACCGGCCCGTCATCGACGCGCTGGTGCAGGACGGCTTCGCGGTGCACGGCTTCGACTACCGGGGCCACGGCCGCGCCGACGGACGCCGCGCCTACGCCAGCAAGTGGCCTGAATTCCTCGACGACCTGGACGGCTTCTGGCAGCGCGTTCGCGCCGCCGCCGGCACCCAGAAGATCTTCCTGCTGGGCCACAGCCACGGCGGCCTGATGGCGGTGCACGCGCTGGCCAAGGGGATGGAGGGCCTCACCGGCGCCATCCTCTCCGCGCCCTACCTCAAGCTGGCCATCACCCCGCCCGCGGCGAAGGTCCTCGCCGCCCGCATGGTGGGCTCGGTGATTCCGTGGATGCATGTCAGCTCCGGCCTGACCCCGGACATGCTCAGCACCGACCCGGACATCCAGAAGGCGGTCGGCGAGGACCCGCTGTACATCACCTTCGCCACGCCGCGCTGGTTCGTGGAGTCCACGGCGGCCCAGGCCCAGGCGCTGCTCCTGGCGCCGAAGATTCAAGTGCCGCTGTTCGTGCTGTGCGGACAGGACGACGGGGTGGCGCTTCCCGCGACGGCGCGGGCCTTCTTCGAGGCGGCGGGGACGGCGGACAAGAAGTTCAAGGAGTACCCCGGCATGCGGCACGAACCGCTCAACGAACGGGATCGCTCGACGGTGTTCCAGGACATCTCCGGCTGGATCTCCGCGCATCTCTGACATAATCAGGTCGCCCCGCTCCCATACGGAGCAGGCGCTGGCGAGGATCACCTCATGGCACAGGGTGAAACGGGCATCATTGGCAAGGGCATCGTCATCAGGGGCAACCTCACGGGCGGAGGAGACCTGGTCATCGAAGGACGCGTGGAAGGGCAGATCGCCCTGAAGAACCACCTGACCATCGAGGGCACCGGCAAGGTGCAGGCGGACATCCGCGCCGAGGAACTGACCATCAACGGTGAGGCGAGCGGCAACATCGACGCGTCGACCCGTGTGGCCATCAATGCCTCGGCGAAGGTTGCGGGCGACATCAAGGCCCCGCGCGTCGTCATCGAGGATGGGGCCGTGTTCAACGGCTCCATCGAGATGGACGTGAAGTTGCCGGACGACATCTAGCATCCACCGGGGTTCGTCCCACGGACCCCCCAGGCGCAAGCTTCGAGAAGGCGGACAACACTCATGGCGAATACGGTCATTGGTTCGAGCATCGTCATCGACGGGGAGATTTCCGGTGACGAGGTCCTGGTCATCCAGGGCACCGTGAAGGGGAAGATCTCCCTCAAGGAGAGCCTCTACGTGGAGGGCTCCGGCGTCGTCGAGGCGGACATCGACACGCAGAACGTGGAGATCGCCGGCCGGGTGACGGGCAACATCGTCGCCAGCGACAAGGTGGAGCTCAAGACGGACTGCCGCGTGGTGGGCGACATCAAGGCCCCGCGAATCCTCATCGCCGACGGTGCCTCCTTCAAGGGCAACGTCGACATGGACATGAAGGAGCGCTGATCCGTGGCCACCGCCAAGGAGCTCGCAGACAATGCCGTGGACAACACCGTGGTGGGGCCTTCCATCCTCATCAGCGGTCGTCTCACGGGTGACGAGGACCTCACGGTCCGCGGGCGCGTCGAGGGTGAACTGACCCTCAGCCGCACCCTCATCGTGGAGCCCTCGGGCGTGGTGAAGGCCAACGTGGCGGTGAAGAACGCCATCGTCAGCGGCGTGGTGGTGGGCAACATCAACGCCACCGAAAGCGTGGAGCTGACCCGCGAAGGCCGCATGGTGGGCGACATCCGCGCCCCCCGCGTCATCATCGTGGACGGCGCCAGCTTCCGCGGTCGCGTGGACATGGGCGACGTGGAGCCGGGCCGTCTGCCGGCCGAGCGCCCCACCGTCGCGCGTCCCCAGGCCGTCACGCGTCCCACGGTGCGGCCCGGCGCCACGCCGCCGCGCCCCCCGACGCCTCCGTCGGCGCCCCCGCGCGCTCCGACCCCGCCGCCGCCTCCAGCGCGTCCCGCGCCCACGAGCACGGCGCCGGCCACGGTGGTGTCCCGGCCGTCGGCTCCGGCCAGCAAGCCGCTGCCTCCGCCGCCGCCCGCGACGCCCACGTTCACCCCGCGCGCACCCGAGCCGCCGCGCCCGCCTCCCACTGAGCAGGCGAGCAGTGCTACAAGGCCCATGTCTCCCGTGGTGGCGGCTGGCGCGAAGAAGAAGGTCGTGGTGAAGAAGTCCCGTTAGAGCCCGCCCACCGCGCCGTCGTTTCCGGCGGCGCGTGGGTGGAACAACCGGGGGTGCCACCATGGACGCCGAGCACAGGGCCGAGGGACAGGAAGGAATGCCGGGCACGCCTGGGGAGAACGCGACGCCGTCCCAGCAGGAGGGCGCGTCCGAAGCGTCTCCGCCGGAGTCTGGCGAGGGCGTGGCAGGGACCTCGCACGCGCAGGGCGCGGGTGGGGAAGTGACTTCGGAAGGCGCCTCTCAGGCGGGAGCGGGTGGCGACGCCGTGAGTGGAGCGCAAGCGGAATCAAGCAGTGGAGCGGGTGACGCCTCCGAGGCCCCGGTGGATGCCGGCGCTGGCCCCGTGGACGCATCCTCCGGTGGTGCCGACGCGGGCAATGCCGATGCGTCGTCCACGACGGGCTCCGACGCAGGCGCGGCGTCCGGGACGGACGTCGATGCAGGTGCTTCATCCGGAACCGGCGGCGATGCGAACGCGGCGTCCGCGACGAACCCCGATGCAGGTGCGGCATCCGGAACGGGCAGCGAGCCGGGCGGTGCATTCGCGACGGATTCCGGGTCCGGCGTGGCCTCTGGAGCGGGTGTTGACGCGGGTGGAACGACCGAAGCCGCAACGGGCTCCGAGTCCTCCACCGAGAACGCGGGCCCGGGCCGCTACGTCGAGCTGCCGTCGGGCGGTGACGCGACGCAAGGCCCCGCCGAGTCGCAGGACGAGCCGCGCTCCGGCCCCGTGTCGGGCGTGGACGCCGCGCTCTTGAGCGCCGGCATCTGGGACGTCGCGAGCCGCGCGAGCCAGGAAGAAGCGCCCGGCCCGGATGGCGGCGCGGAAGAAGACGTGGCGACCCCGGACAAGGCGCCCCTCGCGGAGGACGTGGAGCCCCGCGTGATGGGACAGGTGACGGCGATGGTGTTGCCGCTGGAGCGACTGGAGGAGGACACCACCTTCCGTCTGCGGGACGAAGGCGACGTGTCCGAGCTGGCCACGGACCTGGCGCGACTGGGGCAGTTGTTCCCGGTGGACGTACGCCCGCGCGGCGACGAGCGCTATCAGCTCATCTGCGGCTTCCGGCGCGTGGCGGCGCTCAGGTTCCTCAAGCGCGACCAGGTGCAGGTCCGCGTGCACGAGGAGCTGTCCGACGAGGACGCGCTGCTGCTGTCCCTGGCGGAGGCCATCCACGCCTCGCCGGTGGAGCACGACACGCTGGCGGCCAAGCGGGACTCGCTGGAGGCCGAAGGCCGGCTGACGGCGCCGGTGCGCGACATGCTGGAGAAGGCGCTCGCCACCGAGGATTCGCTGGCGCCCGAGGGCGTGGAAGAGGAGATCGACGCGGATGAGCTGGCGGCGGACGTCGCGCAGCGCATGGGCGCCCTCAACCAGGACCTGTCGCTTTTGGCGGACGTGTTCTCCTCGCTGGATGAATCCCGGCGCGCGGAGTTGCTGATGCAGGTCCGCTACTCGGCGGAGCTGGTGAAGTACCTGGAGGGTCTGTAGGCCATGGCGGAACCGCTCAGTCGCGACCGCGCCCGGCTCCTGGAGGTGCTCACCCAGCGCTCCTTCGAGCGGCGGCGCGTGGTGCTCTCCTCCGGCAAGGAGTCGGACTTCTACATCGACTGCAAGCGCACGGCGCTGCTCGCCGAGGGCCACTACCTCGTCGGCCGGCTGCTGCTGGAGGCCATCCGGCGCGACGCTCCGTCGGCGGTGGCCGCGGGTGGGCTGACGCTCGGCGCGGATCCGCTCGCGTCGGCGGTGAGCCTCACCAGCTTCCTGGAGGGCACGCCGCTGCACGCCTTCATCGTGCGCAAGGAGCCCAAGGGCCACGGCACCGGCCAGTGGATTGAAGGCCTGTCCGCGCTGGGCCCCGGTGCGCCGGTGGCCATCGTGGAGGACGTGGTGACGACGGGCGCGTCCACGCTCAAGGCGATCGAGCGGGCGAAGCTGGAGGGCCTGACGGTGCTGGGCGCCTTCGCGCTGGTGGACCGGCTGGAGGGGGGACGCGAGGCCGTGGAGGCTTCCGGCCACCGCCTCACCACGTTGTTCACGCGCAAGGACTTCATCCCGTGAGAAGGTTGCTGTTGGCCGTGGTGCTGCTGGGCGTGTTCGGCGGTTGCGCCAACGCGCCCCCCTTCGTCGGGGAGCCCGCGCCCACGCTGGATAATCCGAAGGAGGAGGCCGCGTA
This sequence comes from Corallococcus terminator, assembly GCF_003611635.1. Lineage (GTDB taxonomy): Bacteria > Myxococcota > Myxococcia > Myxococcales > Myxococcaceae > Corallococcus > Corallococcus terminator. The sequence continues at coordinate 1,782 of NZ_RAVZ01000322.1, read as the reverse complement.
CCTGGCGGCGCTGGACCGGTACTCGGACCGCAAGGAGATCTACGACGGCTTCGACACGCGCGTCTTCGCGGGGGCCACGCTGCAGTCGCCCGCCTTCCGCGCCGCCCGCGTCCGCCGCCGCGCGCTCTTCCAGGTGCTGCCCGCGGCGAAGGTGGAGGCCCTGCTCGCCGAGGAGCAGGCCGAGGCCGCGAAGTTCCACGAGTTCTTCCTGGGCGTGCATGTCAACGACATGCGCTACGACGACTTCGCCAACCGCAACAGCATCTGGCGGCTGGCCCTGGTGACGCCCGCGGGAGAAGTGACCCCTGTGGAGGTCCGTCGCATCGGCCGCGCCGACCTCAACGTGCGCGCCTACTACCCGTACACCACGCTCTTCTGGGTGGGCTACCGCGTCCGCTTCCCGCGCACTTTCACCGAAGGCCAGCCCGTCATCCCCGAAGGCACCGAACAGGTGACGCTGCGCGTGGCCTCGTCGCTGGGGCAGGCGGAACTCAAGGTGCACGCGCGCTGAAGCCCGCGGCCGGCGGCCCTCAAGTCTGCTGGCCGTCCTTGAGCCACTTCGACGTCACCGGCATCGTGGGCCCCGCGAGCAGGCGGTCCAACAGCGCGTCCGGCGAAGGGCTCACCGCGAAGGGCATCGCCTGTGTTTCCGGCACGAAGCCCGCTTCCACCATGCGCTGAACCAGCGCGAGCAGCGGCTGGAAGAAGCCGTCCACGTCCAACAGTCCCATGGGCTTGCGGTGCAGCCCCAACTGGGCCCAGGTGACGATCTCGAACAGCTCGTCCAGGGTGCCGAAGCCGCCGGGCAGGGCGATGAAGGCGTCCGCGCGCTCGGCCATCAGCGCCTTGCGCGCGTGCATGGAGTCCACCCGGTGCATCTCCGTCAGGCGCGGGTGGCCCAGCTCCTTCGCGTCCATGAAGTGGGGCAGCACGCCCACGGCCTTGCCGCCGCCCGCGAGCACCGCGTCCGCCACCGCGCCCATCAGCCCCACGCTGGCGCCGCCGTAGACGAGCGTCAGCCCCCGCCGGGCCAGCGCCGCACCCAGCTTCGTGGCCGCGTCGCGGTACTCGGCGCGCACGCCGGAGCGGGAGCCACAGAAGATGCAGACGCTGCGCACGTTCGCTTCGGCCATGTCAGAAACCTCCGTGCCGTTCCGGGTGGGAGGCGACCAGGGCCAGGGCCGCGGCGATGAACAGCAGCACGGGGATGGCGCGCGCGTAGAACTTCCGGCCCTGGCGCAGGGCCATGCCGCACGGCAGTCCGAAGAGGAACCCGCCCAGGTGTCCCGCCCAGCTCACGCCGGGCAGCAGGCTGATGACGGCCACCTGCACCAGCCAGAAGTACAGGTCCTTGCGGCCCTGCTGCGTGGCGATGGGCAGCATCGCGCCGCCCCAGCCGAGGATCATCCCGGAGGCGCCCACCGTCTGGACGTTGAAGTTGAAGAAGAGCGCGAACGCGGAGCCGCCCAGCGCGGTGACGAGCGACAGCGCCAGGAAGCGCAGGCTGCCGATGCCGCGCTCCAGCGTCTGGCCCATCGTGAAGACGACGGACATGTTGAAGAACAGGTGCAGCGCGTTGCCGTGCTCGAACACCATGCCCAACAGGCGCCAGTACTCGCCGTCCCGCACCGCCGGGCCGAAGAGGGCCAGCGGCTTCAACACCCCCACCACCGTCCCGTCCGGAGCCACCAGCGTTTGCCCCAGCGAGCGGCCCAGGAAGAACATGGCCACCGCGCCGGCCATCAGCGCGTAGCAGACGTAGGGGCGGGGCAGGGCGACCTG
>NZ_RAVZ01000321.1 GCF_003611635.1 Corallococcus terminator | reverse complement strand
CGTCAGAACACCTCCGCCGCTTCGGAGCGCGTCGGACCGGAGCCCGGAGTGCCAGCGCTACGACCAGCTCCTGGCCGAGTGCCCCGATGCTTGCACAAGCAAGCAGTTCGACACGGGCACCCTGGAGCGCCTGGGCACCGCGGCCGGCGAAGCCCTTCCGCCCGAACCCGTGGACTGGCGTGCCTGCCACTGAGCCGTCCGTGCGCTCCGCCGTCGCAACGGGCCGCGTCATTCCACCTTCTCCCTTTTACAACCGTCGCCCGCTCCGCTATCCCGCGACCGTCACCAGGAGTGTCCCCGTGAAGCGAAGTCTGTGCGGTCTGCTCGTTGCCCTCGCGTTCACCGGCTGCAGCCAGGAGGCGCCCGGGAAGATCGAGCCCCTCCAGCGCCCGCCAGGAGCGCCGCCCGCGCCCGCGTCCACCGGGGACGCCCCCGCGCCCGTCGCCGCCGCGCCCGTCATCCCCAAGGACGCCGTGCTCCTGCGCTGGAAGCCCACCCCGGGCACCCCGGTCTCCTTCCGCCTGTCGCTCGCGTTGGATCGCGGCGCGCCCGCCTTCGAATCCGCCCCGGCGGAGCCCAAGGCCGACAAGAAGAAGAAGGGCGACAAGGACGCGGAAGCCCCCGCCGCCACCGCCGCGCCGGCCACCGTCCCCGGCGAATACACCTACGTGCTGGACCTGGACCGCGCCGGTGAGCGCCACCTGCGCATGACGCCCTCGGGTGGGGGCGCGCCGGAGGACGCCTCCGTGAGCGACCGCGGCTTCATCATCGACGGACTTCCGCAACGCGAGCGCAACCTGGCCACGCTCGTGCTGGAGCTGCCCCGGGATGCCGTGCGCCCCGGTGAGACCTGGTCGCTGGCCACCGCGCTGCTCACCCCGGACGCGCTGGGAACCCAGTTCCGCCGCGCCACCGGCGGCGCTGAACGGCGCAACCGCGTGAAGCTGGTCTCCGTCACCCCCGCCGACAACGGCGAGCAGGTGGCCACGCTGGAGTACGACCTCCTGGAGCAGTTCGGAGGACTCCTCACCCCCGCTCGCGCGGTCCCCAATCGCGGCGCCCGCCCGCCCGGCGCCCAGGGCCCGGCCAGCGATGACGACGCCGCCGGCCCCACCGAAGGCACCGAAGTGAGCGCCACGGTGAAGATCACCGGCCGGGGCGAGTTCCTGGTGAAGGCCGGGCAGTGGCGCTCCTGGGAGGGCACGCTCGCCACCAGCATGAAGGGGCCTGCCCAGTCCGCCGTGGGCCTGCCGCCGGGCACCTACCAGGCCCGCCTCGCCCCCGTCAGCGCGCCCCAGGCTCCCGCGACGCCGGCTCCCGCGGCTCCGACAGCGACGCCGCCCGCGCCGTAAGCGGCGGTCCATCCGACGCGCGCACCAGCCGCACCACGGCGTCCACCCATTCCGGGTGGGCGTTGAGGGACGGAACCAGCGTCAGCGACTCGCCGCCGGCCTCCACGAACTGCTCCTTCGCGCGGATGCCCACCTCTTCCAGCGTCTCCAGGCAGTCCGCCACGAAGGCCGGGCACATCACCGCCAGCCGCTTCACGCCCTTGGCCGCCAGCTCCGGCAGCACGATGTCCGTGTAGGGCTTCACCCACGGCGTGCGCCCCAGCCGCGACTGGAAGGACACGGTGTAGCCGCCCTCCGGCAACGCCAGCCGCCGGGCCAGGTTCCGCGCCGTGTCGAAGCACTGCGCGCGGTAGCAGTGCCGGTTCGCCGCCCCCAGCACGTCGCAGCAGCCCGCCGACGCCAGGCAGTGCTGCCCCGTGGGGTCGCTCTTGCGCATGTGGCGCTCCGGCAGTCCGTGGAAGCTGAACAGCACGTGGTCCGCTCTCGCGTCGTCAATCACCGGCCGGGCCACCGCCGCGAACGCATCCAGGAAGCCCGCGTCGTCGAAGAAGGCCGGCACCGCGCGCACGTTGGGCACGTCCCAACCTTCCGCCAGCACCTCGTACGTGCGCGCCAGCGACGACGACGCGGACGACGCGGCCTCGTGCGGGTACAGCGGCAGCACGGTGAACTCCGACACACCCTTCGCCTTGAGCGCCGCGATGGCGTCCGGCAGGGACGGGTTGCCGTAGCGCATGGCGAGCGCCACCTCGTAGTCCCCCTTCAACCGCTCCGCCACCGCCGCCTCCAGCTCTCGGCTGTACACGAGCAGCGGAGAGCCCTCCTTCGTCCACACCTTGCGGTACGCCTCCGCGCTCTTCGCGGGGCGGAACGGCAGGATGAAGAGGTTGAGCAGGAACCAGCGCCCCACCGGGTGGATGTCGATGACGCGCGGATCGTTGAGGAACTCGCGCAGGTAGCGGCGCACGGGCCCGGACTCGGGCGCGTCCGGCGTCCCCAGGTTGATGAGCAGCAATCCCCGCTTCGTGCTCGGCAGGACCATGCGCTTGAGGACTCCGGTGGGGGGTTTTCAGTGCAGCGCGTGCGGCAACGTCAGGGCGAACTCGGCGATGCGCGCCTCGAAGCGCGTGCCATCCGGACGCACCATCTCGTAGCTGCCGCGCATGGTGCCAAAGGGCGTCTTCAGCATCGCCCAGCTCGTGTACTCGAACCGCTCGCCCGGCCCCAGCCGGGGCTGGCGGCCCACCACGCCCTCGCCCTTCACCTCATCCACGTGGCCCTGGGCATCCGTGATGAGCCAGTGCCGGGCGTGGAGTTGGGCGGGAGCATCGCCGTCGTTGACGATCTCCACCTTGTACATGAAGGCGAACTGCCCGGCCTCGGGCGTGCTGCGCTCCGGCCAGAAGGTCGGCTCCACGGTGACGCGGATGCCATCGGTGGTGGCGGTGGACATGGCGGGAGACTTGGCAGCGACTCCCGCCCGATGCAAGGGAAACACTGCCTCCCGCCAGGACTCCCGGTCCTACCCGCGCTCCTGCTCCCGGGCGGGGGCCTCCGGCTGCTTGCCGGCTTCCGGGGCCTCGGCCACCTCGGGCGGCTTGGGGAACACCAGCGACGCGACGACGGCCGTCACCAGGCACCCGGCGATGACCGCCAGCGAGATGCCAATGGGAATCTTGTAGAAGTACTCCAGCAGCATCTTCACGCCGACGAAGCCCAGGATGACGCCCAGGGCAATCTTCAGCAGGTGGAACTTCTCCATCAGGCTGGAGACGACGAAGAAGAGCGAGCGCAGGCCCAGGATGGCGCAGACGTTGGACGTGTAGATGATGAACGCGTCCTTGCTGATGCCCAGCACCGCGGGGATGGAGTCCATCGCGAAGAGCAGGTCCGTGGCCTCCACCACCATCAGCACGATGAACAGCGGCGTCACCTTGCGCCGCCCGTCCTCGGTGGTGAAGAAGCGGCTGCCGTCCCCCTGACGCGCCACCGGCAGCAGGCGCCGGGACATCTTCACGATGAAGCCGGCCTCCGGATCCACGTCCTCGTCGTCCTTGGCGACGAGCATCTTCACGGCCGTGAACACGAGGAACGCGCCGAAGACGTAGATGAGCCAGTGGAACTTCGCGACCAGCGCCGTGCCCGCGAGGATGAGCACCGCGCGCATCACGAACGCGCCCAGGATGCCCCAGAAGAGCACCCGGTGCTGGTGCTGCGGCGGCACCCGGAAGTAGCCGAACACCATCAGGAAGACGAAGAGGTTGTCGACCGACAGCGCGTACTCCACCACGTACGCCGTCAGCCACTCCAACGCCGGGCCCTGGCCGCCCTGGTGCCAGATGCCTCCGCAGAACGCGAGGCTGATGCTCACCCACACGAGCGTCCAGAGCGTCGCCTCCTTCGGCGACACCGCGTGCTCCTTGCGGTGGAACAGCCCCAGGTCCAGGGCGAGCATCGCCAGGACGAAGACGTTGAAGCCCACCCAGGGCCAGACTGATTCGGTTAGCACGTGCGCCCGTTCCCGGTCCGAAGACGCCGCGCGAAGAAGGGGCCCCCAGGGGAAGGGGCCACCTCGCGCGTTCAAGCACGCTGCCTACCCCGGGACGGCCCCGGGGGCTACTTCCATCGCGACGCGCAGGCCCGCTACTCCCACTCCGTCGTCGGCCGGCGCAGCACCACCACGGAGCGCCCCGCCGCCTGCACCTTGCCCCCGGCGGGGGTGTGCGTGCGCTGCGACTCGCCCGTGGCCGCCGTGTCCACCACCAGCTCCCAGTCCGCGCCCCACTCCAGCGCGGGCAGCAGGAAGGTGATGGGTTCATGGTGCGCGTTGAGCAGCACCAGCAGCGTGTCCCCGACGATGCGGTAGCCCTCGTCGTCCGGCGTGGCGATGGCGTCCCCGCCCAGCAGGAAGGCCAGGGAGCGCACATAGGGCTTCTCCCAGTCCTCCCGCTTCATCTCCTTGCCGTCCGGCCGGAACCACGCCAGGTCCTTCAGCTCGCTGTCCCAGATGTGGGCGCCGCGGAAGAAGCGGCGCTTGCTCAGGACGGGCTGCTCGCGCCGCAGCTTCGCCATCCGGGTGGTGAACTCCAGGAGCTGGCGCTGCTTCTCGCTGAGCTCCCAGTTCACCCACGACAGCTCGTTGTCCTGGCAGTAGGCGTTGTTGTTGCCCTTCTGCGTGCGGCCCATCTCGTCGCCCGCCACCAGCATGGGCACGCCCTGCGACAGGAAGAGCGTCGACAGGAAGTTGCGCTTCTGCTGTTCGCGCAGCGCGTTCACCTTGGGGTCCGCCGTCTCTCCTTCCACGCCGCAGTTCCAGGCGTGGTTGTCGTTGGCGCCGTCCCGGTTGTCCTCGCCGTTGGCCTCGTTGTGCTTCTGGCTGTACGTGACCAGGTCGTGCAGCGTGAAGCCGTCATGCGCGGTGACGAAGTTCACGCTCGCCGTGGGCTTCCTGCCGGACAGCGCATACAGGTCGGAGCTGCCCGTGAGCCGCGAGCCGATCTCCGCCGCCTGCCGGTCATCGCCCTTCCAGTAGCGCCGGATGGTGTCGCGGTACTTGCCGTTCCACTCGCTCCACAGCACCGGGAAGTTGCCCACCTGGTAGCCGTAGTCGCCCACGTCCCAGGGCTCCGCGATGAGCTTCGCGCGGCTCAAGACGGGGTCCTGGTGGAGGATTTGAAAGAAGGCCGCGCGGGTGTCGTAGCCGTGCCTGTCGCGGCCCAGCGTCGTCGCCAGGTCGAAGCGGAAGCCGTCCACGTGCATCACTTCCACCCAGTAGCGCAGCGAGTCCGCCACCAGCTTCAGCGCGTACGGGTGCGTGGCGTTCCACGAATTGCCGCACCCGGTGAAGTCCATGAAGTAGCGCGGGTCCTTCTCGCTGAGCCGGTAGTACGCGCCGGCATCCAGCCCCTTGAAGGACAGCGTGGGGCCCAGGTGGTTGCCCTCGCAGGTGTGGTTGTAGACCACGTCGAGGATGACCTCGATGCCCGCGCGGTGCAGCAGCTTCACCATCCCCTTGAACTCCGCCACCTGTTCGCCCAGCGAACCCGACGCGCTGAAGCGCGCATCCGGGGCGAAGAAGTTCAGCGTGTTGTAGCCCCAGTAGTTGGAGCGCCCCTTCTGGGTGAGGAAGGGCTCATCCATGTACGCATGGATGGGCAGCAGCTCCACCGACGTCACCCCCACCTTCTTCATGTGCTCGATGGAGGCCGGGTGCGCCAGGCCCGCGTACGTGCCGCGCAGGTTCTCGGGGATGCCCGGGTGCAGCTTCGTGAAGCCCTTGACGTGCACCTCGTAGAGGACCGTCTTGTGCCAGGGGACCTCCGGCTTGCGGTCCTCCTCCCAGTCGAACCCGTCCGTCAGGATGACGCCCTTGGGCACGCCCCAGGCATCGTCCTGGGTGTCCATGGCCAGGTCCTCTTCCTTGCCGCCGTGCACGTAGGCGTGGAAGGGGGCCTTGGGGTCCACCTTGCCGTGCAGCGCCTTGGCGTACGGATCCACCAGGAGCTTGTGCGGGTTGAAGCGCAGCCCCTTCTTCGGCTCGTACGGTCCGTGAACGCGCAGGCCGTACAGACATCCGGCGTGCACGCCCGGCATGTAGCCATGCCAGACGTGGTTCGTCGTCTCCAACAGCGGGAAGCGCCGCGTCTCCTTCTTCGGATCCGCGGGGTCGAAGAGGCAGACCTCCACCTTCTTCGCATGCTCGCTGAACACGGCGAAGTTGACGCCGCTCCCGTCATACGTGGCGCCCAGGGGAAACGGCTTCCCTGGAAGCACCTCGGCCCTCCTCATCCAGCGCTCCTCTCCATCTCCAGCAGCACCACCGGGAACTCCGCGAGGAGCGGCCCCAGGGCCAGCCCCGCGCCTCCCGGCCCCTGCTGGGGACGGACCTGGCGCCCGGTGAAGACGTTGCGGAACATCATGCCCGCATATGCCTCCGGAAGGTCCAGGAACGTACCGTCATACGCCTGCGACAGCCCCCCGGACTCCAGCGCCTCCAGGGTGTAACGCGGCGCGCAGGCAATCAGCACCGTGTCGCCATGCGTGCGAGCGAAGCCCACCGCGGCCGGCGCGCGGGGCCCGGACACCTCCAGGGCCACGTAGCCGCCGCCCCGGAACAGGTCCGCGTGCTTCTGGCGCAGCCGCAGCGCCTCCGCCAGCAGGTAGAGCTTCACCTGCCCGTCATCCAGGTCCTTCGACAGCCGCGCGCACAGGGCCGCCCGGTCCTTCGCGGCCTCCGCGTCCAGCCCCGCCAGCAGCTTCTCCCTGAGGGCGTAGTCCACCGGCCGGCGGTTGTCCGGATCCACCAGGGACAGGTCCCACAGCTCACAGCCCTGGTACGTGTCCACCACGCCGGGCGACGCGAGCTTCAGGAGCAACTGCCCCAGCGCGTTGTGCTGGCCCGCGCGTTCGATGCGGCGCTTGAACGCGTGCACGTCGTCCAGGAACGCCTGGCCCTTCTTCGGGTCGAAGCAGGCGTCCACGTAGCGCGCCATCGCGTCGTCGTAGGAGGAGTCCGGGTTGGTCCACGAGGTGCGGACCTTGGCCTCCTTGATGGCCTTGCCCATGTACTCGCGCACGCGGCGGTGGAAGTCCTCCATCTGCTTCGTGGACACGTGCTCGCCCATGGGCCACGCGCCCACCACCGTCTGGAAGAAGAGGTAGGTGTCGTTGGCGGACGGGGCCGGGCCCGAGGGCAGGTGGGAGACGAAGGGCTGCGTCAGGTCCGCCCACGTGCGGGCCCGCTCGCGCCACGCCTCCGGCAGCTCGGTGAGGACGTTGATGCGCGCGCGCACGTCCTCGCTGCGCTTGGTGTCGTGGGTGCTGGAGGTGAGCATGCTCCCCGGCCAGCGCTCCGCGCGCTCCTGGTTGCGCAGGTGGAAGGTGGTGGCGCGCATGCCGAAGTGCTCCGGCTCGCCGCCCACCTCGTTGAGGCTCACCAGCCGGTTGTAGATGTAGAAGACCGTGTCCTCCAGGCCCTTGGCCATGACGGGGCCCGTCACCTGCTGCAGCTTCATCGCGAAGCGCAGCATCACGGCCTTCTCCTCGTCGCCCACGTGCTCCGGGTAGCGGCCCAGGAGGATGTCGCGCAGGAAGTCGAAGATGGACGCGTTGGTGGTGGTGTTGCGCTCCTTGGCGCGCTGGAGGGTCCACTCGATGTACTGCACGTCGCGCGCGTCCAGCTCCTGCCGCCAGCCGTCCACATAGGTGCGGTAGACGGGGAACAGCGCGATGAATTCGATGAGCGCACGCCTGAGGCTGTTGAGCGTGAAGTCGCGCGTGCGGCGGTTCATCTCCGAGATGCGGTTGAGTTCGTGCGCCAGGACGTTGATCTCACTGGCCATGGACACGCGCATGATGAGCAGCTTCTTCTGGTACGTCAGCTCCGCGAAGTCCTGCGTGCCACCGGCGAAGCGCTCGTACGTCTCCGTCAGGTGCGCCTCCGCCGCCGGGTGCACGAACAGGCCGCTCACCGCGTTGGCGAAGCGGTAGCCCGTGGTGCCGTGCACCGCCCACGCGTCCGGGATGCGCTCGCGGCCGCCTTGAATCTTCTCCACCGACACGAAGAGCGCCTTGCGCAGCGGGCTGTCCGGAGTGTCCATCACCTCCTGCCGCCACTTCGCGCGCAGGAGCGCCTCCACCTGCGGCCAGCGCGAATCCGAGCCACCCTTCAGCCCCGCCTCGAACCGCGCCCGCGCACGCTCCACGAAGAAGCGCTCCTGCAGGTCCAGGAAGTAGGCGGTGGGGTCGAAGAGGCCGTCCGGATGGTCGATGCGCAGGCCGGTGACCCGCCCCTCGCGCAGCCACTCGAAGATGAGCTGGTGGGCCTCCAGGAAGACGTCCGGATCCTCCACGCGGATGGCGGCCAGGCCGTTGATGTCGAAGAAGCGGCGGTAGTTGATCTCCTCGCCCGCCACGCGCCAGTGCGCCAACCGGTAGCTGCACTCCTGGAGGAGCGCGTCCAGCATGTCGAAGGAGCGCACGTTGCCGGGCGAGCCGTTGAACACCCGCACGTTCTCATCGATGTAGACCGCGAGCTCCGGGCTGTCCGCCACCGCCGAGGCGAGCCGCCGCTTGATGACCTCCTTCTCCCGGTGCCGCTCAATCACCTTCGCGCGCTCCACCTCCGTGCGCAGCGGCAGGTGCTCCAGCGCGGTGAGGATGGAGAGCAGCTCCACCAGGTGCGGGTGCTCCGCGCCCAACTGCGTCTCCAGCCGCTCCAGCCCGTGGCGCAGGATGCGCGCGTACTGGCGCGGGGCCACCGGCAGCCGGTGGTCGTAGTAGTTCAGGTGGAAGGAGCCCGCTTCGAAGGACAGCTTCAGCTCGCCGCGCTCCAGCACGATGCCGTACTGGTCGCCCAGGATGGGCAGCAGCACCTTGTCCGCCAGCTCGTCCTTCACCGGCCGCCAGTCGATGTCGAAGAACTTCGCGTAGACGGACGACGGGCCGTTCTCCAGCACGTCCAGCCACAGGCGGTTGTCGCGTTCGATGCCCATGTGGTTGGGCACCACGTCCAGCACCTGCCCCAGGCCGTGCTCGCGCAGGGTTTCGCAGAACTCCGCGTGGTCGTCCGGCGTGCCCACCTCCGGGTTGAGCCGCTGGTGGTCCACGCAGTCGTAGCCGTGGGTGCTGCCCGGCGTGGCCTTCAGATAAGGGGACGCATAGAAGTCGCTCACCCCCAGCCGGGTCAGGTACGGCACCACCGCCCGGGCCTGCTGGAAGGTGAAGCCCTGGTGCAACTGCATCCGGTAGGTGGACAGCGGCGTGACGCGCCGGGACTCCAGCTCCTGGTGCACCTGGCCGAACAGGCCGTCCGCCAGCGCTTCCACCGTCGTGTGCGTGCCATCCGCGTCCGCCTGCTTCGCGGTGCGCTCCCCTGCCTCGAGCCCGTCCTGGAACATGGTGCCCACAGGTAGGCCCGACGCGGCGCGTCCGCCAGCATCGAGTGAGGGGTCCGCCCCCTTTTCAACGCTCGGACAACCCCAAAAGCAGAGGGCCCGTCGCGCGCGATGCGTGACGAGCCCTCAAGTGGTCCTTCGGGTGACCGGCGACGGCCCCCGACGGCCCGGATGCCAATCAGCTCAGCTGCTTGTTCACCAGCGAGGTCATCTCGAACATGGTGACGTTCTTCTTGCCGCCGAAGATGGGCTTCAGCTTGTCGTCGGCGTTGATCTGCCGCTTGTTCTTCGCGTCCTGGAGGTTGTTCTTCTTGATGTAGGCCCAGAGCTTCTTCACAACCTCGGTCCGGGGCAGCGGCTTGGGACCGACGATCTCCGCCAGCGCGGCAGAGGGCGTCATTTCCTTCATGAACGCCGCGTTCGGCTTGCGCGTGTCACCGGCGGCCTTCTTCGCGGTGGTCTTCTTGGCGGCGGGAGCGGCAGTGGTCTTCTTCGCAGCGGCTTTCTTGGCGGCCATTCGTCTTGTGTCTCCTCCCCTCCGAAGGGGACGTTGCACGGCGTGCTTGCATCTTCAAGCTAGAGCCGATGGCGCGTAGTAGCACGGTCAAGCTTGAAAAACAGCGCTCTTCACGCGCTTTTTCCCTCGGGGAACGCCCGAAGCGACGTGTTCGGAGGCTAGAACTCGGCCCCGCAGCGCATTCTTCCCTCGGGAGCGGAAGTCCCGCGGCGCGTCTGGAGCCCTAGAAACCGGCTCCGGAAGGCGTTTTCCCTCGGGGATTGGGCCTGTGAACACGTCTGGAGGCGATTTCACGGGCCCGCGACAGCGTGCCCCCTCTGGAGGAGGGAGCCCATTTCGGCGGTGGACGGGATGTGGCTTTTCGGATGAAACAGCGCCCATGAAAGCCCTCATCACCGGCGCCGGCGGCTTCCTGGGGACCTGGCTCGCACGGGCGCTGGTCGCTCGCGGCGACCGTGTCTCATGCCTGTTGCGCCCCACCACCGACACCCGCGAGCTGGAGAAGGCACTGGAGGGCCACCCCTGGAAGCGCCTGACCGGGGACGTGACGGACCGCGCCTCCCTGGATGCCGCGGTGCAGGGCGTGGACGTCGTCTTCCACCTCGCGGGCATCCGACGCGCCGCGCAGCGGGACGAGTTCATCCGCGTCAACGCGGGCGGCACCCGGCTGCTCTGCGAGGCCCTGGCCGCCCTGCCCGCCACGGAAGCGGCCCCCCGGCCCCGGTTGGTGATGTGCGGGTCGCTGGCCTCGCACGGGCCCTCCACCCCGGAGCGCCCCCATGTGGAGGAGGACGCCTTCCATCCCCATGAGTGGTACGGCGAGAGCAAGGCGGAGGCGGAGAACATCGTTTTCTCCTTCAAGGACCGGCTGCCCGTCACGGTGATCCGCCCTCCCCGCATCCTGGGGCCCGGCGACCGGGAGAACCTGTCCTTCTTCAAGCTGGCGAAGCAGGGCATCCGCCTGGAGCTGGTGGGAGGGCCCCGTCCCCTCTCATTGGTGGACGTGGAGGACGTGGTGGACCTGCTCATCGTCCTGGCCGAACGGCCGGAGGCCCTGGGCGAGGCGTTCTTCTGCGCGGGCCCGGAGCGGCTGACCCTGGAGGAGATGCAGGACCTGGGCGCCAGGGCCCTGGGCTACCACCCGAAGACGGTGCGCATGCGACCGGCGGTGCTGACGGCCCTGGCCACGGCGGCGGACGGGGTGACGCGGCTGACCGGGAAGAAGCTGCCCCTGAACCGGAAGCTGGCGCGGCAGCTCCTGGCGCCCGCCTGGACGTGCTCCGGGGCCAAGGCCGAAAGGCTGCTGGGCTTCCGGCCGCGAAGAAATCTGGCGGAGTCGATCACCCGTAGTGGTGAATGGTATCGCGCGCAGGGCTGGTTATAGCCCCATGCGCCCAAAGGGCAGCCACCCTGCCCCGCCCCTTCCGGCATCGTTGACCGGACC
>NZ_RAVZ01000320.1 GCF_003611635.1 Corallococcus terminator | reverse complement strand
TGGCCGCATCGGCATCGCGGCGCAGGCGTGCGGCGTGGGCCGGGCGGCGCTGGAAGCGACCGTGTCCTACACCAAGGACCGCAAGGCCTTTGGCCAGGCCGGGCGTTCATAAAAGTAGAGCCCCTCCGGCTGCCGGAAATCGCGTTCGGTGTTAGGAAGGGCGTCCAGGCGGGCATGCAGGGTACCGGGATTGACAGATCCGGTCCGATTCCCCCGTGGATCATCAACTGAGGCGGGGCACGGCTTGACTCCCGGAATATCCGGTGTCTAGGGTGCGCGGCTTCAGAAAGCCTCAGGTCCCTATTGGAGGGACACCCGCAGCTTCCGGTTGCTCCCCGCAGGCGGCTGCGAACACCTCTCAAACAGGGGGCAGTTGTACCGTTTCCAAGGACTTCCACTTCATGCAGCAGAACGTGAACCAGCAGATCGACGGCGGTGACGAAGACTTCGCGGCGATGTTCGAGGCCTCGCTCAAGGAGCGTGGCGGCGACGGAATCCTGAAGGAAGGCGAAATCGTCAAGGGCACGGTCGTGCAGGTGACGAAGGATTTCGCGATTGTCGACATCGGCTACAAGTCCGAGGGTCAGGTCCCGATCTCCGAGTTCACCAATCCCCGCGGTGAGGTCACGGTCAAGGCCGGCGACCCCGTCGAGGTCCTCCTGGAGAGCCGTGAGAACGACACCGGCATGGTCGTCCTCTCCAAGGAGAAGGCCGACAAGATGCGCATCTGGGACGAAATCTCCGCCGCTTGCGAGCGCGATGAGATCGTCAAGGGCACCATCGTCGGACGCGTGAAGGGCGGCCTCTCCGTCGACATCGGCGTGAAGGCGTTCCTGCCCGGCAGCCAGGTGGACATCCGCCCGGTGCGCAACCTTGACCAGTACATTGGCAAGGAGTTCGAGTTCAAGGTCATCAAGTTCAACAAGAAGCGCGGCAACATCGTGCTGTCTCGTCGCGTCCTGCTCGAGAAGCAGCGCGAGGAGATGAAGAAGGAGACCCTCAAGAACCTGAAGGAGGGTGCGGTCCTCAAGGGCGTGGTCAAGAACCTCACGGACTACGGCGCCTTCATCGACCTCGGCGGCATCGACGGCCTGCTGCACATCACCGACATGTCCTGGGGCCGCATCGGTCACCCCAGCGAGATGTTCAACGTCGGTGACGAAGTGCGCGTGGTCGTCCTCAAGTTCGACCCGACGCAGGAGCGCGTCTCCCTGGGCCTCAAGCAGATCCAGGAGGACCCGTGGCACCGCGCCGACGAGAAGTACCCGGTCGGCACCCGCGTGGGCGGCAAGGTCGTGTCCATCACGGACTACGGCGCGTTCATCGAGATCGAGCAGGGCGTGGAAGGCCTCGTCCACGTCAGCGAGATGTCCTGGACCAAGCGTCTCAAGCACCCGTCCAAGATCCTGGAGGTCGGCCAGGTCGTTGAGGCCGTCGTCCTCGACATCGATCCGAAGGCCAAGCGCATCGCGCTGGGCATGAAGCAGATCGAGCAGAACCCCTGGACGCTGCTCGAGGACAAGTACCCGATCGGCTCCGTCATCAAGGGCCAGATCCGCAACGTCACCGACTTCGGCGTGTTCGTCGGCGTCGAGGAGGGCGTGGACGGCCTCGTGCACGTCTCCGACATCTCCTGGACCCAGCGCATCAAGCACCCGGGCGAGATGTTCAAGAAGGGCGACGAGGTCGAGGCCGTGGTGCTCAACATCGACGTCGAGAACGAGCGCTTCAGCCTGGGCATCAAGCAGCTCCAGCCGGATCCCTGGGAGACCCTGTCCGAGCGTCTGCCCGTGGGCAGCCGCGTGAAGGGCAAGGTCACGAAGGTCACCGACTTCGGCGCGTTCGTGGAGATCGAGCCGGGCATCGAAGGCCTCGTCCACGTCTCCGAGCTGAAGGAAGAGCGCGTGGAGAACCCCCGCGACGTGGTGAGCGAGGGCCAGGATGTCGAGGTGAAGCTCATCGACATCAACACCCCCGACCGCAAGGTGGCGCTGTCCATCAAGGCGCTCATCGGCGAGGGCGAGGACTACCGCGAGTACCTGCGCAAGCAGGCCGAAGGGTCCAAGGCCCGTCTGGGCGACGTGATGGCGAGCAAGCTGAAGAAGTAATCAGCCCAACGTCGTGACGTGAATAGCGGCCGGGTTCCCGAGTGGGAGCCCGGCCGTTTCCATTTGATTCGGCCGAAACGCCCCGTGATAAGGGCTTCAGGCACTGTTAGCGAAGGTCCTTCCAGGAGGCAGATCCATGGCTCGTGAAGTCGTCATCGTGGGCGCGGCCCGTACCCCCATCGGCTCCTTCCAGGGCGCCCTGTCCAAGCTCACCGCCCCCCAACTGGGCGCCATCGCCATCAAGGCGGCGCTGGAGCGCGCGGGCGTCAAGCCGGAGGCCGTCCAGGAAGTCATCATGGGCAACGTGCTCCAGGCGGGCGTGGGCCAGGCCCCGGCGCGTCAGGCCACCATCTTCGCGGGCATCCCGGACTCCGTCCCGGCCGTCACGCTGAACAAGGTCTGTGGCTCCGGCCTCAAGGCCGTGATCGCCGCCGCACAGGCCATTGCCCTGGGGGACGCGGACGTCATCGTCGCTGGCGGCATGGAGTCCATGAGCAACGCGCCCTACATCAGCCACACGATGCGCGGCGGAGCTCGCATGGGCAACGTGGAGTTCAAGGACGCGATGATCCACGACGGTCTCTGGGACGTGTACGGCAACGTCCACATGGGCCTGTGTGCCGAGGAGTGTTCCACCTCCCAGGACATCAGCCGCTCCCAGCAGGACGAGTTCGCGCTGGAGTCCACGCGCCGCGCCATCCAGTCCCAGAAGGAAGGCCTGTTCGCGGCGGAGATCGTCCCCGTCCAGATTCCGGGCAAGAAGCCGGACGAGTTCATCACCGTCTCCGAGGATGAAGGCCCCAAGAACGCCAAGCCGGACAAGATCCCGGGCCTGAAGCCGGTGTTCAAGAAGGACGGCACCGTGACGGCCGCCAACGCGTCCTCCATCAACGACGGCGCCGCGGCGCTGGTGCTGATGAGCGAGGAGCGGGCGAAGGCGGAAGGCCGCACCATCCTGGGCCGCATCAAGGGCTACGCGCAGGCGGCCCGCAAGCCGGTGGAGTTCACCATCGCGCCGGCGGACGCCATCAACACGCTGCTCAAGAAGCAGAACGTCGCCGCCAAGGACGTGGACCTCTGGGAGATCAACGAGGCCTTCTCCGTGGTGGCCATCGCGAACAACCGCATCCTCGGCCTGGATCCGTCCAAGGTGAACGTGCGCGGCGGCGCGGTGGTGCTGGGCCACCCGATTGGCGCCTCCGGTGCGCGCGTGCTGGTGACGCTGCTGCAGACGATGAAGGACCAGGACAAGAAGCGGGGCGTCGCGTCGCTGTGCATCGGCGGCGGCGAAGGCATCGCGCTGATGGTCGAGCGCTGAAGGGCGTGACGGAATGAACAAGGTCTACGCGAGCGCGGAGGAAGCGGTCGCCGACATCCCGGACAACATCACCCTCATGAGTGGTGGGTTCGGGCTGTGCGGCAATCCGGAGAACCTCATCACGGCCCTGCACAAGAAGAACGTGAAGGGCCTCACCATCATCTCCAACAATTGCGGCACCACGGAGCTGGGGCTGGGCGTCCTCCTGCAGAACAAGCAGGTGAAGAAGATGGTCGCCAGCTACGTGGGGGAGAACAAGGAGTTCGAGCGCCAGTTCCTCTCCGGGGAGCTGGAGGTGGAGCTCAACCCGCAGGGCACGCTCGCGGAGCGCATCCGCGCGGGGGGCTGCGGCATTGGCGGCTTCTTCACGCCGACGGGCGCGGGCACCCAGGTGGCGGAGGGCAAGGAGTCGCGCATCATCGACGGGCGGCTGCACGTGCTGGAGACGCCGCTCAAGGCGGACTTCGCCATCGTGCACGCGTGGAAGGCGGACACCTGGGGCAACCTGGTGTTCCACAAGACGGCGCGCAACTTCTCCCCGATGATGTGCATGGCGGCCAAGGTCACCATCGTGGAGGCGGAGCACATCGTGCAGCCGGGGGAGCTGGACCCGGACCTGGTGCACATCCCGAGCATCTTCGTGCACCGCATCGTGCAGGCGCAGAACCTCCAGAAGTGGATCGAGCGGCGGACCGTCCGCAAGAAGGCGTCCTGACCCATGCCCCTGTCACGTGAACAGATCGCGCAGCGAATCGCCCAGGAGCTGCGGGACGGCTTCTACGTCAACCTGGGCATCGGCATCCCCACGCTCGTCCCCAACTACATCCCGGAAGGCGTGGAGGTGGTGCTCCAGTCGGAGAACGGCCTGCTCGGCATCGGGCCGTATCCGGAGGAGGGGAAGGAAGATCCGGACCTCATCAACGCGGGCAAGGAGACGGTGACGGTGGTGAAGGGCTCCGCCTTCTTCGACTCCGCGCTGTCGTTCGGGATGATCCGCGGAGGCCACATCGACCTGGCCGTGCTGGGCGCCATGGAGGTCAGCGAAGAGGGCGACCTGGCCAACTGGATGATCCCCGGCAAGATGGTCAAGGGCATGGGCGGCGCCATGGACCTGGCGGTGGGTGCCAAGCGCATCTACGTGGCCATGGAGCACGCCAACAAGGACGGGCAGCCGAAGATTTTGAAGAAGTGCTCGCTGCCGCTGACGGGCCTCAAGTGCGTGCACCACATCGTCACCGACCACGCGTTCATGGACGTCACGCCGGAGGGACTGGTGCTGCGGGAGCTGGCGCCCGGACTGACGGTGGAACGGGTGCAGCAGCTCACGGAGCCGAAGCTGAAGATCGCGCCCGACCTTCGTGAGATGAAGTTCTGAGCCTCCGGGGATAAGGTGCGCTTCCGTTCCCAGGGACGGAAGCCACCTTGCCCCCTCGGAACAGTGGAGCACACCGCATCATGTCCGACACCCTGGAGCATCCCGTCCCCGCGCCGCGCGCCCACCGCATCGACCACGAGCTGCCCGTGGCGTACCGCACGGTGGCGGGCTTCGTGACGGACTGGGCGGTGAACCTGTCGCGCGGCGGGCTGTACATCAACACCCAGCAGCCGCTGCCCGTGGGCACCGTGGTCCGCATCCTGGTGTCGCTGCCGGGTGCGAACTTCCCGGTGGACCTGGCCGGCAAGGTGACGCGGACCAACGCGCAGGGCGCCGAACCGGGCGGAGAAGTGCCGGGGATGGCGGTGGAGTTCGTGGACGTTGATGACGACAAGCGGTCGCGCATCGAAGCGTTCGTGGAGCGCCTGCGGGAAGCCCTGCCGGCGGACGAGCGTGGCAGCACGACCCGGAAGTAGGGCGGCCCGTCCCAGGCGTCCCCCCAGAGCGCCTGCATGCTGACGCTGCCAGAGACCCCCATTGAATTGACGATTGAACGGCTGGGCCAGCTCGGCGAGGGCGTGGCCTCGTGGGAGGGCCGCACCGTCTTCGTGCCCGGCGCCTTCCCAGGCGACACCGTGCGTGTCCTCCTGGAAGCCCACGGGCGCGTGCTGCGCGGCCAGTTGCGGCAGGTGCTCGCGGATGGGGCCGAGCGCGTCACTTCGCGCTGCGTCCTGTCCGAGGCCTGTGGCGGCTGTGACTGGCTGGAGCTGTCGGTGACGGCCCAGCGGTCCGCGAAGCAGGAGATCGTCCTGTCCACGCTGGAGCACCTGGGCCACCTGCCGCGCTCGGGCTTCACCGTGCGACCGTTGATGGTGGCGCCCCGGGACTGGGGCTACCGGCGACGGGCGGTGCTGCATGGGGCGGGGAAGGGGGCGCTCGGCTACTTCGGCCGGCGCACGCACGAGCGCGTTCCGGTGGACCTGTGTCCCGCGCTCACGCCGGTGCTGACCGCGCTGCCCGGGAAGCTGGCCCCGCTGCTCAAGCCCCTGGCCAAGGACACCGAGGAGGTGTTGCTGCTGGCCGAAGGGGACAAGGCCGCGTTCGCGGTGAACCTCTCCGGGTCGGTGACGGCTCGGCATCTGGAGGCCGCGGAGGCCGCCGTGCGCGCCCTGCGGCTGGAGGGCGCGGTGCTGGTGCCGAAGGAGGGCTCCGCGCGGCTGGTGGGCCGTCCGGTGCTGCGCTCGCTGTCGCCGCTGCGGCCGGAAGTGCCGCTGTACCTGCGGCCGGATGCGTTCGCCCAGGCGCACGCGGAGGCCAACGTGGGGCTCGTGTCCTCCGCCATCTACGAACTGGGCGCGAAGGAGACGGACTCGGTGCTGGAGCTGTACTCGGGCAACGGCAACTTCACGTTCCCGTTGGCGGGGACGGCCGAGTCGGTGCTGGGGGTGGAGTCCTCGCCCGTGGGCGTGGAGCTGGCCCAGCGCAGTGCCCGGGATGGTGGGGTGGGCAACGTGCGCTTCATCCAGGGCGACGCTCGCAAGGTGTGCGACGGGCTGGTGGCGGAGGCGCGCAGCTTCGACGTGTGCCTCGCGGACCCGCCTCGCGCCGGGGCTCCGGGACTGGCGAAGTGGATGCGCGCGTTGAACGTGCGCCGGGTGGTGTACGTGGCGTGCGACCCGGCATCGCTTGCCCGGGACGCGGCGGGACTGGTGGAGGCCGGTTACAAGCCGGTCGCGCTCCAGGTGGTGGACATGTTCCCCCAGACGCACCACGTGGAAGCCGTCATGTCGTTCGAACGGTAGGGCACGGAAAGGGACTCGCCATGGACGCACGCATCGTCGAGTTCGCGGAAGTGCTTCGCCAGAACGGCGTGCGCGTCAGCACGTCCGAGGTACAGGACGCGCTGCGCGCCACCGCCGAGGTGGGCCTCCAGGACCGGAGCCTGTTCCGCGCCGTGCTGCGCACCACGCTCGTGAAGCGCGAGCTGGACGTGGAGACCTTCAGCCGCGCGTTCGACTTCTACTTCTCCGGCGCCGCCCGCACGTTCGAGGCCATCGACCAGTCGCTGGCGAAGCAGTTGGAGGAAGAGGGCTATCTGGAAGGTGACCTGCTGAAGATGGTCATCTACCAGATGAACCTGCTCGCGCCGGAGATGTCCCCCCTGGCCCAGGCCATCCTCGCGGGCGACCGCGCCCGGCTGGCGCAGATCTTCCGGCAGGCTTCGCTGCAACTGGACCTGGGGCAGTTGGAGAGCCCGCTCCAGACGGGGTTCTTCACGCGGCGGCTGCTCGCGGGCGCGGGCATGGAGCGGGCTCGTTCCGACCTGAAGTCCATGGAGGACGAGCTGCACGCTCGCGGCCTGAGCGCGGAGGGCATCGAGATCGTCTCGCGCCACGTGGCGGCGGCGATGCGCAAGATTGAAGACGCCGCGCGCCAGGAGGTGAAGCGCCAGTCCGAGGCCCGCATCCGCCGCCGCACGGACTCCGTGACGGAGAAGCCGCTCCACCTGCTGACCCAGGCGGAGGTGGATGAGATGGAGGCCGCCGTGCGCACCATGGCGGAGAAGCTGAAGAGCCGGCTCATCCGCAAGCAGCGCTCGCACCGACGGGGCGCCCTCAACGTGCGCCGCACGCTGCGCCGGAACATGCCCTGGGATGGCATCCCCATGGTGCCGCAGTTCCGCTCTCGCCGGCCCGAGCGCCCGGAGCTGGTGGTGCTCTGCGATGTCTCCGACTCCGTGCGGAACGCTTCTCGGATGATGCTCCTGTTCATGCACACGTTGCAGTCGCTGTTCGTGCGCGTGCGCTCGTTCGTCTTCGTGTCCGACGTGGGGGAAGTCACCCACTTCTTCAAGGACCTGGATGTGAGCGAGGCCATCGACGCGGCGACCGCCGGGCGCACGGTGTCCATGAGCGCGAACTCCAACTACGGCCGCGCGCTGGCGGACTTCACCCGCGATCACCTGGGCAGCATCACCCGCCGCACCACGGTGATGATCATTGGCGACGGCCGGAACAACTACAACGCGAGCAACGCGTGGGCCCTCAAGGACCTGCGCCGCAAGGCGAAGCGGCTGTTGTGGATCTGCCCCGAGGACCGCGGCAACTGGGGCATCGGCGACAGCGAGATGCTCACCTACGAGAAGCACTGTCACCAGGCGGTGGTCGTCACGTCCGTTTCGGACCTGGCCCGCATCGCGGACCAACTTGTCCCCGCCTGAACCCCTTCCCCCGAGGTTCCCCCATGGCTCCGTCCCTCTTCGATGACTACGTGGACGTTCCCAACGTGGAGACCGGCCTCGACTTCGACGCCGCCGATGACCGCACCCTGCGCATGGCCTCCCAGCCGGTGGACAAGGCGCTGCTCGACAGCCTGATCCGCTACCAGGAGACCTTCCTGGCCCACGTGGAGTCGGACGCCACCCCGGACGCGATGGCCCGGGCCCAGACGGCCGCGCTCACCGACAGCGGCCTCACCCTCAAGACGGTGGAGTGGGGGCTCACCGTCCTCCGGGCCTTTGGCGGCCGGCGGTGGACCGCCCAGCGCCTCCAGTCGAAGCTGACGGAGCTGGAGGCCACCTCTGGGGCGGAGGTGGACGCACTGCGCCAGCGCATCCAGAACGAGCTGAAGAAGCAGGAGCGGCACACGGAGGCCCTGGGCCGGCGGTATGGTCCCGACACGGTGACGCTGCTTCGGGAGCACGAGCCGGTGCTGGTCGCCCTGCACACCCGGCTCACGAAGGTGCTCAGCCGGGGATGAACCGGCCCGTCCGCCCGGTTGCATTCCGCGCCCGGTCATCGCATAAGGGCCCGTTTTCACTATAGGCAAACCATGAAGCGCTACTTCATCCACACCTTCGGCTGTCAGATGAACGTCAACGATTCGCTCCGCATGAGCGAAGCGTTGTCGAAGATGTCCTACGTCCCGACACCGGAGCCGGAGAACGCGGACCTCATCATCCTCAACACCTGCTCCATCCGGGAGAAGGCCGAGGACAAGATGTTGTCCGCGCTCGGGCGCTACCGCGCGGTGAAGGCCAGTCGCGGGGCCATCCTGGGCGTGGGCGGCTGCGTGGCCCAGCAGGAGAAGGACAAGCTGCTGAAGAAGGTGCCCTACCTGGACTTCGTCTTCGGCCCGGACAACATCGCGAAGCTGCCGGAGGTCATCACCCGCGTGCAGGAAGCGCGCGAGCGGGTGGTGGAGACCGCCTTCGTGGACTCCGAGGAGTACGTCTTCCCGCGCGCCGACGCGGAGACGTCCCGGGGCAAGGTGACCGAGTTCGTCACCGTGATGAAGGGCTGCGACAACGTCTGCTCGTTCTGCGTCGTGCCGCACACCCGTGGCCGCGAGGTGAGCCGCGCGTTCCCGGAAGTGCTCGTGGAAGTGGCGGATCTGGCGCGCGTGGGCCTGCGCGAAGTCACGCTCATCGGCCAGAACGTCAACTCGTACATGGGCGGCATCAGCTTCGCGCAGTTGCTGCTGCGCACCGCGGAGGTGCCCGGCATCGAACGCGTGCGCTTCACCACCAGCCATCCGCATGACCTGTCGGATGAGCTGATCGAAGCGTTCCGCATCCAGCCGAAGATCGCCCCGCACTTCCACCTACCGGTGCAGTGCGGCAGCGATCGCATCCTGAAGATGATGCGCCGCGACTACACCGTGGAGCAGTACCTGGTGCAGCTCGCGAAGCTGCGCGCCGCGCGCCCCGGCATCGCCGTCACCACCGACATCATCGTGGGCTTCCCCGGAGAGACCGAGGAAGAGTTCGAGATGACGATGAAGCTCACGGAGCTGGTGAAGTACGAGAACCAGTTCTCCTTCGTCTACAGCCCGCGCCCCAAGACGGGCGCCGCGCTGCGCGAGAAGGACTGGGGCCCCATCCCGCACGAGGTGAAGGTGGCCCGGCTGGAGCGCCTGCAGAAGCTCCAGCGGCGCATCAGCGGCGAGTACACCCAGTCCCAGGTGGGCCTGGACGTGGAGGTCATGGTCGAGGGCCGTTCGCGCTACGACGCCACCAAGCGCTTCGGACGCACGCCGGAGAACCGCACCGTCAACTTCGAAGGGGATGCTCCCGCGGGCTCCTTCGTGACGGTGCACATCGAGCGCGCCACGCCCAACCAGCTCCAGGGCAGGCAGGTGGCGGTGCTCAAGGAACCCACCGTGGCGCCGCTGCCGGTGGAACTCCCGGTGCCGCTGCACGTGCCCGCCGAGGCCTGACGCTTCACCCCGTCGTTCCGGAGGTCACACCATGGCGTTGAGGCCGTTTCGCGGGGTGTCCCCCCGCGTCCATCCGAGCTGCTTCGTCGAGGACTCCGCCCACGTGGTGGGCGACGTGGAGCTGGGCGAGGACTCCTCCGTCTGGTTCAACTCCGTGCTGCGCGGGGACGTGAACTCCATCCGCATCGGCAAGCGCACCAACATTCAGGACCTCACCATGGTGCATGTCACCACCCAGGGTGACTCCACGACGGTGGGCGACGACTGCACGGTGGGCCACCGGGTCATCCTCCACGGCTGCATCGTGGGCAACCGCGTCCTCGTCGGAATGGGCGCCATCCTGATGGACGGGGTGGAGGTGGGGGACGACTGCATCATCGGCGCCGGCGCGCTGCTGACACCCGGCACGAAGATTCCCCCGGGCTCCCTCGTGGTGGGCTCACCGGGCAAGGTGAAGCGCCCCATCAACGACGGCGAACGTGAGTTCCTGGTCCAGTCCGCCCTGCACTACGTCGAGACCGCCTCCGAGCACCGCGCGAGCCGCTGACGGCGCCGGGTTGTGCGTGTTAGGAACACCCCCATGGCTCTCGTGCCCGAGACGACCCTGAAGGCCTGCCCGCTGTTCAAGGGCTTCACCGACACCGGCATCGCCATCTTCGCGTCGGCGGCCGTGTCGCGCGCCTTTCCCAAGGGGACGGCGCTGTTCTCCGAGGGCAAGGCCGGTGACTCGCTGCTCATCGTCGGCGAGGGCACCGTGCGGCTGAGCGCCCGCAACCCCGGGGGCGAGGATGTGTCCCTGGGCGAGGTCACCGTGGGGGAACCCCTGGGTGAGCTGGCGCTCGTGCAGAAGGGGGAGCGGCTGTGTACCGCCACCGCCCAGACGGACGTGATGGCGCTGGAGATCCGCTCGGCGGACTTCCAGAAGCTGCTCGCCCAGAAGCCCCAGGCCTGCATCAAGCTGCTGATGGGCATTGTCAGCCACTTCGGCGCCAAGGCGCGGGAGAACCGGGACATGCTGCGCACGCTCGTCGTGCGGTCCACGAGCACCTGAACCTTCCGGGGCTCCGGGCCCGGGCAGGTAGGGTGTTGGGTGGAGGGCCTCGACCTCGTGCCAGGAGGTCGGAAGGGCAGGGAGGCGCTGCCACTCGCACGGGATGTGGTTACTGTCCTCGCCGGAAGTGGAACCTGTGGGCTCCCATGTTGGAGCACAGGGCTGTCTCTT
>NZ_RAVZ01000031.1 GCF_003611635.1 Corallococcus terminator | reverse complement strand
CCTCCCTCTCCTTCCATGGCCGACGCGGACAAACCGCCCATCCGTGGCGGCCTCGCCGCTGATCCAGGTCGTCCCGCCTCCTCCCGCCCGCCGGTGTTGTCGGAATCCGACACGCCGCCCATCCGGGGTGGAGGCATCGCCGCCGACGCGGACAAGCCGCCCATTCGGGGTGGAGGCCTCGCGCCCGACGCGGACCGCCCTCCGCAGTTGCCGCCCCGGGCCGTCTCACCGCCGCCCGTTCCTCGCCAGGGGCCGCCGCCCCGGCTGATGCCGTCCTCACCGGAGGGACAAGCCCGCTCGGGGCCGCCCGTGCTGAAGCCCTCCTCGCCCGCCGCCGCGGACGATGAACCGGAGGAGATCGCCGCCGACGAGGCCGAGTCCCTGGACGACGACGGCAGCAACACTCCGTCCAACGCCAGCGCGGCGCTGGACGAGCCGGAGGAGATCAGCAGTGACGAGGTCCACGACGCGGACTCGCTCGCGCTGGAGGCCGCGGACGCGGAGGATGCCGCGGCGGCCGTGACGGAAGAGCCCCCGCCCGCGCCCCCGGGTTCGACCCTCAACCCGTGGTTCGCCCAGTTGGCGCACGGGTACTGTCCCCCCGAAGGGGCCCAGTTCGCCCGGCACACCCCTCCCACCAACTTCCCGGGGAGGGATCCGGAGGCCGGCGCGGCCCCACCTGTCGGCCAGGGAGCGGTTCGCAACAAGATCACGTGAGGCAAGCGACCGAGCGCCGCTCGGAAACTTCCCAAGCCTTGCGCCCGCCGAATAGGATGTGGCGGTTTTCACTGCACTTTTTGCTGGGTGAAGGGCTTCATGGAGCGTCGCGTCCTCATCGTCGAAAGCCAGAACGACTTCGCACTCAGCATGGCCTCCGTGCTCAAGAGCGCGGGCTACAACACGGCCATGGCCACCACTGCGTCAGATGCGCAGCGGGAGCTGGAGAAACGCCGACCCGACCTGGTCGTCGTGCGCGCGGAGCTGCCGGACCAGTCCGGCTTCGCCCTCTGTGGTCAGATCAAGAAGGGCAAGTGGGGCCAGAACCTCAAGGTCCTCCTGCTGTCCTCCGACTCGGGTGTGGAGGGTCTGAACAAACACCGTGAGACGCCCGCCGCCGCGGACGGCTACCTCGTCATCCCCTTCGAAATGGGGGAACTCGCCTCGATGAGCGCGGGCATCGTCCCGCCCGGCACCGACGACACGGACGCGGACCTGGACGCGGCCCTCTCTGGCGCCCCGCGGGAAGCCCCGCCGCCCATGCCCGGCGTGCGCACCGGCGCCCCGCCCAAGCTGCCCAAGCGCGAGCGCCGCAGCGCCATGACGGACGAGGACAAGTCCTTCATGGACCGCGCCTTCTCCTCCATCGCGGACCGCAAGGCGGAGCTCCTGGCGGAGTCGCGCCAGTTGAAGCGCCCGCCCCCGCGCCGCGAATTGATGGGCACGCCCGAGGGGAAGATTCAAATCCTCCGGGACGAGCTGAAGACACGCGAAGCGCAGCTCGCGCGCCTGTCCGAAATCTGGAGCGTCCGCGAGCGGGAGCTCTTGTCCGTCGAGGACCGGCTCCATGAGAAGGACGTGGAGCTGCAGGGCCTGAAGATGCAGGTGGATGACCTGCTGCGGCGCTTCAATGACGCCCAGCAGTCCATCGTCCAGAAGGAGCGCGAGCACGGCGCCACCGTCGACGACCTGCTCCTGCAGAAGTTCTCCTCGGAGAAGGACCTCATCGAGGTCGTCGCCTCCAAGGAAAAGGACATCAACGTCCTGCGCAAGGAGGTCAACCTCCGCGACGAGGAGCTGTCCCGCCGTGGCGCCGACCTGGAAGGCTGGCGCAACGAGTTCGACAAGCTGGAGAAGCACCTCGGCGTCGTCACGCTGGAGTTCGAGGTCAAGGAGCAGAAGCTCCAGGACACGGTCCGCGCCAACGAGGCGGACATCCTCCAGCTTCGCGAGCGCGGCGACCAGTTCGAGTCCGAGCTGGGCCGCACCGTCAGCGAGCGCGACCAGCGCTACGCCGAGCTGGACGGAGAGATTCAGGCCCTCCAGGAGCGGCTGACCCAGACCGAGCAGGAGCGCGACGCCACCGTGCGCGGCCTGGAGGCCCGGTCCACCACCGCCGAAGAGCACGCCAGCCGCTCCGACGCGGAGATCGAACGCCTCAACGCCGAGCGTGCCGCGCTGGAGCAGCGCCTCACGCAGCAGGTGGCGGACCTGGAGTCGGACATCGCGCGCGTCACCGGCGAGCGCGACCAGCTCAAGCTGGACAAGGACGAACAGGAAGCGGACCTCACCCAGCGCGTGGAGGAGCGCGACGCGAAGCTCGCCTCGCTCGACCGCGAGCTGCAGGAGGCCATCGCCCGCAACGAGAACAGCGAGGCGGAGCTCAACGCCACCATCCAGCAGCACCGCGAGCGCATCGGTGAGCTGGAAGGCGAAGTCGAGGCCGTCAAGACGCACCTGGAGGACCGCGAGTCGGAGCTGAACGCCGAAATCCAGGCGCTCCAGCAGGCCAAGGACACGCTGGAGCAGGACCTCACCAGCCAGTTGGAGAACCTGCGCTCGGAGAAGGACGCCCTGGAGGCGGACCTCAAGGGCCAGATCCAGGCGCTCAGCGAGCAACTGGACTCCGCTCAGCAGCAGGGCGAACAGCTCTCCGCGCGCGTGGCGTCGCTGGAAGACACCGTCGCCCAGCGCGACAGCAGCATCGAAGGCCTGCAGTCGGACGTGGCCGAGCGTGACTCGCGCATCTCCGAGCTGACCGGGAACCTGGAGGCGACGACCCAGCAGCTCACGGAGACGCAGGGCACCCTCTCCAGCACCGAAGCCACCCTCGCGGAGACGCGCGGCGAGCTGGAGGCGACGAGCCAGCAGCTCTCCGAAACGCAGACGACGCTCTCCACCACGGAGGGCACGCTCGCGGAGACGCGCGGCGAGCTGGAGGCGACGAGCCAACAGCTCTCCGAGACCCAGACGCGCCTGACGCAGACCGAGGAGACCCTCTCCTCCACGCGCGGCGAACTGGAAGCCACCAGCCAGACGCTGACGACCACCGAGGACACCCTCGCGCGGACGCAGGACACGCTGGCGCGCACGGAGGCCACCCTCGCGGACACGCAGGGCACGCTCTCCAGCACCGAAGGCACGCTGGCGGAGACGCGCGGCGAGCTGGAAGCCACCAGCCAGACCCTGTCCGACACCCAGTCCCGGCTCGCGCAGACGGAGGAGACGCTCTCCACCACGCGCGGCGAACTGGAGGCGACCAGCCAGACCCTGTCCGACACGCAAGGCACGCTGGCCAGCACCGAAGGCACGCTGGCGGAGACGCGCGGCGAGCTGGAAGCCACCAGCCAGACCCTGTCCGACACGCAGACGCGGCTTGCGCAGACGGAGGAGACGCTCGCCTCCACCCAGGGCGAACTGGAAGCCACCAGCCAGACCCTGACGCGCACCGAGGCGACCCTCGCGGACACGCAGGGCACGCTGGCGCGCACGGAAGCCACGCTCGCGGACACGCAAGCCACGCTCTCCAGCACCGAAGGCACGCTGGCGGAGACGCGCGGCGAGCTGGAGGCGACGAGCCAGACGCTCACGCAGACCCAGGACACGCTGGAGTCGACGCGCGCGGAGCTGGCCAAGACGACCACGCACCGCGACGAACTGGACGCGGAGCTGAACGAGACGCGCGACATCCTCCAGGAGACCAACGGTCTCCTCGCCCGCACCACGCAGGAGCGCGACACGCGCATCGCGGAGCTGCAGGCGCTCGGCGAGGCGAAGGACACGCTGGAGCAGGACCTCACCGGCCAGATTGGCCAGTTGCGCGCGGACCTGTCCGAGACGCAGGGCCTCTACGAAGCCGAGCGCGGCGCCCACGCGACGCTCGCGCAGGAGACCACCGCGCAGATCGCCGCCCTCACCGGCGAGCGCGACGGGCTGACGCAGGAGCTGAACACCACGTCGCAGCAGTTGGCTGACACGCAGGGCCAGCTCACCGACACCCGGGACGTCCTCGCCCGCGAGGAGCAGACCCACGCGCAGACGCGCCAGCAGGCCGCCGCCACCCAGGCGGAGCTGGAGCGCCAGCTCGCGGACTCGCAGGCCAACGGCGAGGAGCTGGCCGAACAGCTCATCGTCACCAAGCACGAGCTGGGCACGCGCGTCGCGGAAGTCACGCAACTGTCCTCCAAGCTCGCGCAGACCGAGGACGCGCGGCACGACCTGGACGACCGCCTCCAGACGCTCACGCACGAGTCCCAGCGTCGCGAGGAGCTGCTCCAGAACGAGGTCGACACCAAGGGCAAGGAGCTGTCGGACACGCTGCGCAAGCTCACCCACGTGACGCAGGAGAAGATGCGTCAGGCGGAGGTGCTCAACCGCGAGGTCGCCACCCGCACCGACCAGGTGAAGGCGCTCGAAGGCCAGCTCCAGACCCAGGCCGCGGACGCGAAGAAGCAGGCGGACGCGCTGGGCCAGCAGCTCAACGCCGTGTCCAGCGACCTGGACGGGGCGCGCAAGGCCATCACCGAACGCGACTCCCAGCTCCAGCAGGCCGGGCAGTCCCAGCAGAAGCTCGCCAGCGAGCGCGACGGACTCGCCGGACAGCTCCAGCAGGCCCAGGCGCAGGCTCAAGCCCAGGCGCAGCAGGCCCAGGCCACCGCCGCCGCCGCGAAGAAGCAGGCCGACGAGCTGGCCGCGAAGCTCGCGAAGGCGGAGCAGTCCATCGCGCAGCTTGGCCAGGACGCCCAGAAGGCCGCGGCCGATACGGACGCGAAGCTCAAGGACGCCCAGGCCCAGCTCCAGGCCCGCACCAAGAAGGCCCAGGACCTGGAACTCGCCCTGGAGAACGCCACGAGCGCCCGGAGCCGCGCGGAGAAGGAACTCACCGCCCGCGTCACCGCCGCCGAAACCAAGGCCAACGAGTCCGCCGCCCGTCTCGCCACCGCGCAGAAGGAGCGCAAGGACCTGGAAGCGCGTCAGCTCAAGGAGCTGGACGACCTCAACGCCAAGCAGAAGGCGGAGCTGGAGCGTCGCGAAGCCATCAAGGCCCAGGAAGTCGCCCGCCTCCAGACGTCGGTGCAGGAGAAGAGCAAGGCGCTCAAGGTCGCGGAGCTGGAGCTGGCTCGCTACAAGAGCAAGTCCCCTGCCCCGGCCGCCGCCGCGAAGGCCGCGCCTCCGGTGGACGAACACCTGGCCGTGACGGCCCAGGCGAACCCCGTCATCCCGGCCGCCGCCAAGCCCCCGGCGAAGGCCGCCGCCAAGCCGGCCGCGAAGAAGGCCGCCCCGGCACCGGTGCAGGCCGAGGACGAGGACGCCCCGGAGCGCACCATGGTGATGCAGCTTCCCACCGCCCCCGAGGGCGAGGACGACTGGACGGCGCTCGTCGACGAGCTCGACAAGTAGCCCCTCCAGTCCCCTGGAAATGACGAGGGCCCGCGCACTCTTTCGGAGTGCCGGGCCCTTCGTGCGTCATCTCAGGTCAGCGATTCAGGTCCGCGCCTGACGGCTCACAGGGCCGTGACGGCCTTTGCCTCGCGCAGCAGATCACGGAAGTGCAGTGAGCCCACCACGTCCCGCACCGACACCGGCCGCCCTTCGTCCCGGGCCTGCGCCTGGGCCATGCGCCAACGCTCCACCAGCGTCCGCGTCGCGATGTACGCCATCAACAAGGGGATGCCACCCGGCATCACCACCACCACCACCGCCATCGCCAGTTTCAACCACGCCCACATGACCCGCGACCTCGTTCGTGTCCTGAGATACGCCACAGAGATGCACGGTGCGTGCCCACGGTGCGAAAATAGTTACGCACCCTGATTCCGCAGGGTTGCAGCCCCCAAGGCCCTCAAGAGTGCGGACGGCGTCCCCACAACCCTGGCATTTTTGCCGCAGTCGTCCGGGGACCGTCGGTTAAGTTGACGGGTGTGAGCCCCCCTGAACTGACCTCGGCGATTCCGTCCTTCACCAGCGTGGAGGACGCGGCGCGTCGCCTGGAAGCGGTGGGCTACCTGTCGTCCCCGGAAATCGCCACGGCGGTGTTCCTGGCGGACCGGATGAACAAGCCCATCCTGGTGGAGGGCCCCGCGGGGGTGGGCAAGACGGAGCTGGCACGCGCCCTGGCCCTGGCCCTGGACCGGGGGTTCATCCGCCTCCAGTGCTACGAGGGCCTGGACGAAGCCAAGGCCCTCTACGAGTGGGAGTACGCCAAGCAGTTGCTCTACACCCAACTGCTCAAGGACAAGATTGGAGAGATGACGCAGGGCACGAAGACGCTCGCGGAGGCCGCGGACCGGCTCGCTTCCGGTGACGCGGTGTTCTTCTCCGAGCGATTCCTCCTGCCCCGCCCCATCCTCCAGGCCCAGCTTTCGGAGAAGCCGTCACTGCTGCTGGTGGACGAAATCGACAAGGCGGATCCGGAGTTCGAAGCCTTCCTGCTGGAAGTGCTCTCTGACAACGCCGTCACGGTGCCGGAGCTGGGCACCATCAAGGCGAAGCACATCCCGCGCGTCATCCTCACCAGCAACAACGCCCGCGAACTGTCCGACGCGCTCAAGCGCCGCTGCCTGCACCTGCACATCGACTTCCCGGACCGGGAGCGCGAGCTGCGCATCGTCCGCTCGCGCCTGCCGGAGGTCTCCCAGGTGCTGGCCGAGCAGGTGGTGGAAGCCGTGGCCGCCATCCGGGCGTTGGACCTGAAGAAGGCCCCGTCCATCAGCGAAACGCTGGACTGGGCACAGAGCCTGACGCTGCTCAACGCTGAATCGCTCACCGCGGACGTCGTCGCGGCCACGCTCAATCTCGTCCTCAAATACGAGGGTGATATCGAGAAGGCCCGCGCCAACCTTCCCCAAATCGCCCAGGCCTGACGCAGGGCGACTTGGACGGTCGGACGGGCTCCTGGCGTTTCGCGCTTTGCCTCAACGGTGCGCCTGGATAGAAAGGTTTGAGCCTCACAGTCTCAAGCTGTCCCACCCTAGCCCGACGAGGAACTTCCCGATGAGCTCGACCTCATCCTCCGTACTGCGCGCCGAACACATCTGGCTCGATGGGAAGCTGGTGAAATGGGACGAGGGCAGCGTGCACGTGATGACGCACGCCCTCCACTATGGCCTGGGCGTCTTCGAGGGCATCCGCGCCTACAAGACCCACGATGGCCGGCTCGCCGTCTTCCGACTGCGCGAGCACATCCGGCGCCTGTTGGACTCCGCGCACATCATCATGCTGCACATCCCCTTCACCGAGGATGAGCTGGTGGAGGCGACGCTGGATCTGCTGCGCCAGCAGAAGCACCTGTTCGCCAACGGCGCCTACCTGCGCCCGGTGGCCTTCATGGGGGATGGCGCCATGGGCCTGGGCGCGGTGAACCCCACCCGCGTGGCCGTCACCGCCTGGGACTGGGGCGCGTACCTGGGCGACAAGGGCATCCGCGAGGGCATCCGCGCCAAGGTCAGCTCGTTCACGCGCATGCACGTGAACGTGAACATGGTGCGCGGGAAGATCACCGGCCAGTACGTCAACTCCATCCTCGCCAAGCGCGAGGCGGTGCTCGCCGGCTACGACGAGGCCATCCTCCTGGACATCAGCGGCTTCGTCGCGGAGGCGTCCGGCGAGAACATCTTCATGGTGAACAAGAAGGGCGTCATCAAAACCCCGCCCCTCTCCTCCCCCATCCTCGACGGCATCACCCGCGACACCGTGCTGAAGCTCTTGCGCGACAGTGGCCGCGTGGTGGACGAAGTGACGTTCACCCGCGACGCCCTCTACATCTGCAACGAGATCTTCTTCACCGGCACCGCCGCGGAGATCACCCCCGTGCGCGAGGTGGACAACCGCCAGGTGGGCGAGGGCAAGCCCGGCCCCATTGGCACCTTCGTGCAGGACGCCTACTTCAAGGTCGTCCGGGGCCAGGACGACCGCTATGCGGACTGGCTGACCTACGTTTGAGAACAGTCCGCTGACGTGACATCCCGGCGGGCGGTGGAATCGGGTAGAACCCCTCCCTGATGCCTCCCGCCGGGTACGCGTACGAAGACAATCCGTTCAAGCTCGAGAACCCGTCCGTCCTCGACATCGCTCCGTCGGAGCCGAAGTCGATGGAGGACACCGGACTGAAGATCGGCCTGCTCGCCGACCTGGGTCTGAAGTTCCTCTATTACGCCGGCACCGGCACGGGCATGGGCATCGCGGAGAGCATGTGCCTGCCCTGGTCGGGCGTCGTCGAGCACGTGGTGGACTTCCTCGCGCAGGAGAAGCTGGTGGACCTCAGGGGCGGCAAGGGCTTTGGCCGCGCCTCCGTGGAGTTCGCCCTCACGGAGAAGGGCCGCGAGTACGCCCGCGACGCCCTCACCCGCTCCACCTACGTGGGCCCCGCCCCCGTCCCCATCGAGCAGTACAACGCCCTCATCACCAGCCAGACCGAGGAGACGCCCGTCGTCAGCCAGGAGGACCTGGTGATGGCCCTGGGCCACCTCACCGTCTCCGCGGAGCTGATGGACAAGCTGGGCCCGGCCGTGAACTCCGGCCGCTCGCTCTTTCTCTACGGCCCGCCCGGCAACGGCAAGACGAGCCTCGCGGAGGCCATCTCCCACATGTTCGGCGGCGAGGTGTACGTCCCGCACTGCCTCGAAATCGACAACCAGATCATCAAGGTCTACGACCGGATCATCCACACCCCCGTGTCGCTCGAAGTCGGCTCGGCCACCGGCGGGCGCCGGCAGACCTTCGAAATGGACAAGCGGTGGCTGCTCTGCCGCCGCCCCGCCGTCGTCGTCGGCGGTGAGTTGACGCTGGAGACCCTGGACCTCATCTACTCGGAGAGCACCCGCTTCTACGAGGCGCCGTTCCAGGTGAAGGCCAACGGCGGCATGCTCCTCATCGACGACTTCGGCCGGCAGAAGGTCCACCCCACGGACCTGCTCAACCGGTGGATCGTCCCCCTGGAGAAGCGGGTGGACTTCCTCACCCTCCACACGGGCAAGAAGTTCGAAATCCCGTTTGATCAGCTTCTCGTGTTTTCCACCAATCTGGACCCCAAGGAGCTGGTGGATGAGGCGTTCCTGCGCCGCATCAAGTACAAGATTGAAGTAGGCAATCCGGATGAAGAGTCCTACCGGGAGATCTTCCGCCGGGTGTGCGAGGCGGCGGGCATTCCCTACGTGGACCAGGCCATCACCTACCTCGTGGAGCACTACTACAAGCCGCGCAGCATGGAGATGCGCTCGTGCCACCCCCGGGACCTGGTGTCGCTCATCCGGGACGCGGCGAGGTACCGGCAGATTCCGCCGGCCCTCTCCAAGGATTTGTTGGACCAGGCGTGCGAAGTGTTCCTGGTGAATCTCTAGTCGGGTTTTAATTGTTCCAACCGCGCGGAATTTCTAGAATCCGCGTGCCGTTGTACCGCCCGGCGCAGCCTCTGAGAAAACAGCGCCCGGGGCGGGCCGGGGCGAGAAGGAGCCGCAGTCCGTGAAGGAACGCTATCAAGACATCGACGAGAAGAACGAGCAGCTGCGCGAGTACCTCGACATCTACAAGGACAAGCAGCCAGCGCGCGAGTTCCTCGACCGGTTCGAGATGTCGTGGATCTACCACGACGCCGCGCTCGAAGGCGTCGTGTACACGCACCAGGAGTTGATGGCCGCGCTCTTCCCGGCACGCACCGCCGCGGAAGCGTCCATGATTCCGGTCGTCCTGGAGATCCGCAACCACAAGGCGGTGGCGGACTACATCCGCGAGGAAGCGCAGGGCGCGAAGAAGCAGTCCGCGCTGACGCTCACCACCATCAAGCGGATGCACGACCTCTTCCTGGGCAACACGCCAGAAGCCCTGGCCGAGCGCGCGCGCATGGAGCGGCGCGAGCGCACGGAGAAGGAGCTGGCCAAGGAGCGCGACCGTGCGGGGCTGCGCAAGGACATGCCCCTGCACCGCACCTACTTCCACGACATCACCCAGCCAGCGAAGATCCAGGCCCGGCTGGAGAAGCTCGTGGACCACACCGCCAGCGCGGAGTTCCGCGAGTTCCACCCGATCAAACAGGCGGCGGTGGTGCAGCACGAATTCCTGCAGATCTTCCCCTTCACCGAGCACAGCGGGAAGGTGGGGCGCATGTGCAGCAACCTCATCCTGCTGCGCAACGGCTACATGCCCGCGGTCATCCACTCCATCGACCGGCAGCGCTACTACGAGTCCTTCCGGGGACCGGTGGCCATCTTCCGCACGGTGTTGATGGACGCGATGGAGAACTCGCTCGACAACGGCGTGAAGTACTTCCGCGACCTGGGTCGCAAGTACAAGACCGTCGAGTAGGCGTCACCCGGGGTGATGGGCCGTGGGGACGCCATGTCCTCGCGGCCCCTGTCCCCCCGGGTTCAGCCCCCCGGGCAACCCACCAGGGAAGCGGACGGCCTGAGGGCCTTCTGCTTCGCCGTGAAGGACGGGTGGGTCGTCGACACCATTGGGGTGCTGGACCCACCTTTTCCAGAACGTCAGGGGGAGAACATCCGACTTCTCGAATCCCCGTGGCGGAGGAAGTAAAAGAAGAGCCTCCATGCCTGTGACCCCTTCACTCCAGAGTCGCCGCCCCCAGCTTCCCGCCGGCAGCGAGCTCACGGAGCCTCCGCCAGCACGTCTGGCGCACCTGCCCGCTGTCGACAAGCTGGGCCGCCTGCTGCGCGTGGCCAAGGGTCACCGGCGGGCGCTCATCCTGACGCACGACAACCCGGATCCCGACGCCATCGCCGCCGCCGTGTCGCTCGCGCACCTGCTGGAGCGCAAGGCCGGAATGGAAGCCCACGTGGGCTACGGCGGCATCATCGGCCGGGCGGAGAACATCGCCTTCGTGCGGGTGCTGCGCCTGCCCGTGTCGCACGTGTCGCAGATCGACTTCGGTGAGTACGACCTGTTCGGCCTGGTGGACACGCAGCCGCCGGTGCGCAACCACTCGCTGCCCGCGAAGATCCGCGCGGACATCGTGGTGGACCACCACCCGCTGCGCGAGGAGAGCCTCCAGTCACGCTTCGCGGACGTGGGCGGCGACTTCGGCGCCACGTCCACCATGTTGGTGGAGTACCTGCGCGCCGCGCGGCTGGAACCCTCCGTGGAGGTCGCCACCGCGCTCTTCTACGGCATCAAGGCGGACACGCGGGACCTGGGCCGGGAGACGACCCAGACGGACGTGGACAGCTACCTGTGGCTGTTCCCCCGCTGCGACAAGTCGATGCTGGGGCAGATCGAGCACCCGGAGGTGCCGGCCCGCTACTTCCAGCTCTTCCACACGTCCATCGAGAAGGCGAAGGTCTACGGCACCGCCATCATCACCGACCTGGAGGAGGTCTACTCCCCGGACATGGTGGCGGAGGTCGCCGAGCGGATGATGTTCCTCGAAGGGATGAAGTGGTCCCTGGCGTACGGGACGTTCCGCAACCAGCTCTTCCTGAGCCTGCGCGTGAAGGACCGGCGCATGAACGCGGGCCGCCTCATCCGCGAGACGTGCGAGGACCTGGGCGGCTCGTCCGGCGGACACGGCAGCATGGCCGGCGCGCGGCTTCCTCTCTCCGGCAGCGCCAACAAGCGCAAGACGCTCAAGCGCGAGCTGGTGGGCCGGTTCCTGGAAGCCTTCGGTGTCGCCGAGGAGCGGCCGAAGTCGCTGCTGTCCGCGCAGGACACGTGATCTACTGGGACCACAACGCCGCCGCGCCAGTGCGCGCGGAGGTGGGCGCCCTGCTCGCGAAAGCCTTCACCGGGGGCGGCTTCGGCAACGCCTCCAGCGTGCACGGTGGTGGGCGCGAGGCCCGGGGCCGGCTGGACGCGGCGAGGGCGAAGGTGGCGCGCGTCCTGGGCTGCGAGCCGAAGGAGATCTGCTTCACCGCGTCGGGCAGCGAGGCGGATGCGCTCGCGCTCCTGGGCGCGTACGCCGCCCGGCCGGTGAAGGAGCGCCGCCGGGTGGTGGGCTCGACGGTGGAGCACCCTGCCCTGCTGGGCGCGCTCACGCAGTTGGAGCGCGAGGGCGCGCAGGTGGTGCGGCTGGCCCCCGGTCCCGACGGCCGCGTGCCGCTGGAGTCCCTGCTGGAGGCGCTCACCCCGGACACCGCGCTGTGCTCGCTGATGTGGGCCAACAACGAGACGGGCGTGCTGCAACCGGTGGCGGAGGCCGCCCGCGCCTGCCGGCAGCGAGGCATCCTCTTCCACACGGACGCCGTGCAGGCCGCGGGCAAGGTGCCGCTCACGTTGCGTGAGGTGGACGCGGATCTGCTCTCCCTGTCGGCGCACAAGTTCGGCGGACCGCAGGGCGCGGGCGTGCTGGTGGTCCGCAAGGGCGTGGACGTGCGCGCGCTGACGCCCGGGCACCAGGAGGGTGGCCGCCGGGGAGGCACGCAGAACGTCCCCTACGCGGAGGCCCTGGCCCTGGCCCTGGAGCTGGCCGCGAACGACCAGGCCGCCGTCGCCGAGCGGGTCGGCGCCCTGCGCGACGGGTTCGAGCAGCAGGTGCTCGCGCGGCTGTCCGGCGTGACGGTGAACGGAGCCGGCGCGCCGCGCGTGCCCAACACCAGCAACCTGCGCTTCGACGGTGTCGAAGGCGAAGCGCTCCTGATGGCGTTGGATCTGGAAGGCATCCACGTGTCGTCGGGCGCGGCCTGCGCGTCCGGAACGCTGTCCCCTTCGCACGTGCTGCGCGCGATGGGCCTGTCCCCCGCGCAGGCCCGTGGCAGCCTGCGCTTCAGCCTGGGGCCCACCACCACCGACGCGGAAGTCTCACGCGTCGTGGAGGCGCTGTGCACGCACGTCCCGCGCGTGCGCGCGCTGGAAGCCCCCGGCTCCAGCGCCTGAATCAGGCACGGTGCACGCCGTCCCGCGTCTACCACTTCTGGTCGGGCAGTCCTTCCTCGCGCACCTCCGGATCCGGCTGGCCGTAGCCGGGCATGCCGTCCTCCTTGGCCTCGCCGGGCTTGGGCGGAAGACGTTCGTCACCCTGCCGCGTCTCGCGGGCCGGCGTGTCGTCCTGTTCGGGCTGCTGTGGCTTTCGCTCGGTCGCCATGGATGTCCTCCGTCGGAATGTCCGGTGGGAGGAAAGGTCATCATCCGGTGGGAAGGCCGCAGCGACCCTTCCCGTCCGGGGACCCACGCGACAGGGCCCTGCACGCCCGGCTACTCGGCGTTGTCGTTGGAACGACCGAGCGCGGAGTCGGGAATCGTCGGCACCTGATCCGTGGTGCCGAACAGGCCGCGCACCACCGCCGCGATCGCCAGGGGCGTGCCCACGCGCTCGTCGTAGTGCGGAGACAGGGCCTTCGCGTACTCCTCCGCGGACGGGAAGCGGTCCTCGGGGTTCTCCGCGAAGGCGCGCGCGAGCACCGCGTCCAGCGCCTTGGGCACGTCCGGCCGCACCGCGCTCAGCAGCTTGTAGTCGCGCGACAGGATGCCCGCGAAGACCTCTTCGGGCGTGGTGCCGTTGAAGGGGCGCCCCAGCGTGAGCAGCTCGTACAGCACGACGCTCGCGGCCCACAGGTCCGCTTCCGGCGTGACCGCGCCCTGCAGCGACTCCGGGGACAGGTAGTACGGCTTGCCCAGCACCTCGCCGCCCTGGAGCTTACCGTCCACGAGCACGCGCGACACGCCGAAGTCGCCCAGCTTGATTTCCCCCACCCGGGAGATGAACAGGTTGGACGGGGACACGTCGCAGTGGACGATGCCCAGCGGCTCGCCATCCGGCCCGGTGGCGGAGTGCGCGTACGCGAGCGCCTCCAGCAGCACCTTGGCCAGGTACACCGCGAAGTCGACGGGCAGCGGAATCCCCCGCGCCTTGCACCGGCGCAGGATGTGGCCCAGGTCGCGCCCGTCCACCAGGTCCATCACCAGGAAGGACACGTCCTCCAGAATGCCCGCGTCCAACACCTTCACGATGTTGGGATGGTCCAGTTGGCGCGACAGGTGCGCCTCACGCGCGAACAGGTCCACCGACGCAGGGTCGCGGGTGAGCGCGGGCAACAGCCGCTTGAGCGCCACCGTCCAGCCCTCATGAGGCCCGGAGCGCACGCGCGCGCGGTACACCTGGGCCATGCCGCCCTTGCCCAGCAGCGACAGGATTTCGTAGTTGCCGAAGACCTTGATGGGCTTCGGTACGGGGGTCGGCACGGTCACGGGCTGACGCTTCCGGCTCCTTGCGAGTCTCGACCCTGGGCGCGCTTGCGAACGCGCGCCTGCTTCACCAGCGAGTCGAAGTTCGGCCCTTCCTTCGACAACAGCGAGAGTTCCCGGTCCACCAGCGCGTTGCCCTCCGGCGCCGACCAGCCCTCGCTCACCGCGCGGCGCAGCGCTTCCTGGGCCAACTTCGACTCCTGGGTCGCCCGCTTCACGCACGCCATCCAGAACCACGCCTCCGCCCGGGCCTGCTGGTTGCCCGCGCTCCTCGCCTGCTCCAGGAACTTGAGGGCCTCCGGCTTCTGGTCGCGAAGGAAGTGCGCCACGCCCATGCCGGTGAGCGCCAGGGCGTTGTTCTTCTCCTGCGCCAGCACCAGTTGGAACTGCTGCGACGCCGTGAGCGCGTTCATCGCCGCCAGGGCCTGCTGCCCCTGCCGCAGGGCCGCGGGCACGTCCACCGCTTCCAGCCGACGATGCGCCGCCACCTGCGCGGCCGAACCCGACGCGGAGGCCGGAGCCTGGACCTGCCGCTCGGAGGCCACGGCCGTCACGGGCTGCGCGGAGGCGCCCTGCTCCGTCGCCCTGAGGACCAGCATGCCGTTCTTGAGGAGGCTCGACTCGCAGCCCCCCTCCATCTTCACCAGTCCACCCAGCGTCCGCTCCTCGAAGCTGTAGAAGAGCATGACCGCGTAGGTCGCGGACTCGGGGCAGGCGTCGCCTGTCTGACAGAGCGTCACGTCGCCAATGAAGACGTTGCCCAGGAAGGAGCCCTTCAGGACCTGCTGGGCGGCCGGGCGCTGGCAGACCCCGCCGGCCGGAGCCGTGCCCACCAGCTCGTCGCCGCTGGTGCGCAACTCCACGGTTCCGAAGGCATCTCCTTGATAGGAGCCATTGACGGCCGGGCCCGCCCACGCGAATCCGGAAGCGAGGCAGACAACCGCCGCGAGAGCCAATGTAGTGGTCGGGGGCGACATGTCAGGGGTCCGGTCATCATAGAAGTCCACGGGGCCGGTTGTAAACGCGCGAGGACGGCTTGACCGCACGCTCCTCCATCCTTATCATTTTCCCAAGAACGCCCTGGGATTTCCCAGTAATTCTGAGGACTTGTAGCGAGATTTGCGTTAGTAAAAGGTCTGTTCCCTGCGGGGTTCGTGATGCCCAGCAGAAATTCGAACCGATACGTCCATTCCGGGGTCCGTTTCGGTCGCCATGTGCAAGCCCTCCCCTTCACGGGGATGAGGGAAGCCTGCGGTGACATGATTTCGGTCCCCACCTGACTTACGAGGGTTCAATGGACGCTGGACACACGGCTCGGCGGGGGACTCTTTCTTGGGGAGCGGCGGCGGTGAGCGAGACTGCGGTGGATACGGCGGCGGCGGCGGCGGAGAACAAAGGGACGCTTCGTGAGAAGCTGACGGCCCAGCGGAAGACGATGACGGCGGATGTCATCGAATCGCGAGGCCTCAAGGTCCAGTCTCGATTCCTGGCATCGCCCTACTATCAGAAGGCACGAACGGTGGCGCTCTACGCCCCCATCCGGGGCGAGGTACCCACCCGGGACATCCTCATCGCGGCCCTGCTGGACGAGAAGATCGTCTGCTATCCGCTGTCCCATGTGCATGGGCGCATCCTGGCCTTCCGGGCCATCAAGTCGGAGAGCGAGCTGGAGCCGGGACGCCTGGGCGTCCGGGAGCCCACGAACGCCTCGGAACTGATCGCGGTGGACCAGATCGACCTGTTCGTCGTGCCCGGCCTGGGCTTCGGACCGGGCGGCAAGCGGCTGGGGCGCGGGGGCGGCTACTACGACGCGACCCTCAAGGCGGCCAGTCCCCGCAGCCGCCGGGTGGGACTGTCGTTCAGCGACCAGATTGTCCAGGTCCTGCCCACCACGCCGGATGACGTGGACATGGACCAGATCGTCACGGAGAACCAGACCCTGCGCGGCCTGGACCGTGACTGCGACTTCCTGGACACCTGAGCCAGGCAGCCAGCAGGACATGACCGGGCGGGGCGGACGCGAAGTCCCGCCCTGCCTGGAGCCTTTCGGGTAGTGTCCGCGGTGCCATGAACCCGGACGCACTGCGCAAGGCGACACCCGAAGAGCAGTACGAAGAAGTCACTCGCGGCACCGTGGATTTGCAGGTGCCGGAGGACCTCAAGAAGAAGCTCCAGCGCTCGTACGACAAGGGCAAGCCGCTCGTCATCAAGGCGGGCTTCGACCCCAGTCGTCCCGACCTCCACCTGGGCCACTCGCTCCTGTTGACGCGCATGCGGCGCTTCCAGGACTTCGGGCACACGGTGGTGTTCCTCATCGGTGACTTCACGGCCCTCATCGGCGACCCCACCGGGAAGAACACGACGCGCCCGGCCCTCACCCGCGACGAGGTGAAGGTCAACTCGGAGACCTACAAGCAGCAGGTCTTCAAGGTGTTGGATCCCGACAAGACGGTGGTGAAGTTCAACTCGGAGTGGCTCGACGCGCTGGGCACCGAGGGGATGATCCGCCTGGCGTCGCGCTACTCCGTGCAGCGCATGCTGGAGCGCGACGACTTCAAGACGCGCTACCGGGAGAACCGCTCCATCTCGCTGCACGAGTTCCTCTACCCGCTCCTGCAGGGCCATGACTCCGTGGCGCTGAAGGCGGACGTGGAGCTGGGCGCGACGGATCAGCTCTTCAACCTGGGCGTGGGCCGGCAGTTGATGAAGGACGAGGGCCTGGAGCCGCAGGTCATCATGACGGGCCCCATCCTGGAGGGCCTGGACGCGAAGCTCGTCGACGGCGTCATCACCGGCGACAAGATGTCCAAGAGCCTGGACAACTACGTGGGCATCGACGAGTCGGCGGACAACATCTTCGGCAAGTTGATGAGCATCACCGACGACCTGATGTGGCGGTACTACAAGCTGCTGTCGTCGCAGCCGCTCAAGAAGGTCCTGGAGATGGAGGAGCAGACGAAGTCGGGCGCCCTCCACCCCAAGGCGGCCAAGGTCGCGTTCGCGCAGGAGATCGCCGCGCGCTTCCAGGGCGAGGACGCCGGGCGCAAGGCGGCCGAGGACTTCGAGAAGCGCTTCGCCAAGAAGGAGCTGTCCACGGACGAGCTGCCGCTCGTGGAGGTGTCGCTCGCGGGCGCGGAGAAGCTGCCGGTGACGAAGCTGCTGCCGGAGACGAAGCTCGTCGCCTCCGCCACCGAGGCGCGCAAGCTGATGGCCCAGGGCGGCGTCCGGGTGAACGGTGAGAAGGTCACCGACCCCAAGGCGGAGCTCGGGGCCGGCGAGTACACCGTGCAGGTGGGCAAGTTGAAGGTGGCGCGGGTGAAGCTGGCCTGAGCCGCGAAGCCTCCGCCCCGGGGCTCACGCAGCCCCGGGACGTGACGGCTTCAGGGGGTGGGAGGCTCTTTCGGGAGCCCGCCCTCGTAGAGCGCGGCGGCCCGCTGGGCCATGAAGCCGTGGGGCAGCAGCTTCATCGTCATGGCGAGGAAGCGGTTGAGGACGCCGGGCACGGCCAGCTCGCGGCGGTGCACCATCGCGTCCACGGCGATTCGCGCGCAGGCCTCCGCGGACATGATGCCCACGTCGCCCGCCTTGAACTTCCGGTCCAGGCCTGACAGCGACAGCATCTCCGTGGCGATGCCGCCCGGAGCGAAGACGGTGACGGACACGCCCGCCTTGCGCAGCTCCTGGGCCATTCCCCGCCCGAAGCTGATCACGAACGCCTTCGTCGCCGCGTAGGTCGTCTGGTACGGCAGCGGCGCGAAGCCCGCCGTGCTGGCGACGAGCATCAGCGACCCCTGCCCTCCCCTCTTCACGAAGTCCGCCGCGAAGAGCTGGGACATCCGCACGACGCTGGTGACGTTGGTGGCGAGCATCGTGTCGAAGGACTCGGGCGGCTGCTCCAGCACGTGGCCGAAGAAGGTGACACCCGCGTTGAGGATGACGCCTTCCACGGCGCGTCCTTCCACGGCGGCGGCGTGCACG
This sequence comes from Corallococcus terminator, assembly GCF_003611635.1. Classification (GTDB taxonomy): domain Bacteria; phylum Myxococcota; class Myxococcia; order Myxococcales; family Myxococcaceae; genus Corallococcus; species Corallococcus terminator. The sequence goes on along the minus strand of NZ_RAVZ01000031.1, from coordinate 26,306 downwards.
CGCACGGCTTCACCGGGCCTGGTGAGGTCCGCGGTGAGGGGCAGCACCTGCACGCCGTGCGCGCCCTCCAGCTCCGCCTTGAGCGCGAGGAGCCGGTCCTCCCGGCGGGCGACGGCGATGATGTGGGCGCCGTGCTCCTTCGCGAGCAGACGGGCCATCTCCAGCCCCAGGCCGGACGACGCACCGGTAATGAGCACCCACCGGCCTCGGAAATTCATCGGTTTCATATCGGGGGTCCTTATTCTCCGGCGCGGCGGCGGGCGCAACCGGGGAACAGCGGGCCCGGAGCGCTCCTGTTAGAGTCCCGCGCACCATGCGCCTTTCCGGGTCGCTCGCCTGCTTCTTCCTGGCCCTCTCCGTGGCTCCCGCCGTCTGGGCCGGGGGCGGAGTCTTCGTCTCCGACGAACGCGTGGACGCCGTGGAGCAACCGGAGTCCTCCAAGGTCGTCTTCGCCGTGGAAGCGGGCGTGACGTATCCGCTCGTGAAGAAGGGCGGCCCTGACCGCGCGTGGTGCAAGTTGCAGGGCCCCAGGTCCGAAGGCTGGGTGCTGTGCGATGGCACCCCCACGGAGGCCATCCAGAAGGCTCCCGACACGGAAGCCCTCGTGAAGGCGGACCACGCGCTCACGCGGCAGCGACTGGCGGCCCGGGGCGGTGGCTCCCCCGCATCGCTGTCCGACGTGGGGACCTCCGGCTCGGGAGCTGGCAAGGGCTCACCGGCGAAGGAGGCGGCGGGCGGAGGTTCCGCTTCGGACGCCTTCGCCGACGAGGGCGAAGTCACCGTCCGAGCGCCCGCGGGACGTGCGTTGGCGCCGCCCCCGCCCGCCGCGAAGGGCGCGGCACCGGCGTGTGAAACCACCTGCGAGAATGCGCCCCTCTTCGCCAAGGCGCCCGCGCTGTCCGCGCTGGACCGCGAGGTGCTGGACCTGTGCCCCGCGCGCCCCGACGCGAGCGTGAGCGTGGGAGACGTGCAGCGCTTCTTCGCGAAGCACTACGACGACGCCCGCGTGCAGCGAGCGCTCTCCGCGGCGGGTCGCCCGGGGACGGGCTCGCGGCAGGCGAACCTCGAATGGCTCACGAGCCTGTGGGTGAGCACCGGCCCGCGCAATGCGTTCACCCACGTCTTCTGCGGAGACGACTGGGAGCGCGGCCCCATTGGCGGGCTCCACTTCCTGCCGCGCTACGCGCAGCTCGAGTCAGAGGGGAAGCTCTGCTACCAGGGCCCTGGCAAGGGTGAGGAAGCGGTGCGCGGAGAGCAGTACCTGATCCGCTTCCGGGGCAACGCGCCGTGGTCCTGTGGGGTGAAGCGGCTGGGAGGCTTCTCCACGACGCAGGACGCGGTCTCCATCGCCGCCATCGGGACGCGCGCCTTCGCCCACTGCTGCGCACGCGGTGGGGCGAAGAAGGAGGGCGGCGTGTACTCGGCGCCGGACATCGGTGGCGGCAACTGGCGCATCTGGTGCGGCACGCGCAACGGCACCTACGGCATCGCCACGCTGCACCCGACGGACGACGCGGCCACCTGCGCGGAGTAGCAGGGCCGACGTCCCCGAAGGAACGCCGGCCCCTGCCCCACTCGCGGACTACGGGGCCTTGCCCACGGTGAGCACCGCGCCCGTGGAGTACGCGGTGAACTCCGGCGCGTACATGGACTGCACCGTCGCCGGCCCCACGCGGAAGGTGCCCGCGAGGTTGGCGCGCAGCCGGTACTTGAACGTGTACTCGCCCACCGGCAGCGCTTCGAAGAAGAAGTTCGTCCCCGAGTCGCGCACCTCCTCGTACCAGACGATGCCCAGGTCCCACTTATGACGGGAGACGGCATTCTCCGGCTCCAGGCCCGCGGCGCGTGGGTCTCGCAGGTGCACGTACTCGGCCGCGTGCTTCGTGCGCAGCGACAGTTGCACCTCCACCTCGTCACCGGGCTGGAGCTTCGCGCCCTCCGCCAGCGGACGCAGCAGCGTCTGGTTGCCTTCGCGCACGCGCACGAAGTAGTGGCGCGACACGTGGAAGAAGTCCCCGCGCTCCTCCTTCGGCAACTCTTCCGTGGAGAAGTGCCACGTCGCGGAGGCGAAGGCGAAGCCCGGCGTCGTCTTCTCCACCACCGTGGTCGCCGTGTCGGCCTTCACCTCCGGCCCGGTGAGCACCACCTGGTTCTTCTTCCCCGTGTACACGTCCGGCGAGAAGACCATGGGCACGACCTTGGGCCCCACCGTCACCTTCAGCTCCTCGCGGATGCCCAGCGCCCCTTCCGCCTCCAGGTAGTTCACCAGCGCGTAGAGCGCCTCCGCCGTGGCGCGCGTGGACTTCCAGTGGCCCAGCTTCTTGTCCAGGAGCAGCCACTGCACCAGGCCCTCGCGGCGCGAGTCCTTGGGGCGCAACTCCGACAGCGTGCGCAGCGCGAACGCGTGCGTCTCCGTGGTGTCGTTGTACCAGAGCCAACTGCGGTCCTCGGGCGCCCAGTACGTCCCCAGCTCCTCCGTCGTCTTCGCCGAATCCATCACGCTGTCCCAGACCTTCAGCGCATCCGGCGTCCGCTTCGCACGGTGCAGCGTGAGCGCCAGGTAGCCCTTGAGGAACGGCGCGTGCTGCTTCCAGTGCTTGAAGGAGAAGTCGAGCATGCGCTGCCGCTCGGCGGGCGTGAGCGCCTCGCCCGTGTAGCGCGCGTCGGGATACGAGGACGCCACGAAGTTGAGGAACGTGAGGAACTCCCAACCTGTGTCCTTCTTCATCAGCTTGTTCGCGTAGTCCTCGCGGAACTGCGTGGCCAGATACGCCCAGGCCCGCGAGGTCATCTGCGGGGGCACTTCCACCCCGTGCTCCATCGCGCGCGACAGGCCGTGGAGGATGTAGACCGTCATGTACGGCGACGGCGGGCCGCCCGGCCACCACGGGAAGCCACCGGACGCCGTCTGCGCCTTGCGCAGCTTCTCCATCGCCGACTGGCGCTCCGCCTGCGCCACCTTCGGATCCAGCACCCGCAGCAGCTTGTCCTCGGACTCGCTTCCGCCCTTCGCCTCCGCGAGCCAGGGCGACTCCTCCAGCGTCATCTTCCGGTTCGGATCCACCGAGTCCCAGGTCTCGAAGCGCGTGGACCGCTGGCTCATCTCCTTCGCAATCTTCGCCACCGCCGGATGCTTCGCGTAGAGGCTGGAGACGATGCCGGAGGACACGAAGCGGTTGAGCGTCTGCTCCGTACACTCGTAGGGGTAGTCCACCAGGTACGGCAGCGCCTGGAGCACCGAGTAGAAGAGCTGCGCGTCCACCGTGACGACCAGTTGCTCGTTCACCCGCGTGGGGTCATCCGAGCGCTTCAGGTCGTCGAACGTCAGCGTCTTGCGGTCCTGGTTGCGCAACGTCACGAAGCGCGACTGGGCCAGGTGCATGCGCCCCGGCAGCACCGGCAGCGGACGCAGCTCGCCGTCGCTGAAGGCGCCCGACTTCGCGACGACACGGAAGGCCACCGGGCCCACGCGCGCGGGCGTGGTGATGGGGAAGCGCAGGTGCGTCCCCTTCCCCGCCGCCACCGTGAAGGACTGCGTGGACGTCTTCAGACCGAAGTCCGCGAGCAGGCTCTTCTGCGTGTCCGGATCCACGATGTCGAACGTGAGCTGGCCCTGCTGCGTGTTGGCCCCCGCGTTGTTCACCACGACCTCCAGCTCCGCGCGGTCCCCCTCGCGCAGGAAGCGCGGCAGGTAGGGACGCACCATCAGCTCCTTCACGCTGCGGGTGGTGCGCTGCGCCGAGCCGCCCTTCAGGTCGCGGGTGAGCGCGTGCACCCAGACGCTCCACGCCGTCACGGAATCCGGCACGGAGAACTCCAGCACCGCCGCGCCGTCCGGTCCGGTGAGGAGCTGCGGAATCCAGAACGCCGTCTCCGCGAAGTTCGAGCGCAGCGGCGGCGGCGGCGCTTCCGGCGCGTTGTTGATCTCGATGACGGAGTACCGCTTCATCTGGAGCTTCGCCTCCGGCTTCGGCGCCATGGACGGGGCCGGAGGGGGCGGAGGAGGAGGCGCACCAGGAGAAGACCGCTCCTCTTCGGACATGTCCGCCTCCCTGGGTGACACGGCCATGGGCAGCGAGCCCCGATAGCGCCGCCCGTAGCCCGGACCGCCCAGTCCGTAGCCGCTGTCGAACTTCAACCGGTCCGCCGATGGATCGCTCAGGGTTCGGCTCTGATCGAGATCGCCGAAGAGCCAGTCCCCTGCGTTGCTGTCCACGGACGAGCGGGTGTCGACCGACGTCGACTTCTGCGGATAGAGCTGCGCCACCTGGGGCGGCGTATGCGGTCCGAAGAGATCCAACGACTGATCGTACATGTACGCGAGCACCTCCGCCGCCCCCGCCTCCAGCTTCGCGCCCTTGGGCCCCTTCACCGTCACACGGAAGGTCTCCTTCGCACCGGGTCGCAGCGTGTCGCGGAACGTGGCGAACTCCACGCTCAGCTCCTTGTCGTCGAAGGGGACGGCCACCGTCTGCTGGAAGCCCAGGTGCTGCCAGTCGCGCACCAGCGACAGCGTCACCGTGAAGCCCCCGCGCAGGGCCTCCGTCACCGGAATCTCCACCACCGCGCGGCCCTGCCCCGCGGTCAGCAGGCGGTGCTCGATGCGCCGGGAGCCCTGGTACACGTCCATCGACAGGGGCTGGCCCTCGTACCCGGAGGCCACCACCAGCCGCGCCACGTCGCCCACCCGCACCGACGACTGCTCCGCCATCAGCACGGCCGGCAGCCCCTTGGGTGCCCGCGCGCCAGCGACCACGAAGTCGTGCTGCGCGAGGGCCTTCTGGCCAAAGGCGTCCGTCGTCTCGTAACGAAGGCGATACGCGCCCGCGCGCAGCGCCGGCAGCTTCACGGCCGCCACACCATCCGCGCCGTGCGTCACCGCGGCCTGGGCCACCTCCGCGCCGTCCTCCCAGTGACGCAGCGTCGACGCCAGGTCGAACCGCTGCTCCCAGCGCGGATTGAGGGCATCCCCGGGCGTGGGCGTCGACTCGCGACGTTCCTGCGCGGAGGCCTCCAGCGGACGCGGCGCGACGACCGGCTCCTCCGAAGGCATCAGTGGGCTGGCGGGATGCTTCAGGGCCACCAGCCGCCAGCGACCCGCGCCGGCCTGCGGAGCCCCATCCAGGTTCGAGCGCACGAGGCGCACGGCCGACGGAAGGTCTTCCCGGACGAAGCCCTGGTCGGACTCCACGCGGCCCTCCACCGACACGAAGCCCAGCCGGAAGGCCCGGCTCGCGGAGCGCGTCTCGCCGCCCTCGTCCGTCAGGTCCGCCTCCACGCGGTAGCGCCATGACACGCCCGGCGTCTTCGCCAGCCGCTCATCCGCCTCCGGGGTGAAGGCCACGGAGAAACCACCGTCCTCCCCCACCGACGCGGAGCCGGACGCCACCAGTTGCGGCGTCGTGGGGATGCGCTCCCAGAACCACCAGGGCGGCAGCACGGGCTCCCGCGACACGCGCCACTTCACCGCGCCGCTCGTCACCGGCAGGCCGAAGAAGTAGCGCGCCTCGCCCTTGAACGTGGCGGGCCGGTTGAGGCGGAGCGAATCCGGTGCGTCCTTCAGCGTCACCTCGAAGGTGGGCCGCTTGTACTCCTCCACGCGCACGGCGGCGTAGCCCGTGGGACTCGTCCGCACGAGCCACCGCCCCAGCGGCCTGCCCATGGGCACCGTGAACTCCCCCGCCACCGAACCGAACGTGTTGGTGCGCACCTCGCGGGTCTCCACCACCTGCCCGTTGGGGTCGGAGAGCGACACCGTCACCGGCGCGTCGGGCATCACCTGATGGCGCTTCGTTCCCTCGTTCGCCAGATAGGTCACCACCTTCCACAGCAACTTCTGCTGCGGCCGGTACACGGCGCGGTCGGTGTAGATCAGCGTCTGCGGCGCCGTGTACGGAGGCCGCTCCGCGTACACGAACACCGCGCCCGGATACACCATCACGCCCTTGCCGCGCCCCAGCACCAGCATCCCGTCCGTGTTCTCGTCCCGGGCCGTCGCTTCGATGACGAGGTCCCCGCGCTCATCCGTGCGGCGGCTGACGACGCCAAAGCGCTGCTTCTGGTAGTCCGGCGTGACGATCCGCACCTCCACGTTCGGAGCACCCGCCCCCGTCGCGCCGTCCACCACGCGCACCTCCGCTCGTCCCGAACCGACGCGGCGGACCACCACGGCCCACGGCGACACGTTCATTGGCAGCGAGATGAGCTGGTTGTCCTTCTCCCGGAAGTCCTCGCGCACGGACATGACCAGCGCGTACACGCCGGGCTTGAGCGGCGGCGGCGTCACGAACGTCCGGTGCGTCTGGAAGTCCGGCGTCTTCGGCAGCACCGTGTTCCACACCGCCTCGGGCTTGCGCGTGTGGATCATCTTGCGCACCTCTTCGCCCGACGCGATGAGCGACAGGTCCTGCCCGGGCTTCACGATCTTCGCTTCCACATCCAGCGCGAACGCCCGGAAGTACACTGCGGCCACGTTGCGGTGGCGCACCTCGATGGAGCGCTTGCCCGCGCCATCCACCTGCATCACGGAGGCGGACAGGTCCGGAGCCTCCAGGGACTTCACCTTCACCCCACAGCGAAGCCCCCCGAACGACTTCGGCCACGCCTCCGCCCCGGCCTTCGCCGCGGCGTGCGCCGACACCTTTCGTCCCGCCTGATCCTCCAGCTCCGCGAGCTGGAGCTGCCCCACCGACCACCACGGCACGTCCCGGAATTCCTTCAGGTGCGCGCTCAGGTGTTCCTGCACGCGCAGTCGGTCCGCGGCGTCGTTGAAGGACGTGGACAGGACGTCATAGCGCCGCAGCCGCGCCTCCAGCGCCGCCTCTCGCCGGCCCGCTGCCAGGTGCCACGCCTCCAGGTCCCCCAGGAGCGCCGCCACCTTCATCAGCGGATGCACCGCCGGATCCACCAGGTCCACCTTCGGCGTGCCCGCCAGGAGCGCGCCCAGGTCCAACCGGTACACCTGCTGCTCCTGCTCCGGGCGCCACAGGTCCGTGCGCTCCAGCAGCTCCACCCACAGGTACGTCACCGCGTCGCGCAGCGTGGAGCGGATGCCGTCCGGGTACGAGTTGGGCTCGATGTACTCCGACAGCGCCTTCACCGGCTCGGTGCCCAGGTCCTGACGCAGCGCCCAGACGGCGGCCTGCGCGCGCTGCGCCTCCGTCACCAACTGGTCCTTCGTCCACGCCTTCAGGTCCACCGGGCCCGTGGACGCCACCTGTTCGCGCTGGCCGATTTCGTAGCCGTACGCGTCCAGGTAGTGCGTGAGCACCGCCGAGTAGAAGAGGTTCAGCGTGGCCCGCGACCGCGCGTCGTCCGGCCAGGGCTGCTCGCGCAGGAAGCGCACCGTCGTCTCGTAGCCGTGCAGCCGCGTGCGGAGCTGCACGGTGCGCACGAGCGCGCGCGTCCACTCGTCCGCGTCCTTCTTCGCCTTCGCGGCGACGAGCCGGGCTTCGGCCCCCTGCGCCGCGGACTCCACCTTGTCGTCCTCGACGAGCTTGTCGATGGCCTTCCACGTCGGGGGCGCCTTCGCCTGGGCCTGCGCGGACGAGGGGTGCAGGAGCGCGAACGACAGCAGGCACAGCACGACGGCGAGCGCACGCGGGCGCGATGGTTCAAACATGGGCGGCACTCTAGACGCCGCCCACCCCGCAGGCGTTCCCTCTTCGCGTCAGGAAGCGACGGGGGCCGCGGGGGTCGCCGGAGCCCGGCGCCGCAGCCCCACCACGTAGACCTCCATGCTGGCGCCGCGCGTGGCCTCCGGCCGCACCACCTTCACCTCTTCGTACAGACGACGCACCTCGTCGCGGAAGTCCTCGAAGTCGCCGCCCATGAAGACCTTGGCCACGAACGTACCCCCGGCCCGGCCGCGCGCCGCCGCCACCTCCAGCGCCTTGCCCGCGAGCCGGAGGCTGCGCGCCTCGTCCGTGCCCTTGATGCCGGACGTCTTGGGCGCCATGTCGGAGATCACCGCGTCGTACGGCCCGTCGTACAGCGCGGCCAGCTTCGCGTCGAAGTCATCCGCCAGCACGTCCAGCACCGCCGTCGTCACCTGCTTCTGGGAGAACGGCCGGATGGCGACGATGTCCACGCCAATGACGCGCCCGGAGACGCCCACGGCGTCCACGAGAATCTGGAGGAAGCCGCCCGGCGCCGCCCCCAGGTCCAGCACCGCCGCGCCCTTCTTCACGGAGGTGGGAAAGCGCTTGAGGATTTCGTCGACCTTGAAGGCCGACCGCGCGCGCAGGCCCTCTTGCTTGGCTTTCTGGAAATAGTGGTCTTTAGGACGGTAGGACTTGCCCATGTCGGACCCCGTCCCTAGCATCCGCTACTGTCTTCGGAAAGCCGGAGCAGTCGCGGCCTGTTCATCGTCCGCGCCAACGGTTTTTCCGGAGGGTTGAGGGCATGGGCACCCGGAGCGTGACAGCGGCCTTGACCATCTCCCTGCTCTTCGCGGGCGGAGCGGCGTTCTGCTACACGCGCGCCGAAACCCTCCAGGCGGAAGGACGGTGGCTGATGGCCCGGAGCAACGCCCAGGCCACCGACTTCGCCCAGAAGCTGGACGGGACGTCCGTGGACGCCCAGCTCAAGACGTTCAAGGAGCGCCGGGGCGTGATGGAGAAGGCCCACCGCTGGCAGCGGGGCATGCTGCTGGGCATCATGGCCGCTGTCCTGTCCGCCCTGTCCGCCTACGTGCTCTTCCTGCTCAAGCGGCTGGACGACCAGCTCCTGGACGCCACCGGTGAGCTGCGCCGGCCCCAGGAAGCCTCCTCGCACCCCACCCCGGCGTTCACGCCCAGCGTCCAGCGCTGAAGGCCCCGGGTTCCCGGATTCTGGCAGGATGCCGCCCCGGCCATTCACGGGGAGGACCTTGCCATGCCCGGTTGCGCGCACTGCGGACGCTCGCTCGACATCATCGCCAATCAGGTGGGCCGCAACGACACCTGCCCGGGCTGTGACGAGGACCTGCGCTCGTGCCGCAACTGCCGGCACTTCGACCTGTCCGTGGCCAAGGCCTGCAAGGAGCCCTTCGCGGAGGTGCCCCGCGACAAGGACGGGGCCAACTTCTGCGAACTGTTCCAGTTGGGCGAAGGCGGCCTGCACCAAAAGGACTCACGCGACGCGCTGCTCAGCGCCGCGGAGTCCCTCTTCCGCAAGAAGTAGCGGCTAGAAGCCGTACAGCTTGGAGATGATCTCCTTCATCACCTCGGAGGTGCCACCGCCGATGGTGATGAGCCGCACGTCCCGCCACATCCGCGCGATGGGCGTCTCCTCAATGTAGCCCATGCCGCCGAAGAACTGCTGGCAGTCGTAGGCCACGCGCTGCGCGAGGTCGCCCGCGAACAGCTTCGCCATGGAGACTTCCTTCACCGGGTTCTCCCCCCGGTCGAAGAGGTCCACCGCGTGGTAGGTGAGCCGCCGCGCCGCCTCCACCGCCGCCAGGTGCTCCACGAACTTGTGGCGCCACACCTGGAATTTGATCAGCGGCCGGCCGAACGCCTCGCGCTCGCCGCCGTACTGGATGGCGTCCTCCAGCATCCGGTCCATGCCGCCCACCGTGGTGATGGCCCCCACCAGGCGCTCGCCCTGGAAGTTCGTCATCACGTGGTAGAAGCCCTGGTTCTCCTCGCCCAGCACGTAGCGGGCCGGGATGCGGCAGTCCTCGAAGTAGAGGATGGCCGTGTCCGAGGACAGGTTGCCAATCTTGTCCAGCTTCTTGGAGACGCTGAACCCCTTCACATCCGTGGGGAACGTCACCAGCGAGATGCCGCCGTAGCCCTGCTCACCCGTGCGCACCGCCAGCGTGATGAAGTCCGCGCGCGTGCCGTTGGTGATCCACATCTTGGAGCCGTTGATGACGTAGTCGTCACCGTCGCGCCGGGCCGTCGTCTTGATGCTCGCCACGTCCGAGCCGCAGCCCGGCTCGCTCACGCCCAGCGCGGCGATGCGCTCGCCCTTGAGCGCGGGCTCCAGGAACTCGCGCTTCTGCTCGTCGGTTCCAATCTCGTTGATGATGGGCGTGGCCATCTGGCTCTGCACCAGGAGCGCCATGTTCACGCCCGCGTTGCGGCTGCGGCTCAGCTCCTCCGCGAACGCCGTCACGTACCAGTAGTCCAGGCCGCTGCCGCCGAACTTGGGGTCGTGGTTGATGCCCAGGAAGCCCAGGTCGCCGCACTTCTTGAAGAGCTCGCGGGGGAAGATTCCCGCGCGATCCCACTCCAGTCCGTACGGCGCCATCTCCTTCTCCACGAAGGCGCGCACCGTCTTGCGAAACGCCTCGTGATCCTCGGTGAACGGATTGAGCATCGCTGGTCCTCGGAAAGTGACTCGGGGGGGGTGTTTCCGGCGTGGATTGACTCGCGAGTCAATAACAGGCGCCGCGTGTCAGCCACAAGCAACGCACGCCGTCCCTTCCCTCCTGCATCGCGTCAAATCATGCTGACGCGATGCGACGCCCCCGGAGCGCAAGCCTCCGGGCAGGCAGGCGGCCCCCAGGGTCCCCTTGAGGGTGGATAGTCCGCATTACGGAGTATCCTCTTGACAGATAATCGAGCATCGGTAATTTCTAGCCCCCAAAGAATATCAGCCGGAGCAGGTATCCGGGCGGGTGATCCGCCGGACAACCGGCAGGAGTTCGGACGCGTGAATCAGCGAATCTTGGCCGCCGTGGTGGCCGTTGCGGTGTCGACGGCAGGGTGCTCGAAGGCGGGGGCGGAGAAGGCGCAGCTTCCGACGCCGCAGGAAGGCGCGAACGCGTTGGGCGTCAAGGCGATTACTCCGGCCACGGAGCTGGCGGCGAACGTGACGCGCGTCACCGGCCAGGTGCGCTCCAAGCAGGAGGCGACGCTGGGTCCGTCCGCCACCGGCACGCTCATGAAGGTGAACGTGCGGGTGGGCGACAAGGTGAAGAAGGGCGACGTGCTGGCGGTGCTGGACACGTCCAACGTGCGCATCGCGGTGGACCAGACGCGCGCGGCCAAGGACATGGCGGACGCGTCGCTGCAGCTTGCCACCAGCACGCTGGAGCGCACGCGCAAGGTCGCCGAGTCCGGCGGCGTCGCGGCCAACGCGCTGGAGCAGGCGGAGATCGGCCAGAAGCAGGCGGCGGCCCAGGCGGCCCAGGCGGGCGCGGCGCTGCGGCTGGCGGAGGAGAACCTGCGCGACCACAACATCACCGCGCCGTTTGACGGCATCATCACCTCGCGCACGAAGAACGTGGGCGACTCCGTGGCGATGACGCCCTCCACCCCGGTGTTCTCCATCGTGGACGCCGACGGGCTGGAGATCCGGATGCTCGTGCCGGAGTCGGTCATCGACAACGTGATGCCGGGCACCGTGACGCCGGGCGTCGTGAACCCCAGCGGCATGCGCTTCGAGGCGAAGGTCGCCAACGTGGGCGCCGTCATCGACGCGCAGAGCCGCACCGTGGAGGTGCTGGCGGACGTGACGGGCAAGACGGAGCGCCCGCTGCGCCCGGGCGCGCTCGTGGAGATGGACTTCTCCAAGGCCGCGGGTGACTCCGGCAACGGCCTGTTCCTGCCCTCGCAGGCGGTCAGCGCCAAGGGCCAGGACGGCTTCGTGTGGGTGGTGCAGGACGGCACCGTGCGCAAGCGCGACGTGCGCGTGCAGCGCGTGCTGCCGGGCTACGTGAAGGTGTTGCAGGGCCTCACGGCGGAGGAGCGCGTGCTCGCCGACGCCTCGCTGGACGTCAAGGAGGGGACCGCGGTGCGCGTCGCGCAGTAGCGCGAACGCCGGTCCCTTCCTTCCCTCCCCTTTCCTTCGGGTACCTGAAGAATGCTCAAGACCTTCATTACACGGCCCATCTTCACCGCCATGCTGATGCTGGCGGTGGTGGTGTTCGGCTTGTTCGCCTATCCGCGCATCGGCGTGGACCAGTTCCCTGACGTGGACTTCCCCGTCGTCACGGTGACGACGATCCTCCCGGGCGCCGACCCGGAGTCCATGGAGAAGAACGTCTCCGACCCGCTGGAGGAGGCGCTCAACACGCTCAACGGCGTGGACACGCTGCGCTCCGTCAACCTGGAGAGCGTTTCGCAGATCGTCGTGCAGTTCAAGCTGTCCACCAAGGTGGAGGTCGCCGCCCAGGACGTGCGCGACCGCGTGCAGGCGACGCTCAGCAAGCTGCCGGACGAGGTGGAGACGCCGGTCGTCGAGAAGTTCGACATCGGCGCGGCCCCCATCATCACCCTCGCGCTGGCGGGTCCCCTTCCCGTGGACGAGCTGACGCGCGTCGCGGACGACATCGTGAAGCCCGCCCTGCAGCGTCAGCCGGGCGTGGGCAGCATCGACATCGTCGGTGGCCGTGAGCGGGAGATCCAGTTGGTGGTGGACCCGCAGCGGCTGCGCGGCTTCGGCCTGGCCATCAGCGACGTCAGCCAGGCGCTCAAGGCGCAGAGCCTGGACGTCCCGGGTGGCCGCAGCACGGACAGCGGCCGCGAGCGCATCGTGCGCCTGACCTCCGAAGCCAAGAGCGTGGACGACATCCGGGAGATCGTCATCTCCAGCATGGGCGGCTCGCCCGTGCGCGTGCGCGACATTGCGGAGGTGGTGGACGGCCCCGCGGAGCAGCGCTCCAGCGCCAAGAGCGGGGATCGCAACGCCGTGGCGCTCGTGGTGCGCAAGCAGTCCGGCTCCAACACCGTGCAGGTGGCGGACCTGGTGAAGGAGTCGCTGGACGACATGAACAAGCTGCTGCCCGCGGGCGTGCAGGTGGAGACCGTGACGGACAACGCGCGGTTCATCCGTTCATCCATCCACGCGGTGCAGGAGGACCTCATCCTGGGCGGCGTGCTGGCCGTGCTCATCGTGCTCGTGTTCCTGCGCAACCTGCGCTCCACCATCGTGGCGGCCGTCGCGCTGCCGGTGTCCGTCATCGGTACGTTCGCGGTGATGGCGGCGCTGGGCTTCACCTTCAACATGATCACGATGCTGGCGCTGACCCTGTCCATCGGTCTGCTCATCGACGACGCCATCGTGGTCATCGAGAACATCGTGCGTCACATGGAAGAGGGCGCCTCGCCCATGCAGGCCGCGCTGGAGGGCGCCGGACAGATTGCCCTCGCGGTGCTCGCGGTGACGCTGGCCATCGTGGCGGTGTTCATCCCGGTGGCCTTCATGGACGGCATGATCGGCAAGTTCTTCTACCAGTTCGGTGTCACGGTGGCGGTGGCGACGCTCATCTCCTACGTGGTGTCGATGACGCTCACGCCCATGCTGTCCTCCAAGCTGCTGCGCGAGCACGGCCACCCGACGGGCGTCTCCGCGGCGGTGGAGAAGGTGCTCGTGGGCATGGAGAACGGCTACCGCCGCATCCTGGGCGCCATCCTCAAGCACCGCGCGCTGACGATGATCGCCGCCGTGCTGGTGCTCTTCGCCACCTTCGGAATGATGCGGTTCCTCAAGTTCACGTTCATCCCGGAGCAGGACAACGGCAACATCAAGCTCACGGTGGAGCTGCCCATCGGGTCCACCATCCAGGAGACCCAGGCCCAGTTGGACACGCTGGAGGCGCAGGTGCGCGCCATCCCCGGCGTCACCTCCACGTTCACCACCGCGGGCGGCGGCGTGCAGGAAGAGGTCCACAAGGGCGAGGTGCTCATCAACCTGTCGGCCGTGAAGGACCGCAGCTTCAAGCAGAGCGACCTGAAGACGTACCTGCGCCAGAACATGCACGCGCCCAAGGGCGTCATCCTGTCCGTGCAGGACATCTCCGGCGTGGCCGGCGGCGGCGCCCGTTCGCAGGCGGTGCAGTACAACCTGCGCGGCGACAACTGGAAGGAGCTGACGGAGTCCGCGGAGAAGATGCGCCAGGAGATGCTGAAGAACCCGGGCCTCACCGACGTGGACATGACGTACCGCTCCGGCAAGCCGCAGTACGACGTGCAGGTGGACCGCGACCGCGCGGCCACGCTGGGCATCCCGGCCGCGTCCCTGGGCGCCACGCTGCGCGCCTACCTGGGCCGCGACAAGGTGCTGGACTACCGCGAGGGCGGTGAGACGTACGAGGTGAAGCTGCGCCTCACGCCGGAGACGCTGGCGTCCGCGGACGCGCTCGGCCAACTCGCCGTGCGCTCGCCCACGGGGCAGTTGGTGGAGTTGCGCAACGTGGCGAAGATCACCCCCGCGGACGGCCCGGTGCAGATCGACCGGCAGGCCCAGCAGCGGCAGATCACCATGCTGGCGAACCTGGCGACCGGCTACGCGCTCTCCGACGCCATCACCTACCTGCAGGCCTACTCCACCAAGGAGCTGCCCAAGAGCGTCAGGGGCGAGCTGGAAGGCAACGCGAAGGAGCTGGGCAAGTCGGTGGCCGCCTTCGGCACCGCGCTGCTCTTGGGCATCATCCTCATCTACATGATCCTCGCGGCGCAGTTCGAAAGCCTCATCCACCCCTTCACCATCATGCTGTCGCTGCCCTTCGCCTTCATCGGAGCGATTGGCGGTCTGCTGATCACCGGCCAGTCCATGTCCATGTTCGCCCTCATCGGCGTCATCATGCTCATGGGTCTGGTGGTGAAGAACGGCATCCTCCTGGTCGACTTCACGCTCCAGGTGCGTGAGAAGGGCCGCACGGCGCACGAAGCCCTGCTGGAGGCCGCGCCCATCCGTCTGCGTCCCATCCTCATGACGACCATCGCGATGATCGCCGGCATGATTCCGGTGGCGATCGCGAAGGGCGACGGCGCGGAGACGCGCGCGCCCATGGCCATCACCATCATCGGCGGCCTCATCACCTCCACGTTCCTGACGTTGGGCGTGGTGCCGGTGGTGTACTCGCTGATGGATCAGCTCTCCGCCCGCTTCAGCCGCAAGAAGGACAAGGACGCGGGCTTCGCGGGTGGCGCGGGCCCGGCGCACGGCGCTCCCGGCAACCAGGACCGCGAGCGGGAGGCGGCAGCCGCGGCGGCCGCTCGGGTGGAGACGGCCTGATGCGCCGCCCCACCTCCATCACCCCGCCCCCGGACGCCGACGCGCGCTCCGGGGGGCTGGAGGAGGCCGCGGACGAGCCCGCCGACGAGCTGTCGCCGGCGGACCGTCTGATCCAGGAAGGCGACCAGTCCACGCCGGACTCCCGCCGCTTCATGGCACTCCTCAAGGAACTGGCCAACTTCCGCTCCTTGAGGGATCCGCTGGCCAGCCTCTGTGACGACATGCGGCTCACCCCCACCCAGGTGCACGCGCTGGGCTGGTTGGGGATGGACGGCCCCACCCAGGTGGGCGTGCTCGCGCAGCGCATCGGCATCACCAAGAAGACCATCACCGGGGTGGTGGACCGGCTGGAGGACATGGGGATGGTGGAGCGTGGACGGGACGCGGAAGACCGCCGCGCCGTCACCGCGAAGCTCACCGACAAGGGCTGTGAGCTCTACAAGATCATCAACCTGATGACCGACTCCGGAGTGCGTCGGCTGATGGGCCTGCTGGAGCCCGCGGACCGGGAGTCGTTGTTCGGCATCATCGAGCGGATGCTCGCACGCCTGAAGAGCGCCTCCCCGGCGCGCTGAAACGGCTGGAAGGTGCGCGGAGGGGCGCGGGCTGCGACACTGGCCCGCGTCCATGCCCCCCTCTTCCGTGGCCCTGCTCGGGTTCATCCTGAGTGCTTCCCCGCCCTCCCCGGTTTCGACGCCCGTCTCCGCGGCCTCGGTGCTCCACGCGCAGTGCCGCACGCACGCCGCGGATCCGAAGAACCCCTGGGCGCTGGCGCACGGCATGGACCTGGACGGCAGGGCCTTCCGCGCCCGCGACGGGCGGCCTGCCTCGGACGCCATCGTCGCGGGATTCCTGCGCCGCGAGTCCACCGACGCGGGGGCTCCGGCGCGCTACGTCTTCGACGCGTTCGCTCCGGATGGCACGCCCGTGGAGCCGCACCCGGCGCTCCAGGTGAAGACGTTCCTGCTCTCCGGCTACCCGCTGTCACACACCTTTCCCGCGTCGTGGGGACCGGTGTCGCTGCGCGATCTGGTGGCGTCGCTCCAGCATGACTTCCGTCCCGCGCTCGCCACCTCGCCTGACGGAGCGTGGGCGCTGGATGCGCTGTCGCACGTGCTCAAGCCTGGAGGCTCGTTCCAGAACGACGCGGGGGAGACGATGCGCATCGACGCGGTGATGGACGCCGCGCTGGGCACGCTGGAGTCCGCCCACTCAGCGCTGGCGGACGGAATGAAGGCCGGCCGCGCGGAGGTGCCCAAGAACAAGCAGGGCATCTACGCGCACCCGTGTGGCGGGCTCCACTTCTTCCAGGCCGTCATGGGCTGGGCCCGCTTCCCCTCGGTGCGCAAGGCGTGGGGCGCGCGGCTGGACGCGCAGGTGGACGTGCTCGTGTACCGGCTCGGCTCCGAGGCCAGGCAGTACGAGGCCGCGCTCGTCGCCGCGCCCGCGTACCGCATCCCGGTGCTGGTGCAGATGGTGAAGTTCTACGGACACTGGCTGGAGGCGCTGGGGCGCTACCGGAACGAGACGGGCTGGAAGCCCACGCCCGCGCAGGCCCGCTCGGTGGCGGAGGCCCGCGCCGCGCTGGAGAGCGCCACCCTGCGGCTGGAGGCCACGGGCGCCTTTCGCGACACCGCGACGCTGGCCCTGAAGGAGCCCCAGCTCGCCCTCGACCTGGTGGGAGACGCGTGTCACGCGGCGCGCGGCTGGGACCTGTGGTCGCCGCCCTCCGGCGCGAAGTGAGCAGGGGCCGTCAAGGCGCCCTCCGGATGCCGCCCCTTCCCTCGCAGGTGGCATCCTTCGCAAGCCACCGCCGGCACCCCTTCACACCCCCAGACGCGAGATCTCCTCGGCCGTGAAGCCCGCCGCTTCGAGGATGGCGCGGGAGTGCTGGCCCAGCGCGGGCGGTGGACGCAGCGGGACTTCCCCCATGCGCAGCGGCGTAAGCAGGTGCGTCACCCGGATGCCTCGCTGCGCATCCTCCGTCTCCACGAAGAGGCCACGGGCACGCAACTGGGCGTCGGACAGCACCTCATCGCCCTCCGCCACCGGCTCCACGCAGAGGTCCGCGCCGGCCAGCAGCTCGCGCCAGTGGGCCAGGGGCTGGCTTTCGAAGATGCGCTTCAGCTCCGCCTTCACGCGCTCACCGGGTTCGCCCGGCACATACGCATCGTCCAGCAGCTCCGGACGGCCCAGCTTCGCCGCGAGCGCGCCGAAGAACTTGGGCTCCAGCGCGCCCACCGCGAGCCAGCGGTTGTCCGCGGTGCGATACAGCCCATAGCTGGGGTAGCCGCCGTTGAGCGCCTCGCGGCCTCGCGTGAGCGGCGTTCCTTGCGCGCCGGTGAACAGGCGCGCGGCCAGGTGCAGGTGCAGGAACGCCAGCGCGCCGTCCGTCATGGACACGTCCACGAAGCGGCCCACGCCCGTGCGCTCCCGTTCGTGCAGCGCGGCGAGGATGCCCACCAGCGCGAACAGGCTGCCGCCTCCAATGTCCGCCACCTGCACGCCCGGGAACGCGGGGGCGCCGTCCGGTTCGCCGCCGTACCCCAGCAGGCCCGCCCGGGCCGCGTAGTTGAGATCATGCCCCGCCTTGAGCCGGTCCGGGCCCGTCTGGCCGTAGCCGGAGATGGCGCAGTAGATGAGGCGCGGGTTCTTCGCGCGCAGCACCGCTTCGCCCACGCCCAGCTTGTCCATGACGCCGGGCCGGAAGCTCTCCACCAGCACGTCGTAGTGGGCCACGAGGCGCAGGAGCGCGTCCCGCCCCTCCGGCGTCTTGAGGTTGAGCGCCAGCGAACGCTTGTTGCGGTGCAGCCCGTAGAAGAGCGCGCCCTCGCCGTCGCGGTGGGGCGGCATGTGGCGGGTGGCATCCCCCACGTCCGGATCCTCCACCTTGTCGACGGTGGCCCCCAGGTCCGCCAGCACCAGCGTCGCGTAGGGGCCGGGCAGCAGGCGCGACAAGTCCAACACGCGCAGGCCCGCGAGGGGCGATGACGTCGGAGACATGAGGGGGGTACTCCAGGAGGAGGAGGTTGAAACGGAAGACGGCGCGTTCCCCTGGAAGGAAACGCGCCGCCGACTCGACACGGGAAAAGCGTGCCGGCTTCGTGATCAGCCGAGCAGCTTCGCGAGCTTCATCGCGAGGCCCATGTCCATCGGCTTGAACTTGAGCTTGCCCTGCATCGCGGCCATCTGCGCGTTCAGCTTCTTCTCGCGGATCTTCACGAAGTCGTCGTTGCTGACGGTGACGACCATCTTCGGCGCGTCGTGGAGACCTTCGGTCACCCAGCCCTCGGACTTGGTGGCGTCCAGCGTCCACTTGCCACCGCCGTCACCTCCGATGTCGAAGTTGATCACGGCGTTGATGTCCTTCGCCAGCTCCGGCTTCTCCTTCAGGACGGCGGGAATGTCGGTCTCGATGATGTCCTTCGCGGTCGCCATGGCTCGCTCCTTTTTCAGCGTTGATTGGTGAATCAATACCGCGCGGACCGTAACGGCGGCTCCCCCGTCGGGTCAAGCACGGGAGACATCCGTGTCAGGCCTGCGTCGTTTCCACCACCGGGTTGAGCGAGTGGCGGACCATGGCGAGCAGGTCGTTGAGTTCAAACGGCTTGGCCAGGTGCCCCACCGCGCCAATGTCCTTGGCCTTGCTGCCGACGTTGCGATCCGCGCTCAGGACGATGAGCGGAATCGACGCGACGGACGGCTTCTGGCGCATGCGCTGGGCGAACTCCCACCCGTCCATCACCGGCATCATCAGGTCCAACAGGATGAGCTGCGGCGGGTCCGGCTCCAGACGCTCCAGGGCTTCCTTTCCGTTTCGGGCGCGGCGGATTTCGAAGCCCTCGGCTTCGAGGATCTCCGAAAGGGCCTCCAGGATGTCGGGATCATCATCCACGACGAGAACCACGGGCGAACCAGTCTGCTGTGCGTTGAGCGAGGTCAGAGGTGTCTCCTCGATGCCGCTTCCGGAATCTAGCTTCCACCATCCGAGGACCGTCTGGCGCAAGAAATTAAGGCGCCCCCTCTCGTAGCGGGAGCCCGTTGCAAAACCGACAGTCACTGCGCACCCTTCCGGAGACCCGAATAAGGGCAGGGGGAGGTCCGCGTGACATGGATGGGGGAAACAGAGGCAGGCCACGAGCCAGCACCCGGCCTCGTGCTCCTGTCGCGTCAGGGGACACCGCGCCTGCTTGGCCCCCTGCTGCTTGAACACCTGGGTCTGGAGGCGCTGCCGCCGCTCGTGGCCGCGGACGGCCTGGACGGCCTGCTGACGGCCGCGGGCTTCCACCCGCGCGAAGGCGTCCGGGGCGTGTGGGAGCGTGAAGGCCGCGCGCTGTTGGCGGGCGAGGAAGCGCTGGAGGACGGCGGTCGGCTGGTGTGGACGCGGCCGGTGCCCTGGAGCTCCGAGCGGGTGGCGGAGCGCGTGCGCTACCTGTCACTCGCGTCGCACGACCTGCGCGGGTCCCTGGCCAACATCCGCTCGTACGCGGCGCTGCTGCTCAACGGGCGCGTTCCGCTGGAGCCCAAGGCGCAGCGTGGCCTGGAGACCATCCTGCGCAACGCGGACCGCTCGCTGTCCTTCGCCCAGGACTTCTTCGATTCGAGCCGCGCGGAGCTGGGCGCGCTGGCCTGTGAGCGTGAGCGCCAGCCGCTGCTCCCCATCCTGGACGCGGCGGTGGAGCGCATGCGGGCCGCGTCCTCCGCCGCCAGCGTGGCGCTGGTGATGGATCCGCTGCCGGACCTGCCCGACGTGGAGGTGGACGCGGGCCGCATCCAGCACGCGGTGGAGGCCTTCGTGCACCACCATCTGGTGCGCGCGCAGCCCGGCGAGGAGCTTCACGTCCGGGCCGTCAGCCTGGGACCCCAGGTGCGGGTGGAGGTGCGCCGCGATGGCGCGCCCGTTCCGGAAGAGGACATCGCCGCCGTCTTCCAGTGCGAGGAGCGCGCGTTCCGCGAGCGCAAGCTGGAGGATCCGCTGCGCATCTTCCTGGCCCGGCAGGAGGTGGAGGCGCACGGCGGCCAGGTCGGTGCCCAGACGGACGCGGGCGGCAGCACCCTCTTCCTCACGCTGCCGGTGTCGTTGGTCCGTGAACTCGCGCATCCAGCGGGCTGGCAGGCGTGAGCAGCCCGGGTGGGAGTTGCTAGCGCGACCCACCTCCCACCGCTATGCTCCAGCGCGCATTGGTGCGAGGAGCGAAGCCATGGGTTTGAAGCTTCCTGAGATTCTTTTGATTTTCGCGGCGCTGCTGCTGCTGTTCGGCGGCTCGCGGCTGCCGCAGCTCGGCTCGTCCCTGGGCAGTGCGCTCCGCAACTTCAAGCGCGGCTTCTCCACCGACGAGAAGGAAGACGTCGAAGAGAAGAAGACGCCGGGCACCCTGTCCGCCGCCTCTGGCGTGGACAAGGACGTGGCGGCCAAGTCTCCCAGCCACCACGCCTGAAGCCGTCCGGGCGGGCCCTGAGGGTCCGTCCTCCAGCGCCGTCACACCCTTGACGCCCGTACCGGGGACCGCGTGAAGCGGCTTCGGACGGGCGTCGGGCTTTCGGTGTCGCACCTACCCACCGCGAAGGCCCCCCGCGCCCCTCACGGGACGCCAGGGAGCCCCGGCGGGGAACTTCAGTCCATCACCTTCGCGCCGTCGTACATGGCGTCGATGGCCGTCTTGTACTTCTGGCTGGCGACCTTGCGCTTCACCTTGAGGGTGGGCGTGAGCTCACCGGACTCCTGCGTGAAGTCCGCGTCCATCACCGCGATCTTCTTGATGCTGGAGTACGGCGGAATCTCCGCGTTCACCTTCTTGATGATCTCCTCGACGGCCGTCTTGATCTCCGGCCGCTGGGAGTTCTGCGCGTAGCTGCCCACCGCGATGCCCTTGTCCTCCAGGAGCTTGCGCGCCGGGTCTTCCGACACGGTGATGAGCGCGACGAGGAACGGACGCTTGTCGCCGTACACCATGGCCTGGCTGATGAGCGGGAACGTCTTGAGCGTGTTCTCGATGTTCTGGGGCGCCACGTTCTTGCCGCCCGCGGTGACGATGATGTCCTTCTTGCGGTCGGTGATGCGCAGGTAGTTGTCCGAGTCCACCTCGCCGATGTCGCCGGTGTGGAACCAGCCATCCGGCTCCAGCACCTCCGCGGTGGCCTCCGGGTTCTTGTAGTAGCCCTTCATCACGCAAGGGCCACGCACGAGAATCTCACCGTCCGCGGCGATCTTGATCTCCGTGCCCGGCACCGGCGGGCCCACGGTGCCGATCTTGATCTTCTCCACGCGGTTGGCGTTGCAGGGGGCGCTCGTCTCCGTCAGGCCGTAGCCCTCCAGCACCTTGAGCTCGAGCAGGTCGAAGAAGTAGGCGATCTTCCGCGACAGCGGCGCGCCGCCGGAGATGAAGATGCGCATGTTGCCGCCCAGCTTCTCATCCAGCGTCTTGCGCACCTTGGAGAAGACCAGCTTCTTCGCCAGGCCGAACATCAGCGTGTTGTATTCGCGGCCCTGCGCCTTGGCCTCGGCGTACTCGTCGAACAGGCCGAAGGCCCAGTTGAAGAGCTTGCCCTTCACGCCGGGCGCCGCGGAGCCGTTGGCGACGACGTTGTTGTAGACCTTCTCGAACACGCGCGGCACCGACGGGAGCACCGTGGGGCGCGTCTCCGCCAGGTTCGCCAGGAGCTTGTCCACCGACTCCGCGATGATGAGGCGGAAGCCCATGGACAGCCACGCGGCCTTCACCACCTGGGCGAACACGTGCGCCAGGGGCAGGAAGAGCATCACCGAGTCCTCGGGCTTCATCATGCCCATGGCCTGGGTGGCCTTCGCTTCATAGGCCCAGTTGCCGTGGGTCAGGATGACGCCCTTGGGGTCGCCCGTGGTGCCGGAGGTGTAGATGAGCAGGTTCGTGTCATCCGACTTCACCGCGGCGATGCGCTGCGCGAAGGACTCCTCGGTGGCCTGGGGGCCGCTCTTGCCGGACGCCATCACGTCCGCGAGCGAAACCTCCATGTCGCCGCTGACCGGACCCTCGAAGACGATGATCTTCTTGAGGGAGGGGATCTCATGCAGCTTGGAGCGCACGCGCGACAGGCGGCCCGCCTGCTTGGCATCCTTCTCGTCGGAGTCGACGAGAAGCATCTTCGTCTCCGAGTGATTCAGGATGTAGCGACATTCATCCGGCGTGTTGGAGTTGTAGATGGGCACCGTGATGCCCTGGGCCGCGCTGATGGCCAGGTCGGCGACGATCCACTGGAGACTGGTGTTGGCGAAGATGGCCACCCGGTCTCCGGGCTGGATGCCCTGGGCGATGAGCCCGGAGGCCAGCCCCTTCACGTCTTCCAGCACCTGGGCGAACGTGACGTCCTGCCAGCGTCCGTCCTTCTTGTGCGTAACGCCCACCTTGGAGGCGTTCTGGGCCCGCTGAACGAGCAACTGGACGAGGTTCTGCTCCTGCGTCCCACCCGCTGCGGGAGCCGTCGTGACCTGACTCTCTGCCCTCACTTGAGCTCCTCCTGGATGTCTGCATCCACCTTCTTGGCCCACTGCTGCACCCGTTGCGCCTCGGCGAGGCTGTACGCGGTGCTTCCCTGCTTGACCTTCTCGATGGCCGCGCTTGCTTCCTTCGCCTTGCCGTCCTTCAACAACGTCTCGGCCAGGTAGTAGTAGGCGCGCAGCGACTGCGGATACTTGGCGATGGCCTTCTCGTAGTACGACACCGACTTCTTCAGGTCGCGCTTCGGCCACGGCAATTCATAGAAGTAGCGACCCTTCACCAGCCAGGGCCCCCCGAAGTCGTACCCCGGGTCCAGCTTCAGCGCGGTGTCCAGGCGCTCGTTGAACTTGCCCTCCAGCCCGTCCCCCAGCGCCTTCATGATGCCCACGGCCTGCGAGTAGGACCCGATGCCACATGCGGCGTAGTAGTGCCCCTCCACGCGCGACGGCTGGAGCTTCGCGGCCTTGTCGCCCTCTTCCCACGTCTGCTTGCCCAGGACCTTCTTGAGCTTTTCGGAGGTGGCGCCGTCCGCCTGCCATTGGAGGATGCGGGCCTTGCGCCACACGAGGTCGAAATCCTCGGGCGCGGCCTTCAATGCATCCCTCAGCCCCGTCTCCAGCGCCTTCACCGATTCCGCGTCGTTGCGTTTGTCGAACAACGCGTCGAGTTGGGTGAGCAGCGCGGGTTCCGCCGCCTGGGCTGGAAGGGCCGCCAAGACCCAAAGGGCTAGCAATTTCAAGCGCATCCTAACGCCTTAACACGCACGCTTGCCCACCAGCAACCGAACGCGCCAGACGCAACGCGGCAAAAAAGAAGACGGGGCCGGGCAAGGTTTGAACAACCCGCCAGACCCCGTCTTTTCTGAACAAAACCCCTGCCCTCCCGGGTGGGACGGCGGGGTTCTGGGACCGCTTCAGGCCGCGTCGGCCGTGGCGGTGTGCTCCTCGTTCTCGTTGAAGGCGAGGAGGTAGCGCTCCAGGAAGTTCTTCGTCTTCAGCTCCACCTGGCGCACGCGCTCGCGCGACACGCCCCAGCGCTGGCCCAGTTCCTCCAGCGTCAGCGGCTTGTCCTGCGTGAGCCGCTCCTGGAGGATGTCCCACCCCAGGTCGCCAATGCGCTTGCGCACCTTGGCCAGGGCCTCCTGCACTTCGGAGTCCTGCTCGCGCGTCAGGAACGACTCCTGGGGCGAGGGCCCGCCGTCCTCCAGCCGGTCGAGGAAGGTGGTTTCGCCCTCCTCGTCGATGGTGGCGTCCAGCGAGAAGTCCACCATGCTGCCCCGCTCCGCCTCGCCGCCGCGCACCTGGCTGCGGTTGTCCTTGAGGTAGCGGGTGATGTAGGCGCGGATCCACCACACGGCATAGGTGGCGAAGCGCACGTTCTTCTTCGGATCGAAGTGCTCGATGGCCTTCATCAGGCCCACGTTGCCTTCCTGGATGAGGTCATCCAGGCGGGCCCCGCGATTGGCGAACTTCTTCGCGACCGCGACCACGAAAGCGAGGTTGGAGCTGGCGAGCGTCTGCCGGGCGCTCTCATCTCCCTTGCGGGCCTGACGCGCGAGTTCGTACTCCTGCTCACGCGTCAACTGGTGGTGCCCGCCCAGGTGACGCAGGTAATGCGAGAGGCCCTCTGCTGCGAACTTCGTCGAGTTGGCCATGATTTCCCGTCCTTCCGTTTCGTTACTGCCGGACGCGATGAATCCCCCGACGAACCGCGTCCATCTGTCTCTAGGACGCGCAACGTCGGAAAGGGTTTCTCATTCCGATGGAGAAGGGCATTTCGCCCGCTTACCCATGTCAAAAGCCCGTCACACGGGCGCCCTCTCATGCCTTGAAAGGTGAGAAGTCCGACGGGTGGGCAGCACCTACGTTTCCGGCCACGGATTCATCAACGCTTGGGAACGGGGAACATTTTCTCCGGGTTGAGCAGGCCTGATGGATCAAAAAAGGCCTTCAGGCGCCGCTGGAGGTCCAGGAGCGCGGGGGCCTGCTCCAGGGCCAGGTATTCCCGCTTGGCGTGCCCCACCCCGTGCTCGCCGGTGATGGTGCCGCCGAGTGCGACAGTGAGCTCCAGCATGCGCCGCAGGGCCTCTTCAACGAGGGGGCGCTGGGCGGGGCCGTCGTAGAGGATGTTGGCGTGCAGGTTGCCGTCGCCCGCATGGCCATACGTGGCCACGGTGAGCCCCAGCTCCTCGCCCATCTTCTTGAGCCGCTCGATGATCTCGGGAATTTTCGAGCGGGGGACCACGATGTCCTCCGAAATCTTCGCGGCCTTGAGCGCGCGCAACGCGGGGGAAATCACCCGCCGCGCGGCCCACAGCTTCTCGCGCTGGGCTTCGTCCTGGGCCACCAGGGTCTGGGTGGCCCCGTGTGATTCACAAATGCCCCCAAGCTGGGTGAGCTCCGCGAACACCCCTTCGGAGGAATTGCCGTCCACCTCCGCGATGAGGGCGGCGCCCGCGTCCGGGGGGAACTGGAAGCTGCCCCGGTGGACGATGGCCTGGACGGCGACCTCGTCGATGAGCTCCAGGCACCGGGGCAGGATGCCGGCGGCGAGCACGGCGGAGACGCCCCGGGCCGCGTGCAGCACGGAGGGGAACACCACCAGCGCGGTCATCACCTGGCGCGGCAGGGGGATGAGCTGCACGGTGATTTCGGTGGCGACGCCGAGCGTGCCCTCGGAGCCCACGAAGAGCCCCACGAGGTCATAGCCGGCCACGCCCTTGATGGTGCGCCGGCCCACGCGCAGCACCTCGCCGTCCGGCATCACCCACTCCAGGCCGATGACGTAGTCGCGCGTGACGCCGTACTTGAGGGCGCGGGGGCCACCAGCGTTCTCCGCCACGGTGCCGCCCAGGGTGCAGAACTCCCAGGAGTTCGGGTCGGGGGGATAGAAGAGCCCCTGCGCTTCCACGGCCTTCATCAGGTCGCCCGTGATGACGCCGGGCTCCACCACCGCGGTGAGGTCTTCTGAAGAGATGGAGCGGATGCGGTTCATGCGCTCCAGGCTCACCACCACGCCGCCTCGCAGGGGCAGCGACCCACCGCTTTTGCCGCTGCGCGCGCCGCACGGGGTGAAGGGCACGCCGTGGGCCTGACACGCCTTGAAGATGGCGGACACCTGGGCGGTGTTCTCCGGCAGGAGGACGACGTCGGGCGGGTAGACGCCGCTGTCGGACTCGTCGCGCGCGTAGGCATCAAGCGAGGCCTCGTCGCGCCGCACCTGCCCTTGCGCCAGCACGTCCGACAGGGCCTCCAGGACCTTCGCCACCCGCTCGGGTGCCACCCGTTCGAAGGTCTGGCCCGCCGGGTTCATCGCCGGGCCCCCAGGCGGGCCCACAGTTCGCGGCGCAGGGGACCGTCGCGGCGCAGTTGGCCCTCGTAGGCTTCGGAGTGTGTGACGGCGTCGCGCTGGTGATCCGCCCTCAACCGCAGACACGCCTGCTCCGCCTCCAGGATGCAGGCGGTGGCGGGGCTGCCGAGCACCCGGGCGAGGGCATGGGCCACCTGCCGGGCCAGGTCCTCCTGGAGGATGAGCCGGTGCGCGAAGCAGTCCACCAGCGCCGCCAGCCGGCCGAAGCCCACCACGCGCGCACCGGGCACGTAGGCCACGTGGGCGCGGCCGGTGAAGGGCAACAGGTGGTGCGGGCACATGGAGTGGAAGTGCAGGTCCGAGACGACGACCAGTTCCCCGGACGAGTTCGCGGGGGCGGGATAGGTCTTTCCGAGCACCTCCTCCGGCGTGCGGGCGTAGCCGTCGAGGAAGCCGTGCGTCCACACGTCGGCCACGCGCGTCGGGGTGTCCACCAGGTTTTCGTCCTGGAGGGGGAGGCCTGCGGCGGTGAGGAAGTCGCGCACCGCCCGGGCCATGGCGGCGGGATCCGGC
>NZ_RAVZ01000319.1 GCF_003611635.1 Corallococcus terminator | reverse complement strand
GGCGGGTCGTACCCGGGCTGGAAGCGTTTCAGGAGGCTCACGGGGCCACCTTAACGGACGGCGCGCCGGGGCGCCGCGCGCTATGCTGACGCACCTCTCGTCGCCGGGGCTCGGGGCCCGGGGAGTCACACGTGAACGCCATCATCCTCCGGCTGGTCTGCGGCCTGCTCTTCGCGGGCATGGTGCTGGGCGTGGCAACCCATCCGCCCAAGGACCTCACGCAGGGCCTGGGCATGATGCTGCCCGCGACGATGCTGCTGGGCGTGGCGCTGAAGGGGCCGAAGGGCCGCTCGCGCCTGCCGCCGAAGAAGCGCGCCCCGCCCCCGCCGCCGGTCTCCGGTAGGACGCCCGGCGTCTGAAGGCGTCCCCCGAAGACCGCGGGGTGTGGGCGCGGAGGGTCGTCAGTAGACGCCCAGCAACTGCACGTCGAAGACGAGCACGGCGTCGCCGGGGATGACGGGCGGTGAACCCCCGCCGCCGTAGCCCATGTCGGAGGGGATGACGAGCTTGCGCTTGCCGCCCACGCGCATGCCGACGACGCCTTCGTCCCAGCCTTCGATGACGCGGCCCTGCCCCAGGTTGAAGGAGAACGGCTGGCCCCGGGGAATACTGCTGTCGAACAGCGTGCCGTCTGGCAGCCACCCGGAGTAGTGCACCTGGACGATCTTCCCGGAGACGGCCTCCGCGCCGGTGCCGACCGTCAGGTCCTGCGTGTACAGCCCGGACTCGCTCTTGTTCATCGCGGCCAGGTCCACGCCCAGCGAATCGGCGTACGTCACCTTGGCGGGGTCACCCGAGGAGGAATCACCACAGCCCGCGAGGGCCAGCACCGCGCACAACAGAAGGGATCGAAGCATGGCCCGCAGCCTGCCCGGCACGCGCGCCCTGGGAAAGGGGGAAGGGGCCCGCGGCCCGCTGCCCGCCTGGAGGGTGCTTCCAGTGCGGGGGCCACACGTCCTGATTGAAGCCCACGGGCGGGGGGCTTATCCGTTGCGCCGCCTCCCATGACGACGCCCTCCGAGCCCACCCATTCTTCGTTGAGTCCCGCGCTGATCGGCTTGATGGCGATGGCCAGCGCCGTCGCGGCCGCGAACCTCTATTACAACCAGCCCCTGCTGGGAGACATCGGTCGCACGCTGGGTGCATCGGGCGGAGCGTTGGGGCTGGTGCCCACGCTGACGCAGGTGGGCTACGCGGTGGGCATGTTGTTCCTGGTGCCCCTGGGCGACAGCCTGGAGCGTCGGCGCGTCATCCTCACGCTGTGCGCCTGCGTGGCCGTGGCGCTGTCGGCGGCGGCGCTCGCCCCCGACCTGCGCGTGCTGGTGGCGGCGAGCTTCGCGGTGGGCGTCACCACGGTGATTCCGCAGTTGCTGGTGCCCTTCGCGGCGCAGCTCGCGGAGCCCTCGCGGCGAGGCCGGGTGGTGGGCACGGTGATGAGCGGGTTGCTCATCGGCATCCTGTTGTCGCGCACGGCTGCGGGCTTCGTGGGCACGCACCTGGGCTGGCGCACCATGTTCTGGGTGGCCGCGGGACTGATGGTGGTGCTGGGAGTCTTGTTGCGCTTCACGCTGCCCTCGCAGCCGCCGCTGGCCGCGATGCCCTATCCCGCGCTGCTGCGGTCACTCATCCACCTGGCGCGCTCGGAGCCGGTGCTGCGATTGCACGCGCTGCTGGGCGCGCTCACCTTCGGTGCCTTCAGTGCCTTCTGGGTCACGCTGGCGCTCCACCTCCAGTCGCTGCCCGGGCACTACGACGCGCAGGTGGCGGGCCTCTTCGGCGTGGTGGGCGTGGCGGGCGCGGGCGTCGCGCCGCTGGTGGGGCGCCTTGCCGACAAGCGCGGGGACCGGCGCCTCAACGCCCTGGCCATCGCCGTGTTGCTGGCGTCCTTCGGCGTGTTGTGGCTCGTGGGGCACACGCTGTGGGGCATCGCGCTGGGCGTGGTGCTGCTGGACCTGGGAGCGCAGGCCAATCACATCACCAACCAGACGCGCGTGTATGCGTTGCAGCCGGAGGCGCGCAGCCGGCTCAACACGCTCTACATGGTGACGTACTTCCTGGGGGGCGCGGCGGGCGCGTGGGCTGGAACGGCGGCGTGGACGCGAGCGGGCTGGTCCGGTGTGTGCGCCGTGGGCGCGGCGATGTCGCTCACGGCCCTGGGCGTGGTGCTCTGGAGCAGCCGCCGCGCACCGGCCCGGGTCCCCGCCACCTGAGAAGTCTCAGAGGTCGCGCTGCATGTTCCGGTGGGGGACGCCCACCTCGACGTAGGGCTCGCCGTACACCGCGTAGCCCAGCCGTTCGTAGAAGGGGACGACCTGCGCGCGGGCGTGCAGGTGCACGTGACGGAAGCCGCGCTGTCGCAGCGAGTCCTCCAGCGCGCGCACCAGCCGGGCCCCCAATCCCTTTCCTTGAAGTGAGGGCGCCACCGCCATCTGGAAGAGCCGGCCTCCGTGCGCGTCCTCCGGGTGGAAGAGCACGCATCCGGTGACGGTGCCGCCCGCGTGGGCGACGAGGTGGAGGCTTGCGTCCTCGAAGGGGAACTTCACGTCCGCGCGGCTGAAGCCCAGCGGTTCGCGCAGCACGCGGAAGCGCAGCTCCAACTCCCCGTCGTACAGCGGGTGTCCGGGGTGGATGAGTTCGAGCGAGGTGTCGTCGGCCATGGCGTGCGAGGCGGTCAGAAGCTGCCGGTGAGCTGGAGATTGAAGGTGCGGCCGTACTGGGGCACGGGGCCGGCGGACGCGTCTTCCCCGACGATGAACGCGTAGCGCGAGTCCAGCAGGTTGTTCACGCCGGCGAAGTAGCGCAGCCGTCCGTAGTCGCCGGACACGCCGAAGCCCACGAGCAGGGCCTCGCCGCTGTCGGCGCCGGAGAGGCCGTCCACGCGCGAGCTCTGGTACGTGGCCTGGGTGGCGATGCGCATGTCGCCATTGCCCACGGGCAGCAGGAAGCGCCCGGAGGCCAGGTGCGCGGGCTTGGCCTGCACCACGTCCTGCGAGGCATTGCTCAGCGTCACGTAGGAATAGCTCAGGTCCACCAGCAGCCAGCGACCCGGCTGCCAGTGCAGTCCGGCCTCCGCTCCCCACGCCAGCGTCTCGCCGGAGCTGTTCGCGTACACGAGGCACTGGCTGGGAGCGCCCTCGGGGCCGCAGCCGGGCGTGGGCGCGGACTCGGTGGTGAGCGTGATGAGCCGGGAGATGCGGTTGTGGTAGCCGGCGAGCGTCACGCGCAGCTCCTGGGTCAGGTCGTGCGAGTGCTCCACCTCGAAGGTGGTGATGGTCTCCGGCTCCAATCGTCCCGCGAGGCGTTGGGTGAGGAGGTTGTCCTCGTAGAACAGCTCGTAGACGTTGGGGGCGCGGAAGGCGCGGCCAATGACGAGCTTGGTGAGGCCCTTGTCATAGGGCCGGCCGATGACGGCCAGCCGGGGCGTGAGCGGCAGCGAGTCCAGGTCGCTGTACTTGTCCACGCGGAAGCCCAGCGACAGGTTCAGGCGTGGGTGCAGGCGCCACTCGTCCAGCGCGTACACGGACACGAGCGAGCGCTTGCGCGTCTCCAGGTCCGATTCCATCGAGGGTCCCACGCTCTTCTGATCCACGCGCAGTTGGTGCTGGCCCTCCACGCCGAAGGTGAGGCGGTTGGTGTCGAACAGGCCCACCAGCAGGCGCGCCTCGGCGGTGAGCCAGTCCGCGGCCCCGGAGTCGGTGTTCGTCTGGTTGGCGTCGCCGCCGTATTGGAAGGCGCCCTGGTAGCGGCTCAGGTCCGCGGCGCCGCGCAGCGACAGGGCGACGCGTTGGGAGAGGACGCGTTCGTACTTCGCCTCGGCGAAGCCGCGCACGTCCTGCACGCGCGTGCCCTGCGCGCCCACCACGGTGCCATAGGGCGCGGTGGGCACATCCTTGGTGCGCCCATGCAGTTGGGCGACGAGGGACAGGTTGCCCAGGCGCGCGCGCACTGAGCCGGTGCCGGCCTTCTCGCCGTCCAGTCCGGTGACGATGGGGCCGGGGTTCCCGAGCAGGGTGGTGTCCGCGCCCCGCGACTTCATGCCCGCGAGGCTGAAGAGGACGGAGCGGTCAGGGTCCTCCCACGACGTGGTGGCGTGCACGAGCGTGGAGCCCATCGCGCCCACGGCCCCGGTGATTTCCAGGTGCCGGTCCAGCCCCAGCGATTCGCGGGGCACGACGTTGATGACGCCGAAGAAGGCGCCCGTGCCGTACAGGGCGCTGCCGGGGCCGCGCACGACTTCAATGCGCTCCACCTCCTCCAGGTCCACGCTCAGGTCATGCGCGGCATAGCCCTGGCCGGCCCACACGTCGTTCATCGCGTGGCCATCCCAGAGGATGAGGATGCGCGTGTTGAGGTCGCCCGGAGGGGAGAAGCCGCGCACGCCCAGGTACGTGTACGTCCGGTCGTCGGTGAGGAAGAAGCCGCGCACGCCGGCCAGGGCCTCCGCGAGGGTGCGCCACCCGAAGGCGCGCAGCTCCTCCGGCGTGAGCACGGTGGTGGAGGCGGGCGCTTCGTCCACGGACAGGAGGGTCTTGGAGGCCGCGCGCACCGGGGGCGGCTCGTAGCGCAGGGTGGCGTGGACCTTCACCTCCTTGTCCGGGATGACGGTGACCTTCTGGCGCATGGGGCGCACGTCGCGGCTCTCCACCTCCAGCACGTGTTCGCCCTCCGGGAGGGTGACGACGGTGGGGGTGAAGCCCGCGGGCCGGCCGTCCACGCGCACGGTGGCGCCGTCGTGGTTGGCGGTGACGACGACGCGGCCGGTGGGGCGCGTCTGGGCGCTCAGGGTGGCGACGAGCTGCAGGGTGCCTTCGGCGGGCACGTCGACGACGTACTGGCCCGGGGCGTGGCCGGGGGCGCGAACGTGGAGCACGCGCTGGCCCGGGGACAGGCGCAGCTTCGCGGGGAGGCGGCCCAGGAGGGGGCCGTTGGGGTTGTCGCGAACCTCGGCGCCCTCGGGGGTGCCGGTGATGTCCACGATGCCGGTGATGAGGCCCAGGTCCAGGTCCACGGGCGTCTCGCGGCCCTTGGTGACGGTGACGGTGGCTTCGGTGGGGCGGAAGCCGTCCTTGCGCACGAGGACCTTGTGGCGGCCCGGCGTGAGCGCGAGCGTCTGGGGCGAGCGGCCCCGGCTGCCCAGGTCGGTGCGGTCCACGAAGACGTCCGCGCCCCGGGGATTGGTGGTGACGCGCACCAGGGCGACCTTGGGGCGCAGGCGCTCCAGGGAGCGGGTGACCTCGGAGGCGTCCTCGGTGGGCAGGTCCTCGCCGAGCAGATCGTTGTAGTAGCGGTACGCCTCGTTGAACTTGCCCAGGGCCTCGAAGCAGCGCGCGATGTTGAAGAGGACGTTGCGGTTGGGCACCAGCCGGTAGCTGGTGAAGTACGAGCGCAGCGCTTCGGTGTAGTTGCCGTGGGAGTAGGCGTCGTTGCCCAGCTCGAAGGCGATGTCCGCCTCATCCGCCGTGTTGTCCGCCAGGGCGGGACCGGTGGTGAGGAGCAGCAGGGAGAGCAGCCACGGGCCGAGGGAGGACACACGCATGATGACGCCCTGCATTCTCCCCCCGATGACATGTCAGGTCCATGACAGGGGTCGTCGGGGAGTGGATTCGCCTGGCACCGGGTCACCCCCGGCGTGGGTCAGCGTGCGAGCGCCGTCGCCAGCCTCCGGGCGGCGTCCTCGAGTTCTTCCGGGGAGCGGTGTTCGGTGGGGGCCGCGTCGAAGGCGCCCCGACCTTGCAGGTGTGGTGGGGTGTCCGCGAAGCGGGGCACGAGGTGCAGGTGGAAGTGCAGGAGCACGTCGCCAATGGCGAAGGCATAGACGTGCTCCGCCCCGAGCACCTCCCTCTGGGCGCGCATCACCCGGGCGGCGAGCGGGCCCAGTTCGCGCGACGACGCCTCGTCCAGGTCGTACCAGCCGCGCACGTGCTGCTCACTGGTCAACACCACCCAGCCAGGAACGGGACTGGGCGAGGCCACGGCATGGAGGACCCAGCCGGGGGGGCGGGCCAGGACGCCACCGGTAGTGCGGGTGTCCCCCCGCACGATGGCGCAGCCGAGGCAGGGATGATTGAGGTCTGACATAATGTGTCATCGTACCTGGGGCCTGGGTCAAAGTTCCCCCACCTTGACGCCGTGGCCCTGGCTCAGGGAGTGTCCGATTTCCGCCCTTTCTTGACAGCTAGGGCGTGAAAATTCCGTCAAAAATTCAAGGTGGGGACGATGAAGAAGCATTTGCTGATGGCCGTACTGCCGCTGCTTTCTTGGGGGTGCGGCGACGCGACCGATGCGGACAATGATGGTGTCGCGGACGGTATCCGTGATCCGAACAACGTGTCGGTGGTGGTGCCTTCGACGCCGAAGGGGACTGTTTCTGGCCAGGTGCTGGGAACGAACCTCCAGGGGCTCGATGGCGTCACGGTGGCGATGACGATCGGCAGCCAGGCGACGGGCAAGTCGGCGACGACGGATGCCAGCGGCAACTTCGTGATGACGGACGTGCCGGCGGGCGCGCAGGTGTTGCTGACGTTCAGCAAGTCTGGCTACGCGACGCTGCGCGCGACGTCGACGGTGCCGTCGGCGGCGGGCACGGTGCCCATCAACAACGGCAACGCGAGCTTCGGCCCGGTGACGCTGGCGCAGTTGAACAGCAAGCTGGTGTTCAACGTGGTGACGCCGCAGGGCCGTCCGGCCGCGGGCGTGAAGGGCACGCTGGAAGTGGACCGCGCGGGTTCGCTCATCCTGAGCAACTACGACAACACGGCCTCCGTGCTGAGCAAGGTCTACGTCGAGGCCACCGCGGGCGACGACGGCGTGCTGACGTTCAACGGCGTGCCCTCCGGCGCGGAGCTGGCGCGGCTGAACGGCAGCTACAACCTGTGGGTGTCCCCGATGGACGCCAACGGCGACGGCATCCCGGAGACGGGCGGCTTCGTGACGAGCTATTCGGGTGCCTCCATCGTGAGCACCAGCATCACGCGCGTCGTGAACCTGCCGTTCGCGCGGCCGCAGAACGTGCCGCTCGCGGTCGAGGGCAGCAACGTGGGCAGCCTCAAGGCCGCCACGGTCTTTGATCCGCTCAACAACCTGGTCCGTCCGGGCGAGCCCATCTACGTGTACTTCAACCAGCCGGTGCAGCCGGGCTCGTTGCTCGTGCGCCTGACGGACGAGTACGCGAAGGAGTCGCTGGCGGTGACGGCCACCGTGAACGCGGGTGGTTACTCGGCGACCATCAACCCGGGCTCGGGCGTCGTGCAGGAAGGCAAGGAGTACAACATCTTCGTGCGCGCGGTGTCCGCCGAGGGTGGCACCAACTTCACCCAGACGGGCTTCTTCTTCGGTGGCGACCAGGCCAGCCCCAAGGCCGTGACCATCGCGGAACTCCGCTACCAGGAGACCGCCGCGCTCGGCACGGTTGCGGCGACGCAGCTCAATCCCACGGAAGTCGTGTACGTGAACTTCAGTGCGCCCATTCGGCCTCCGGCGGGCAGCACGGTTCAGGTCTTCTTCGACGGGGACATCGACAACGACGGCAAGATTGGCTTCAACTCCTTCGGGGAAGTCAATAACTACAGCAATCAGGGGTTCCCGCTGACCCTGAATGAGCCCTTTGGCCCCTACGTCACGCGCACGCCCGCTGAAATGCCTGTCTTCGGCATCACGTCGTCCCAGGGCTACAGCACCCGGTACTCCTTCATCTACAGTGGCATCGCGCTCATTCCGAGCCAGGTGAAGCTCGTTGTGGC
Organism: Corallococcus terminator; assembly: GCF_003611635.1. Classification (GTDB taxonomy): domain Bacteria; phylum Myxococcota; class Myxococcia; order Myxococcales; family Myxococcaceae; genus Corallococcus; species Corallococcus terminator. The sequence goes on along the minus strand of NZ_RAVZ01000319.1, from coordinate 3,512 downwards.
CTTCACCAAGCTGCCGACGGTGGGAACGAACGAGGCCTACGAGAGCATCTGGGGCCAGCCCATCGGCACGGACCTGCAGGGGTCCGGGGTCGCGATCCAGCCCGCGCAGACGCCGGCTCCTTGAGCCGAGTCGCGTTGCCCTGAATGGGGCGAGCTGAGTTTGTCCTGATGCCCCTGTGAAGCCATGGCTTCACAGGGGCATCTTCCGTCTGGGGTGTTTCCTGGCCTCACTTCTGGGGTTTGCGGATGGGGCAGGTCCTTCGGAATGGATCCTCCGTCTTGAATGGAGACGGAACCGGCCGTCATACAGGGGTGTTGTGCGACACGAACGGGTGGAGTCTTTCTTGCTGAGTCGCGACGTCATGGAAAACCTCAGGACCCTGTTGCTGTCGTTGTTGTTGCTCCACTCGGCGTGCATCCAGATCCCCGAAATTGAAGAACCACAGGCGCCGCCGAAGCCGCAGCCGTGTCCAGGCGAGGATGCGAGCAACCCAGTGGCCTTCTTTATCGACTGGGAGTTGCCACGAGAGGGAGCGCAGGTAGGCGCTACGGTGAGGATCCAACCCAGGTTTACGGCCGCTTCGCCGGAGTCCGTGGAGTTGCTCGTGGACGGCAAGAGTGTCGCCACGCTTCTGCCCCCGTTCGTTCTGGACTGGGAAACGCTGTCTGTTTCGGAGGGCCCCCATCGGCTCTCCATGGTGGCTCTCCGGTGTGGTGAGCACGCCTTGAGTAAGCCGCGTGAAATCACGGTGGATCGAACGAGTCCGACGTTGGTTGCCCAGACTCCTGGAGATGGCTCGCAGTGGGTGTCTGTGCATCAGCTCATTCAAGCGGAGCTGTCCGAGCCGGTACTGGCCAACGGTGTGAACAACCAAGCAATTCGGCTCTTGTCGGGTGAGAGCGAGATCCAGGTGGATGTCTCGCTATCTCAAACCGGTAAGATCTTGACGCTTCAACCCAGCGCGCCGCTGCCCTTGAATGGCTTGATGCGCGTGGTCATTGATTCAGCAATAACAGATGCCGCAGGGAATCCCCTTGCATTGCCTGCCGAAGGCTGGTCCTGGCGCGTCCCGGCCGTCCTTCCCCTGGGGGCGCCACGAGCCGCGCATCCCACGGACTCCGACGTCGAAGCCTTCTCCTTCCAACTCGACAGTGCAGGCAATCCACTTGTGGCCTGGGTGGAGGCAGACGCGACTGGAGTCCATGTCGAGCGCTGGAATGGTACTGTCTGGCAGGCGCTGGGAAATCCCCTCAAAGGGGCCGCCGGCGAGCCCAATGCAACGGACTGCGTGTTGCAACTGGATTCAGCGGGTACTCCGCTGGTTGCCTGGACCCAGCCCAAGCTCGATGGAAGTCATGAGGTCCAGGTTCGGCTCTGGGATGGAAGTGCCTGGGTTCCGTGGGGGCAGGCCATTGCTCCGCTGTTGGCTCACTCAAGCCTGAGTGAGTTGCAGATGCGAATCTGGGACACGACTCCTGTGATTGCCTTCAAGGAGTTGAACGCGTCCACAGTCCGAGCCACCGTGATGCGTTTGGATGCTGGAGAATGGAAGTCGCAGGGTGGATCTGAATACCCGTCGGACAAGAGACTTGTTTCGATGCAAATGGAGCTGAATCGATGGGGTGACCAGTTCCTGCTTTGGAACGAGCGAGCGGTTGCTCCGGGATGGACGACGTACGTGGGGAGATGGCAGGGAATCGGACGCCAATCGAGTTACCCCTATCCTTCCATCGGAGTGGGCTCGCCAATCCTGGCGTCGACGCTCTTGGGTGACACCAATGTGGTGGTGGCCAATCCGGTCTCTGAGGGGGATGCACAATCGGTCCGGGTTCAGCAGTGGACGGCGCAGGGGGAGTGGGTCGATATCGGACCGACACTCAGCAGTGTCCCCGGAAAGACCAACGCGTCCGCCTCAGCCCTCAAGTTCGACCCGCAGGGCCGGTTGGTCGTGCTCATCGAAGAGCCCGAATCCGAAGCCCAGCCCTCGGTGCGGAGCCTGTTCGTCCAGCGGTGGGATACGGATCATTGGGAGAAGGTCGGAGGCGCCCTGAGCGCCAATCCCGGCGCCACGTCGGTCCTCGATTCCCAACTCGCCGTGGACAAGAACGGGCGCATCTTCCTCGCGTGGACGGAGGTCGATGATCAGGACCCCACCCAGTCCCGGCTCCACGTCTACCGCCCCAACGACTGACCCTCGTGCCTGGCTCCGGGGCTCCACCTGGAGCCCCCTCGCCCCATTGCCCCCGCGCACCTACACTGTCACCCACTGTCCCCTTGTTTCACACCGGACTGCGGGCCCACCCTTCCGTCCCGTCCAGGGAAATCTTGCGAGAACGGGCGCTTTTTCGAAGACGTGTTTAGATTCGTCCCGCCCCTCCCCTGCATGCGAGGCCTCTGCTCCATGAAGAACGCGGTCATGACATCCCCGGAGGGCGAGCCGACCTCGAGCGGTGGGCCGGCTCCCGTGAACGCCAAGAAGCGTGTCCTCGTCGTGGACGACTTCGACGACGCCCGCGAGATGTACGCGGAGTACCTGGAATTCTGCGGGTTTGAGGTCGACACCGCCCGCAACGGCCTGGAGGCCGTGGAGAAGGCCCAGGAGGGGGAGCCGGACATCATCCTCATGGACCTGTCCCTGCCCGTCATGGATGGCTGGGAGGCGACGCGGCGCATCAAGCAGGACACGCGCACCCGCGACATCCCGGTGATGGCCCTCACCGGCCATGTGCTCGCCGGCAACGCCGAACACGCCCTCTCCGTGGGCGCGGACGAATTCGTCGCCAAGCCCTGTCTGCCCCAGGACCTGGAGAACAAGATCCGCAACATGCTCAAACCCAGCAAGGCGAAACCCCGCTCGGGTCAGGAGTGACCCGAGCCCGGTCCCCAGAGTGTCCACTGTCTGACACCGGGGTGCGCTCTCCTGCTCCTGCCCCTCCTCCCGCAGGCCCCCGGGTTGACCCCCGGGCGCGGGATGCGTAGGCAACCCCGGTGGGCTCTCCCGCCTCGTCTCCCCCCTCCGACGCGTGGACTCCTCCCGAGGAGTTCGACGAGTACCGCATCGTGCGGCCGCTCGGACGGGGACGCACGGGCCGGGTGTACCTGGCGCACGACACGCTCCTGGAGCGCCCCGTCGCGGTGAAGTTCATCCCGTCCCTGGGCTCCAACGCGCTGGCGCGCTTCCTGGTGGAAGCCCGTGCCGCCGCCCGCATCCAGCACCCCAATGTCGTCACCCTGTACCGGGTGGGGCAGTTGGAGGACCAGCCGTACCTCATCTCTGAATTCATCCGGGGCGTCAGTCTGGACCGGCTGGCCCGGCCCGTGTCCTGGGAGCGCGCGCTCGGCATCGGTCGGGACCTGGCTCGGGGCCTGGGGGCCGCCCACCGCCGGGGCGTGCTCCACCGCGACATCAAGCCCGGCAACGCCGTGCTCACCGAGAGCGGCGAGGTGAAGCTGCTCGACTTCGGGCTCGCCAAGCTGCTCGACCGTGCCGAAAGCAGCGAGCCCACCGCCC
>NZ_RAVZ01000318.1 GCF_003611635.1 Corallococcus terminator | reverse complement strand
GGGTCGGGGTTAGTCTTCGCCCATGACCGCCAGCCCATCCCACCGCTCGTCCGTCGTCGTGGCGGAGCTGGGGCCCACCAACACCGGGAAGACCCACCGCGCCATCGAGCGGATGCTCGAACACGACACGGGCATCATGGGGTTGCCGCTGCGCCTGCTTGCCCGGGAGGTCTACGACCGGGTGACCGCTCGGGTGGGCGAGGGGCGGGTCGCCTTGATGACGGGCGAGGAGAAGCGCATCCCTCCGCGCCCCGACTATTGGATCTGCACCGTCGAAGCGATGCCGACCGACCGGCAGGTGGACTTCGTCGCCGTGGATGAAATCCAGCTCGCCGCCCACCGCGAGCGCGGGCACGTCTTCACGGACCGCCTGCTCCACGCGCGGGGGCTGAAGGAGACCTGGTTCCTGGGCGCGGAGACGATGCGCCCGATGGTCCAGTCGCTCATCCCGCACGCCTCGCTGAAGCGCGCCACGCGCCTGTCCCAGCTTCGCTACTCCGGGCATCGCTCCCTGAAGAGCCTGCCGCCGCGCTCGGCGGTGGTCGCGTTCTCCGCGGACCGCGTGTACGAGCTCGCGGAAGCGCTGCGCCGCCTGCGGGGAGGCGTCGCGGTGGTGCTGGGCGCGCTCTCGCCCAGGACGCGCAACGCCCAGGTGGCGATGTATCAGGCCGGGGAGGTGCAGTACCTGGTGGCCACGGATGCCATTGGGATGGGCTTGAACCTGGACCTGAACCACGTGGCCTTCGCCGCGCTCTCCAAGTTCGACGGCTCCGAACCTCGCGAGCTCTTCCCGGATGAGCTGGCGCAGATCGCCGGCCGCGCGGGACGCCACCTGAACGACGGCAGCTTCGCGACCCTCAACACGTTGCCGGAGTTGTCGCCGCGCGTGGTCTCCGCCATTGAAACCCACCGCTTCCCGGCGGTGCGCAGTCTCATCTGGCGCAATGCCTCCCTGGACTTCTCCAGCCCGGAGTCGCTGCTGGAGTCCCTGTCCCAGGCGCCGCGGCACAATGCCTTTGTCCGGGTGGAGCGCGCGGACGACTTCGATGCGCTCCGGCACCTGTCCAGCGTTCCCGCCATCCAGGAGGTCGCCACCCACCGGTCCATGGTGGAGCTGCTGTGGCAGGTCTGCCAGGTGCCGGACTTCCGCAAGGGCCTCTTCGGGCTGCATGTCTCGCTTCTGCGCGACACCTTCCTCCAGCTCTCCGCGGGGGACGGGAAGCTGGAGCCGGGCTGGCTTTCGCGACAGGTGTCACCGCTGGATGATGTCTCCGGAGACATCCACACCCTGATGGACCGGCTGGCGGCCATCCGCATCTGGACATACATCAGCCACCGTCCGGGCTGGCTGGATGACGCGGAGGCCTGGCAGGAACGCACGCGGCGCATCGAGGACGCGCTGGGGGATGCCCTGCATGAGCGGCTGGTGGAGCGCTTCGTGCAACGCGCCGCGCGTCGGAGTCCCCGCCGCTTCGCGCGGAACACCGCGCAGCCCGCGGCCGGTTCGGACAGTCCCTTCGCGAAGCTGGGGCTCCTGCTGGGAGAGGTGACGGGCACGGACGGCGCCGCGATGACGGAGGAGCAGTTCGTCCAGCGCGTGGTGGACGCGACCCATGACGCCTTCCAGGTGGACGCGTCGGGGACCATCTCTTTCGAAGGGGAGCCGCTGGCCCGGCTGGTGCGCGGGAAGGATCGGCGCTCACCGCAGGTCGCGCTCGCGGAGTCGGAGGTGTGGACGGGCGGGGCTCGGCGGCAGTTGGAGCGTCGGCTGGTGGCGCTGGCCCGGGACCTGGTCACCGAGGCCATGGGAGGCTTTCCCTCCGAGTCCTTCTCCAGCGAGGGGCGCTCCGGGGCGGCGCGGGGACTCGCCTACCGTCTGGCCGAAGGGCTGGGGGTGATTTCCCAGACAGAGGCACATGAGCAGTGGCGGCTCCTGGACGAAGAGACCCAGGAGCGTTTCCGGACGCTGGGCGTCCGCGAGGGACAGCGCTTCTTCTACGTCGCAAACGCACTCACCCCGCATGCGCTGGAGCGGCGCTGCATGCTGACGGCGCTGCTCCACCAGCGGACCGCGCCCCCGGGCGTTCCGCGAGAGCCGGTGCTGGAGGTCGCGGCGCTGGGAGGCCTGTCAGCGCGAGCCTTTGGCTATGAGGTGCTCGGAGGCGTGGCGTTGCGGATCGACATCGTCGAGCGGCTGAGCGAAGCGCTGCGCCAGCCGCAGTCGGCCCGGCAGGTGCAACCGCTCATGCAGGAGCTGCGTCTGGAGGGTGGGGTGCACCGGCGGGTCCTCCGCGAGCTGGGAGGAGCCGCCACAGGCACTCCGGCGAAGCGGCGTCGTCGGCGGCGTGGGGGACGACCGTCGGCACCCGCGGCGGGTCCGAGCGGCGCCAGGGGGCCGCCTGCTCACGCCGGGGCGGCGCAAAGTCCCAAGAAGGCCGGAGACGGCGGAGGACCTTGAGCCGAGGGACGTGCCCCTATTGCGTCGCGACGAACATCTGCGCGTCCTGGGAGAGGGCCCCCGGGTAGAGGGACCAGCGGGGGTGTTCGGGCATGAGGATGACGAAGCGTTTTCCCTCGGGGGTGTGTCCGGCACCGACGATGAGGTAGCGGCGGGGCCGCTTCTCCCCGGTCAGCGTGAGGATGTCGTGGTGGATGCTCCAGGTCCCCCGGTCGTCCTCCGAGCCGAAGGTCATCGCGCCCACCACGCCCGAGGCCCCGGAGTACTTGTACTGGTACGTGTGGTCCGCTCCGAGGATGTATTGGACGGCGTACGAGACCGCCGTCATCGTGGTTCCGCCATACGCGGTGGCCCACTGGGCCGCGCTGCTGGTGCTGTAGGTGAAGTCCCCCACCAGCTCGGCGTCATCCGCGAGCGGCAGGCCGACAGGGCTTCCGCGCACGCCCTTCAGGGCCTCCTCTACCTTCTGGTGGGAGGTGTTCCAGGAGAACGAGGCGGACATGGCCTCGCCCGCTCCGGGGCTGCTGAAGCTCTGGATGAACACCAGCGGTTCGAAGCGGGTGTCCGCCTCGACGAGCATCAGCGTCACGCGGAAGGACTTCCCGTTGGTCTTGTGCGTCACCACCGCCGCGGTGAAGAAGGCGCGCGCGCCGTTGGTCACGAAGCGCCGCATGGCCGGTGGGTTGGGATTCACGTCCGCCCAGTCCGCGCCCACGCGCTCGCGCCACATCCGCAGCAGCTTGCCCTCGCCATCCTCCAGGCCGGGCACGCTCTGCAACCGGAGGGCCTCCACCCCCAGCAGGTTGCTGCTGTCGGTCCATTCGGTGATGAACCGACCGTCCGCCTGGGTCTTCCAGCCCTGCGGCGCGTCGAACGCGAAGCCTCCGGGCTCACCCGGCTTGCCCGCCCGTGCCCGGTCCGCGGGGCTGGCCATTCCGGCCACGGCCCCCGGGCTGTCGGTGTCGGAGCCGGAGATGAGGCCCAGGACCATGAGCCCCAGCGTGCCGGAACAGCACAGCGCGCTGGCGCCTCCGACGACGATGAGGATCCAGACGAGGGGGCTCTTGGGACGTGCCATGGTGTAGGACCTGGGCGCAGAGGAGCGCCGCTGCTGGAAATCCGGGCGGAAGCTTCGTTCACCCTCATGTACGCGGGCCAGGCTGAATCTTCGCGCCGCCGTGCGTTGACGCGCTGCCACGAGCGTCCCGGGCCGCCCGGGCGTCGATCCCGCGATCCACCGGGGCGGGCTGGTGCCACTTCTGTCCGACAGCCAACCCGGTCCACGGGGGGGCCTCGGCTTCGGCCAGGGGGATGCATGTTGCGTGACAACGCCAGCGGCGCGGGTGCGGTGCCTTCCACCCTTCAGGGATGGGGACGGCGGATGCTCCCCGTGATGCTCCTCGTCATGGGCGCGTTGGGCGCCACCGCATGTGGGGACGACGAACCCGACGACCCTCCGGACGCCGGAACCTCGGATGCGGGCACCTCGGCGGATGCCGGTTGCCACCTGCGGACGTGTGAAACCCAGGGGTTCGAATGTGGCGCCACGACGGACGCCTGTGGCCAGCCGCTGGACTGCGGAACCTGCGCGGCGCCGGAGGTCTGTGGCGGGCGCGGGGTGGAGCACACCTGTGGCATCCCCGCCGCCGACCGCGAGTGTCTGGATGGCTTCTGCTGGGAATACCCCCTGCCGCATGGCTTCCATCTGGCGGGCGCGCACTTCCGGGCGGCCGATGACGGCTGGGTCGTGGGCGAGGAAGGGTACATCCAGCACTGGGATGGGACGCGGTGGACGCCCGTGGCCAGCGGGACGAGGACGCAGTTGCGTGGCGTGCACGCGGTCTCCGCGACGGACGTGTGGGCGGTGGGCGCGGGAGGCACGGTCCTGCGCTCCACGGGGGGCGCCTTCTCCTCGGTGGGGGCTGGAACGACGCGGGACCTGGCGTCCGTGTGGGCCTCCGGTCCGAGCGATGTCTGGGTGGTGGGCGAAAACGGCACCGTGCGGCGTGACCAGGGCAGTGGCTTCCAGGGCGTGAGCGTGGGCACGACCCAGTCCCTCAATGACATCTGGGGCAGCGGGCCCGCGGATGTCTGGATGGTGGGGCAGGGGGGCACGGTGCGCCGCTACGATGGCAGCAACGTCTCCAGCATCGACGCGGGCACGTCGCTCCCGTTCTACGACGTGACGGGCACCGGCCCCGACGATGTCTGGACCGTCACCTCCGATGACCCCTGCCTGTTCTGTGATGACTATGGCGCCATCTATCGCGTCACGCCCACGGCGGCGACGCAGCACGTGCGCACGGCGGATCAATTGTTTCATGTGTTCGCCGCCAGCCCCTCGCTGTTGCTGACGGTGGGGGAAAGCGACCGTCACCGCTGGGACGGCACGATCTGGTCGAAGGTGGGCACCGGGCCCAACGGCGTCCTCGCCGGCAGCGCGCCCGACCAGCCGTGGCTCTTCGGGGCGAATGGCGTCGCGGAGCGGTGGAGCGGGAGTTCCTGGAACCGGACGGCGCCCCTCGGCTCGTCGTCGACGATCCGGGACATTCATGGCACGGGCCCGTCGGATGTGTGGGTGGTGTCGGATTCGGGCCGGATCCTGCACTGGAATGGCGGTGGATGGCTCGAGCCCCGTCTGGCCACCTTCACCAGTGACAACATCTCCGGCGTGTACGCAGCCTCGCCGTCGGAGGTCTGGGTGGTGACCTCGTTCTTCGACCGTATCCTCCGGTGGGATGGGACCCAGTTCGTCGAGGAGGCGGAGACGGAGACGGAGGACCTGGGACTGACGGCCATCCACGGCGCGTCGGCGGCGGACCTCTGGGTGGTGGGGGAGGGCGGCGCAGCGCTGCACCGCGATGGGACGGGCTGGACGCGGCATCCCACCGGCACCACGGTGGTGCTCAATGCCGTCTGGGTTCAGGGCCCCTCGCTGGCCGTGGCCGTGGGAGAGACCGGCACCATCGTGCAGTGGAATGGCAGCGCCTGGACCGTCATGGACTCCGGCACCACGGAGTCCCTGAAGGCGGTGTGGGGCAGCGGGCCGACGGACATCTGGGCCGCGGGGGCGGCGGGCAAGCTGCTGCGCTTCAACGGCACGGGCTGGAGCGCCGTGTCCTCCGGCACCACGGCCGCCCTCCATGGGCTGTGGGGGCTTGACGCCAACACGGTCTGGGCGACCGGGGACACGGGCACGCTGCTGCGCTTCGATGGCACGCGCTGGACCGCCGAAAGCACCGGCGTCCGCCGTGACTTCCGGCACGTGTGGGCCCCTTCCGCCTCGGAGCTGTGGCTCGCGGGGGACCTGGCGATCCTGCACAGACCCTGACAACCGGCGAATGCATGCTCCTCCGGCGCTGGTTCCTCCCTGTAGATTGGGGAGGTAACGGTCCGGAGGAGCGCGCATGGGCTGCTGTCACTACCCCCCTGTCATCGAAGGCTGCGACAGCGCCTTCACCGTGGACACGTCCCGCATCACCTTCGGGCGGGGCTGTCTGTCCGAAGTGGGGGACCGGGCGCGGGCGCTCGGGATGAAGCGCGTGGTGTTGTTCTCCGATGCGCGCGTGGCGCGGCTCGCGCACTTCGACAAGGTGCTCCAGTCCCTGCGCGCCGCCGGGCTGGACGTGGCCGTGTACACGGACGTGCACGTCGAACCCACCGACCAGTCCTTCCTGGACGCGGCGCGGTTCGCCTCGGAGGTAAAGCCGGATGGCTATGTCTCCCTGGGCGGAGGCTCGGTCATCGACACGTGCAAGGCCGCGAACCTCTACGCCACGCATCCGGCGGACCTGCTCGCCTACGTCAACGCGCCGGTGGGGGAGGGCAGGCCGGTGCCCGGTCCGCTCAAACCGCACATCGCGTGTCCCACCACGTCGGGAACGGGCAGCGAGGTGACGGGCATCACCATCTTCGACCTGCTGTCCATGGAAGCAAAGACAGGCATTGCCTCACCGGCGCTGCGCCCCACCGAAGCCCTCATCGACCCGGACTGCACCGCGACCCTGCCCGGCGAGGTGGTCGCGGCCAGCGGCCTGGACGTGCTGTCGCATGCGCTGGAGTCCTATACGGCGCGGCCCTACGTGCGCCGTCCCGCTCCCGCGCGCCCGAGCCTGCGGCCCATGAGCCAGGGCGCCAACCCCTGGAGCGACCTGGGCTGCCGCGAAGCCTTGCGCCTGATGGGCCTGTACCTGGAGCGCGGGGTGAAGGACGCGAACGACGCTGAGGCGCGTGAGCAGTTGATGTGGGCCGCCACGCTCGCGGGCATCGCGTTCGGCAACGCGGGCGTGCATGCGCCGCACGGCATGGCCTACGCGGTGGCCGGGCGGGTGCGCGACTTCCGCCCGTCGGGCTATCCGGACGATGAGCCCCTGGTGCCCCACGGCATGGCCGTCATCGTCAACGCCCCGGCGGTGTTCCGCTACACGGCCTCCGCGAGCCCCGAGCGCCACCTGGAGGCCGCGGGCCACCTGGGCGCGGACGTGCGCGATGCCACGCCAGCGGACGCGGGCGAGGTGCTCGCGGGCCGGCTCGTCCACGTCATGCGCGCGGTGGGCATGCCCAACGGACTGGGCGGGGTGGGCTACACCGGCGCGGACGTGGCCGCGCTCACGGAGGGCGCCTTCCCGCAGCAGCGCCTGCTCCAGAACGCGCCCCGGGAGATGACCCGGCCCGTCCTCTCCGAACTCTTCCACCAGGCGCTGCGCTACTGGTAACCGACGCCCGAGGCCACCCCGTGTCCGACGCCGAGACCGCCGACCGCTACCGCTACTTACTGCCCATCACCACCCGGTGGATGGACAACGACCTGTACGGCCACATCAACAACGTCACGTACTACAGCTACTTCGACACCGTCGCGAACCACTACCTCATCCACGAAGGCGGCCTGGACATCCACGCGGGCACCATCATCGGGCTCGTCGTGGAATCGAAGTGCACCTACCGCGCCCCGCTCGCGTACCCCGACCGCCTGCGCGCGGGGCTTCGCGTGGAGAAGCTGGGCAACCGCTCCGTCACCTACGGCATCGCCCTCTTCAAGGAAGACGCCGAGCAGGCCGCGGCCCACGGGTACTTCGTGCATGTCTTCGTGGACCGCGCGACGCGCAAGGCCGTGGCCATGCCGGCGCGACTGCGGGACGCACTGGCACGGCTGGTCGTGAAGCCGGAGCCTTGAAACAGGCTCAGGGGCAGCCGGAGCTGACCTGGAGCGCGTCGTAGGCCATCCACCCGTTGCGGCGGGTGCCCGTCGCGGCGATGACGTAGCCGTAGATGAACTTCATCGTCCCCGACTGCTGGCGGTAGCGGCCCGCGCTGTCCTGCACCCAGAGCGGGATGTCGATGGACGGGGCGCCGGAGCTGGTGGGCACATCCAGGCGCTGGAACTTCGTGCCCGCGGGGAAGTGGTCCACCGCCACGCCGCCCAGACCGAAGCCCGGCACGTTGAAGGTGAGGTTCGCCGAACGCAGGCCATTGGCCCGGACGAGCGGCAGGTAGTCCCCCGCGCGCTCGTGGACCGCGTCGGAGTCGTAGACCACCTTCTTGAACTCCAGCGTCGTGTCGTGCGAGTTGCGCACGGCGTAGCACGCCATCTTCGCCAGTCCCGAGCTCAGCGCGGAGACGTGCCCGACCTTGTCCTCGAAGGACGTGCGGCCCTTGATGGCCGACATGGGCATCCAGCCCGCGCTGGAGTTCGACGTCGACACCGCGAAGGCATGCAGCTCCCCGGCGAAGGTGCGCGTCTGGCCGTGGTTGAACGTGGCGCTCGTCCGGGTGGAGGTCGCCACCACCGTGCCGTTGCCGTCGCGGACGGGCCCGCCCGTGTAGAGCTCCCAGGAGTCGTCGTCGTCCGGGTCGTTGGTGAGGACGCGGTTGCCACCGGAGGGGCGCAGCTTGCAGTTGTACGCACTCTCCTCGCACACCGTCCCATTCACCCCGGAGAAGGCCGCCTGCCCCGTGGAGCCCACCGCGTCCAGGGCGGCGTCGTCGCCCACGGGGACCTCGCCACCACACGCCACGGAGACCAGGGTCAACACACCGAGTACTGGATTTTTGATGTTCATGTTAAAAATGGAAAACCATTTTTACCCGTTTTGTCAACAGGGGGTTCGCATGCATCGCTTGATACTGTTCGCGGCGCTCGTCTTCACCACGGCGGCGCTCGCCAAACCCAACACTCCGCTGTACGCGACGGGCGCCGGGCCTGGGGGCGGACCGGCGGTGAAGACCTTTGATCCGAACAGCAACGCGAACTGGGTCTCCTTCTACGCCTACGAGTCCACCATGGGTGTGGGCGTGGAGATGGCGACGGGCCGCGTCACGACGAACTGGCGCCCGGACGCCGTCACGGGCACCGGCGAGGGCGGCGGTCCGCTGGTGAGGGTGTTCGACGTGAACACCGGGGGCGTGCTCCGCGAGTTCTTCGCCTACGACTCGAACTTCCGCGGGGGCGTCTTCGTGGCCACCGGCGACGTGGATGGGGATGGCTACGATGAGATCATCACCGCGCCCGGCCGGGGCATGGGCCCGCTCGTCCGCGTGTGGAAGGCGGTGGGGGCGCCCACGCTCTTGCATGAGTTCTGGGCGTACGACCCCGGCTTCACCGGCGGTGTGCGGCTGGGCGCGGGCGACGTCACGCGCGACAACGTGTCGGAGATCGTCACCATCCCCGGCCCGGGTGGTGGGCCCCACGTGCGGGTGTTCAACCGATGGGGCGGTGAGGTGTATGGGTATATGGCGCCGGTGCCGCGCAAGCCCTGGGACAACCAGTTCTATACGAACGGCTACCGGGTGGCGGTGGGCAGCGACCCGTGGGGGACGCCGGAGCTCTACGTCTCCGGCAGCGAGTGGCGCTTCTTCACGCACTTCCAGCGCAGCGATGACTGCTCCATTCCGCCCATCTTCGTGACGCCCAACTTCGTGAGGAAGGCGTACTGGGTGCTCACGCCCTACGCGCACGTCATGCGCATCCCGGATGGTGCGACGCTGGCGCACTTCGGCACGGAGGCCCTCAACGCGGGCTTCCTGGGGCAGGAGGTCTCCTACGCGGACTACAAGAACCTCTGCGAGCCCAATGGCGGCGTCTCCTGCAACATCTTCCAGTACCCGTACTCGTACGACGGCGTGGATCCGGACTACTCCGCCCAGGTGGCCACGCTCCAGCAGCCGGGCGCCGCGCCGCGTCTGCTCGCGGGCAGCCCTCCGCTCAAGTTTGGCAATGGCATCGCGGGTTGCTACCACAGCACGATGTTCGCGCCCGGCACCCTCAAACTCTACGAGCGTTGGGGCGCGGCGCTCTGGTCGTTCCAGCCGTATGGCGCCTTCAACGGAGGCGTGAAGCCCGGCGCCAACAACGACTGACGGCGGGCTCCGGGGCCACGGTTCTCGGCCGTGGCCCGGTGGATCGACGCGCGGCTCCACCCATCCCCGCCATGGGTGTGAGGGATTGGCGTGGCTCCAACGTGACGGGTGGAGTGAAGTCAGACACAGGGGGTCTCAAGAATTGAGACAGGTGAAATATTGTGATTTTCGTGTCTTGACGGAACGCGGGGGCTCCGGAAGATGTCTGTCGGACCGGCGGAGCCATGGCACCCATGGTGGACGCAGCCATCCCCCCTTCATTCCTCAGGAGCACGCATGTCACGGCGCAGGTCGTCATGGATGTCTTCGTATTGGGTCATTGCTGGAGCACTGGGCCTCACCGGCTGTGGAGAGGGGGCGGTGCCTCCAGAGGTGCCGGTCCTCCAGGTGCGCTCGCACGCGCTCACGTATGGCCCCGACCTGCGCATCACGGAGCTGAAGGCGCCGGAGAGCGCGCGGCCCGGTGAGCCCATCCTCGTCACCGCGAAGGTCTGCAACACGGGCACCGATCCCGCGAACCCGTCCGGGAGCAACGTGCTCCAGGTGTATCTGTCCACCACCCCGACCCAGCAGGTGCCCCTGCCCGGTTCTCCGCCCTCGACGGCGCAGATGACGCTGGGCGAGGTGGACGTGGGGCCGCTGGGCGCGGGTCAGTGTATCGGTCGCTCGTTGACCGTCCCGGCCAGTCCGCCCGCTGGCTTCACCGGCAACGGCGCCTACTACCTGGGCGCCATCATCGACACCGGACAGCGGGTGATGGAGACGGACGAATCCAACAACGGCTTCGTGCGGGGCCTGATGGGCGTGGGCTACCGGCCCGACCTCGTCGTCACGCGGCTGGACGGACCGGCGTCGCTGAGCCCGGGCCAGTCCTTCACCGCCACCGCGACCGTGTGCAACGTGGGCACGGAGGCCGCCAGCTACGGGTCTGTGGAGCTGCACCTGTCCACGGTGAACAGCCTGTCCCTGCCCACCGGCCCCGTTCCGCCCGCCACGCAGTTCATGGTCGCGGGGCAGGGCATCAGCGGCCTGCTCGCGGGCGCGTGTCGCGCGGTGTCGCTGACGGGCGTCGCCCATCCGCCTCCGGCCGCGACGTGGAACGCGCCGCTGTACCTGGGCGCCCTCGCGGACGCGTCGAACAGCGTCCTGGAGCTGCGCGAGGACAACAACACCTTCGTCCGGGGGCTCGTCGGCTTCGGCCAGGGCCCGGACCTCGTCGTCCGCTCCGTGACGGGTCCCGCGAGCGTGCGCATGGGCGGAGCCTTCACCGCGTCCGCGACGGTGTGCAATGACGGCACGGCGCCGTCGATGTCGTCCGACGTGGCCGTGTTCCTGTCGTCGGTGCCGTCGCTGGGGGCCCCGGGGACGATGCCCCGTCCCGCCACCGAGGTGCCGGTAGGCAACGTGAGCGCCCCGCCCCTGGCGGCGGGCCAGTGTGTCACCCGCGCCGTGTCCGGCTCCGCG
>NZ_RAVZ01000317.1 GCF_003611635.1 Corallococcus terminator | reverse complement strand
CCCCAGGTGTGCCTTGTCCCGTACGAACACGCGCCTCGACCCCGCGCCTGATGCCCCTGATGCGTCCTCCGACGCTCCGACGGGGGCCACTCCGCCCCCACCCCCTGAGTACACCGGCACGCACTCCCGGGAACTCACCGTCATGCGCGGGGAGAACACGTCCACCCGGATGACCGGGTCGGTGGGCGTGCCCGTGGACGGCACCCACACCCTCATCGCGCCCCTGGAAGCCGGAGAGCTGCCCAACGTGGCGGCCATCCGCGGGCTGCGGTTGGATCAACTGCTGCTGCTCACCACCGGGGCGATGGTCATCATCATCGTGGGCCTGCTGGCGGCGCTCTCCGCGAAGACGACGGAGTCGCAGCTCACGGAGGCCTCGGACCGCTTCACCCAGCGGCTCCAGTCCCAGGCGCGCGAACTGGGGCAGACGGTGAGCCATACGCTGGCGCTCACCTCCGCCACCAGCCTGCGCGACAACAACTACGCGTTCCTCACGGAGGTGGCGCGCTCCATCATCGCGGACAACCGCAACATCCTGCGCGTGCAGATGTTCGACGCGGACTCGCAGTTGGTCGCGGACAGCGACCCGGCCGCGAAGCTGGGCTCCTCCGGGGGCCGCACCGCCGAGCGCCGCTGGGCCAGCGCCTTCTTCAACGGGCAGCCCGTCTTCGAGTTCCAGGAGCCGCTCGACTACGGCGCGCAGGCCGGCAAGGGCGTCGTGGTCATCAGCTACTCGCTGGAGGAGCTGCAGAAGCAATTGCACGAACTGGAGGATGCCAACCGCGCCGCGGTGCGTGCGAACACGCTGCGCATCGTGGGCCTGGGCCTGGGCTTCGTGGTGCTCGCGGGCGTGCTGGCCGCGTACCAGAGCCGCCGCATCACCAAGCCGCTGGGCGTGCTCACCCACCGCGTGATGCAGCTTGCCGCCGGTGACCTGGGGGCTCGCGCGGGCACGGCGCCGGGCGCGGGCCGCGAGGTGACGACGCTGGGCGTGGTGTTCAACCACATGGCCGAGCGCATCAAGGTCCTGCTGGAGGACGTGCGCGCCAAGGCGCAGTTGGAGCGCGAGGTGTCGCTCGCGCGCACGGTGCAGGAGACGTTGCTCCCCGGCCGCGAGGCGGTGACGGTGGGGCCGCTGCGGCTCGCGGGGCTGGTGGTGCCGGCGGACGCGTGCGGCGGCGACTGGTGGTTCCGCGCCGCGCTGGATGACCGGCGCGTCGTCATCGGCATCGGGGATGTGACGGGCCACGGCCTGTCCACCTCGCTCGTGGCCACCAGCGCCACCAGCGGCTTCGCCTCCGCCATGACGCTGCGCGAGCCGTCGCAGGTGCACGCGCAGATGCTCATCACCGCGCTCAACGTGACGCTGGCCAACGTGGGCCGGGGCGAGCACCAGATGTCCAGCGCGCTCGCGGTCATCGACGTCTACAACGGGCAGATCGACTACGCGGCCGGTGGCCACCCCGCGGCGGCGGTCTTCAACCGCACCACCGGACAGATGGCGTCGCTGCCGGCGCGCGGACCGCTCCTGGGCGCGAACGTCGCGTCGGAGTTCACCTCGCGCCAGGCGCAGTTGCGGCCCGGCGACATCGTCGTCTGGTACACGGACGGCCTCACCGAGGCGCGCGACGGCACCAACCGCCTGTACGGCACGCAGCGCCTGGCCGCCGCGCTCCAGGCCAACGCCCACCTTCCCGCCGACGCCCTGCGCGACGCGCTCCTCGCGGACGTGCGCGCCTACAGCGCCGGTCAGCCGCAGCGCGATGACATCACCGTCATCGTCGCCGAATTCAGCCCCGCCCCCTCGCCGTGATGAATCGCATGCGCCCATCCTCCCGCTCTCCGCGCCGCGTCTCCACCGCGCTCGTCCTGCTGGCCTCGCTGGCCGGCCCGCCGACGGCGCTCGCGCAGTTCCGCCCGCCGCCCGCCACGGAGGCCCAGCGCCAATCGGAGCAGGGCGAGCAGGCCCTCGTGTCCGCCAACGCCGCCGCCGCCAAGGGCGACAAGAAGGAGGCGGAGGAGAAGTTCCGCCGGGCGCTCCAGCTCTTCGAGCAGTCCCTGGCCCAGGAGCCCCAGTCCGTGGCGACCGCCGCGGGCCTGGGCAGCGCGGCCAACGCGCTCCAGGACTTCCAGCGCACGGTGGCGCGCGTGCAGCCCGTCTTCGCCCAGAACCCCGGGGAGCTGTCGCTCGCGTATCCGCTGGGCACGGCGTACTTCAAGCTGCGCCGCTTCAACGAAGCGGTGCCGGTGCTGGAGCAGGTGGCCGCCGCGGATCAGCCCGACCACCTCATCGTCCACTACTACCTGGCCAGCTACTACCTGTACGTGCAGGACGGGAACAAGGCGGTGACGCGGCTGCAGCGCTACCTGGCCCTGCGCCCGGAGAAGCTCGCCGGCAACGACTTCCAGATCCACGAACTGCTCGGCAAGGCGCACCTCTTGCGCCGGGACGCGCCCGCCGCGCGCGCCGCGTTCGAGAAGTCCCAGGCGGGCCGGGCGGAGTCCGCGCCCGCGCAGATTGGCCTCGCCGCCGTGCTGGAGATGGAAGGCCGCGTGCCGGAGTCCCGCGCGCTGCTGGAGCGGCTGGTGACGAAGTTCCCCCAGGTCGCGGAGCCGAAGGAGCGCCTCGCGCGCCTGTACCTCTCCGCGGGGGACGTGCCTCGCGCGGAGGCCCAGGCGCTGGCGCTGGTGAAGCTGGGCGCCACGCCCGCCTCCCACCTGCTCTTGGGGGATGTACGGCTCGCGCAGAAGCAGCCCTCGCAGGCGGAGGCGGAGTTCCGCAAGGTGCTGGAGCTGCAGCCGGGACTGCTGCTGGGGCAGATCGCCGTGGGCAAGGCGCTCCAGGCGCAGGCGCGTCACGAGGAGGCCATCCAGTTCCTGGAGACCGCGGTGAAGTCGGGCGGCGGCAGCCTGGAACTGTGGGCGACGCTGGGCTCCGTCAACCGCCGCGCCGGCCGCTTCCAGCGCGCGGTGGAGGTGCACCGGCGCGTGGTGGAGATGGCGCCGCGTCAGGCCCTGGGCTGGATGCTGCTGGGCGCGGACCACTTCGCCACCGGCCAGTGGGATCAGGCCATCGAGGACTACGGCAGCGCGCTCCAGGTGCAACCCAACCACCCCGGCGCGAAGCAGTGGCTGGCCCGGGCGCTGGCCCACCGCGCGCGGGATCGCGCCGGCACGCAGCGCCTGGACGACGCCGTGCGCGACCTGCGCCGCGCGTACGACCTGGACCGCTCCGTGGCCATGGGGCGCCGCCTGGGCGCGGTGCTGCTGGAGAGCCGGCAGTACGCGGAAGGCCGCAAGGTGATGGAGGGCGCCGTGACGCTGCCGGGCGCGACGTGGCGCGAACACCTGCTGCTGGGCTACGCCCGGCTGGGCAGTGGCGACGCGCAGTCCGCGCTCGCTTCCTTCACCCAATCCAGTGAGGCCACGCAGGAGCCGGATCAGCGCGCGGAGGCGTCCGCGGGCGCCGCGCTCGCGGAGGTGGAGCTGGGCCAGGTGGACGCCGCCGTGCAGCGGCTGTCGGACGCGGGCCCGTCCAAGAGCGCCGCCAAGGTGGCGGAGGCGAACCTGCCGCGCGTGCTGGTGCGCCGGGCCCTGGCGAAGCTGGAGGCGGGCGACCCCGTCGCGGCGAACCGGGACCTGGACGCGGTGGACCGGCTGGGCACGGGCAAGCGAGGCGATCTCGCGAAGCTGGCCACCTTCGCCCGGGCGCTCACGCGCGCGGAGGAGGGGAAGTTCGCGGAGGCCTCGTCCGGACTCAAGCGCGCGCTCACCCCCGCGCCGGAGTGGGCCTGGCCCAACACGCGCACGCTGGCGGACGCGTGGGTGCTGTACCGCCAGGGCAAGGTGGCGCCGTCGCGCAAGCTGCTCACCACCGCCCAGAAGAAGCCCATGCCCGGGCAGCCCCGCTGGATGGGCGCCCTCACCGGCGCGCTCTTGCGGCGCGAGGCGGCGATCGCGTACGCCTCCGGCAACATGAAGGCGTCGGAGAAGGCGCTGAAGGCCGCGCTCGCCGTGACGCCCGACGACGCGCTGGTGCAGCACAACCTGGCGTGCGTGGACTGGCGCCAGGGGGACACGTCCGGCGCCGTCGCGACGTGGAAGCGCCTGGAGCCGAGCGTGGCCGTCGCCTCGCTCAACCTGGGCATCGACGCGCAGGAGCGCCGCCACGAGCCCGCCGAGGCCGTGGACGCCTGGCGCCGCTATCTGGCGGCGGGCGCGGGCCCCCGGGCCGCCCAGGTGCGTGAGTGGAAGGATCGCCTGCAGGGACTCTACGGACTGGGGGACGCTTCCGGCGCCGCCCCGGCCGGGGTCACCGCCGAGGAGACGCCGTGAAGAAGACGCCATCCGTTGTCGCGCGGTGCGGCCTCGCGCTGTTCGCCGCCGTGTTGTTCCTCGTTGCCTCCCCCGCGTCCGCGGCGCCCAAGAAGGCGACCCTGGGCGTGTTCCTCGCCACCACGCTGTCGGATGGCCAGGAGCGCTTCCAGTACGCCGAAGCGCTGGCCCAGAAGCTGGAGGCCAGCCTGGGCCGTCCCGTCGCCGCCCGCAGCTTCGGCCGCTACGAGGACTTCTCCAAGGCGGTGGGGGAGGGCCTCATCGACTTCGCCGTGGTGGACGCCTGGGCCGCGGTCCAGTTGGGCGCCAAGGCCCAGCCGGTGGCGTACGCGCCCCGCGCCGGAGAGACGCAGCAGCGCTGGGCCATCATCTCCACCCAGAAGGGCTCCGTGAAGGACCTCGCCGGCAAGCGCATGGCGCTGGTCAAGGGCGCGGGCCCGTCGGATCCGAAGTTCGTCTCCCACGTCGTCCTGGGCGGCGACATGGACGCCCAGAAGCACTTCAAGCTGGTGCCGGTGCCCAACGTGGAGTCGGCGGTGAAGATGCTGGAGGCCAAGGGCGCGGAGGCCGCGCTCGTGCCGGTGGCGCACGCGCCCAAGGACTTGCGCGTGCTCTTCCGCAGCGGCCGGGTGCCGGGCGCGGTGCTGGTGGAGCTCAAAGCTTCGGGGGATTCGCTCTCCCAGTCCCTGTCCGCCGTGGGCGCGGTGGCCCCCTTCGACGCCTTCGCGGCCATCCCCGGCCGTGAGTTCGAGGACTTCCGCAAGCTCGTCACCCAGGGCCCACCGCGCCGTCAGCCCGTCCTGGTGGACGCGCCCGACCTGCGGGTGGAGACCCCCGTCCTCGTGCAGGCCGAGTCCCTGGGCCCCGCGCTGCCGCCCTTCACCGACGACCTGGCCGTCACCTCCGAACAGCCGGATGACTGAGCGCGGCACGGTGATCCGCGAGCCCTACCCAGCGTGTCTGGCGACACGTTTTACCGGATCGACAGCCGCGACTTGGCCTTAGGCCAGTTATTGCGGTAGTTTGAGAAGTCGAGCGGAACGCCTCCGTTCAGGGGTGGAAACTCGCCCCTGCGGACGATTGCCAGTCGCAACGGCTCTGGACCCTGGCGAACTGAACCGCGGACATCGCTGCCTCCCCTCGTGGAATTGAGAACGATGGACTCGACTGTGTACGGTGTGCCGCGAAACAATGCGGTGAAGAGGTTTCCGGAGCGTCTGGGCGCGCGAGCGTGCATGACGATGGTGGTCTGCGTCCTGGCCCTGCTCACGGTGGACCGTGCGGAGGCTCAGGAGGCGGCTCAGGATCCGGCGCCCAAGACGACGCGCACGAAGCCCGCTCGCAAGCGGACGCCGCCAGCCGCGGGAGCCAAACCTGCCCGCGTGGCGAAGCCCCGCAAGGGAGCCAAGCCGCCCGCGCCCGTGCCGGAGCCGGACGCGCTGCCGGCGGGAAGCGGGCCCGTCACGGACGAGCCCGTCCTCGCCTCGGAGCCGCCGGCCGATCCGCCGTTGGGCGGAAACCCGTACGCGTTCCCGTCCGTCGCGGATCCGGCGCCCGTCGCGTCGCCGGCGTCGCCTCCGACGTCCATCCCGGCCGGTCCGCTGCCGTCGGATGCTCCGTCCAACCCGCCGCCTCCCGCGGCGTACGGGAATCTTCCCCTCCCTGGCACGCCGACGGACAACGTGCCGGATCGCGCGCCGTTCACGGAGCCCACGTCGGACCGGCCCCTGCCGCCCCCTTCCGGCCTGGCGGACCTGGACACGCTGACGCCCGACTTCGAGGACACCGTCAACCAGGTGCTGAGCGAGGCCGTCGTCACCACGGCCGGCAAGCGCAAGCAGCGCATCTCCGACGTGCCCCTCACCGTGTCGTGGATCCCCGCGGAGGAACTGGAGGGCACCGGCCAGTTCTCGCTCTGCGAGGCCATCCAGTACTTCCCCGGCATGGAGTGCCGCCGGGGTTCCATGCGCAAGGCGGCGGTGAGCGCTCGCGGCCTGGGCTCCAACTACCTGTCCAACCGCCTCCTGCTGCTCAAGGACGGCCGCCCGCTGACGGATCCGTGGACGGGCCAGTTCTACGCGGATGAGACGACGCCGCTCGTGAACCTCAAGCAGGTGGAGGTGATCCGCGGTCCCGGTTCGTCCCTCTACGGCTCCAACGCCTTCAGCGGCGTCATCAACATCATCGAGCGCCAGCCCGGCGACCTCATCGCCAAGGGCCAGAACGTGGGCGCCGACGCGCGCATCCTCGCCGGCCAGGACAAGACGTGGCGCCTGCAGACCAACGTCGCCGGTCGCGGCGGTCCGGTGGAGGCGCTGCTCGGCTACTACGGCTTCGGCTCGGATGGCCCGCAGCTCTTCAACAACCCGCAGTTGAACCAGACGGACACCAACGAGGACTCGCTGGTGCACCAGGTGAACGGCAAGGTCCGCGTGGGTTCCTTCGCGCTGGACGCGGACTTCACCGACGCCAACATCGGCCGTCCGGGTGGCCAGAACATCTCCACCGTGGGCAACTGCGGCCGCTGCCACTACACGGCGCAGGACAACGAGCACGTCCAGAACCTGAACGCGTCCATCCAGTTCGATCAGCCGGTGACGGACAACGTGCGCGTGTTCGCGCAGGCCTACACGTTCTTCAAGCGCCGCGACGTGGCGCTGGAGAATGAGATCACCGGCGCGTTGGAGAACACGCTGGGCAAGCGCAGCCGGCTGGGCGGCGAGGCGCGCGCCCTGTTCACGCTGGAGAAGCTGTCGCTCACCGTCGGCGGCGACGTGAAGGCCGACCAGGTGAACAACCAGAACGTGCTGCCGGGCCTGGGCCTGGACGACACGAAGCAGACCATCCTGGGCGGCTTCGTGGACGCGGAGTTCCGCGCCACGGACCGGCTGGTGTTCGGCGCGGGCGCCCGCTACGACAACTACCAGATCCCCGAGCGCGTCTGGGAGGCCCGCACGGATCAGATCTCCCCGCGCGCCAGCGTCGTGTTCCACGCCATCCCGGAGCTGCTCACGCTGCGCACCAACTACGGCCGCGCCTTCCGCGCGCCCACGCTGGCGGAGTTGGCCATCAACCAGCAGATGTACGCCGCGACGCTCCTGGGCAACCCCGGACTGCGCGCGGAGACGCTGGACACGGTGGAGGCCGCGGTGGACTTCTGGCCGCTGGATCGCCGGGTGCGCCTGACGGGCACGGGCTTCTACAACCAGGCCAACAACTTCATCAATCAGGAGCTCCTGTTCGGCTCCACGTCGCAGTTCAAGAACCTGGGCGACGCGCGCGTCGTGGGCTTCGAACTGGAGGCCGCGGCGCAGGTGCCGCAGCTCAACTCCTCCTTCGACGTCGCCTACCAGTTCCTGAACGCCAAGGCGCTGCCCCTGGATGGCGGGCCCAGCTACCCGCTGGACTACGCGCCCACCCACCGCGTGTACCTGCGCGGCCGGACCAACATCGGCAAGTACGCCTTCGTGGAGCTCTACGGCCTGTTGGTGGGCCCCCGCTTCGACCCGGGCTTCGTGGTGGACGAGAACTCCGGCACCTCTACCCGCGTTTCACTCCCCAGCTACATCACCGCGACCGCGCGTGTGGGCTTCAACGTCCACGAGCGCGTGGCCGTCTCCCTGCTGGGGACGAACCTCTTCAACGCGAAGTATGAAGAGTCCCACGGCTTCCCCGCACCCCCGCTGGGCGTCTTCAGTGAAGTCCGGCTGCATTACTAGGGCCTTGTTGGATACCGTTGCCCCCGTGAAGGACACCCCCCTGAAGTTGACGCCGGACACGTCGATGACGCCGGAGGCGCTGGACAAGGCCTCCGGGGTGCTCGCGCGGGACGGCCTGTTGCTGGGGCGGGGCGATGTCGCCGCGCCCCAGTTGGTGCTCTTCGACGGGCGCCTCACACCCGCGTACGCGGCGCTGCTGGAGCGCAAGCCCCCGGCGCTGCTGCTGGCCACGCGGGAGCCGGGGGGCCAGCCGTCCTCCTGGGAGGTGCGGCTGTTGGGCGCGCTGCTTCGCGGCGGGGCGCTGCTGCCGCCGGAGGCGTCCGTGTCGCGCGAGGAGCTGGGCAGCGTGGCGGACGTGACGGCCGCGGGCGAACGCGCGGCTGAAGCGGTGATCCAGTCGGGGGGCTCGAAGGTGGCCGCCAGCCGGGTCGCGGATGTGGTGCATGAAATCGGCGTGAACGCATTGCTGGACGCGCCGGTGGACGACGCGGGGCAGCCGAAGTACGCCCACCGACGGGGACAGGTGCAGGGCGTGGCGGACGAGGATCGCTGCCTGTTGTCGTGGGCGGTGGTGGACGGCCGCGCGTGGCTGGAGGCGACGGACCGCTTCGGCCGCCTGACGACGTCCCCGCTGGTGCGGGTGGTGAAGGCGTGGGGTGAGAAGGCGCAGGTGGACGCTTCTGGCGGTGGCGCGGGCCTGGGCCTGCGGCGCATCCTGGAGCACAGCGACGCGGTGGCGGTGCGGGTGATCCCGGGGCAGAAGACGCAGTTCGCCTGTGGGGTGGACCTGGGGGATGCGCGCCGCAGGGCCGCGCAGCCCAAGTCGCTGCTGTTCTGTCTGGAACGAGGGTAGGCGGGTGGAGAGCCAAGCTTCCAATGCCAGCATCACCTCCCTGCGCGTGGGCAGCCTGCTGCACGTGCGCGTGGCCGGGGTGATCGACGAAACCTTCCCCCTCACCCCGTCCTCCAAGGGCCTCTCCGGCCTCGTGGTGGTGGACCTGGGCCTGGTGGAGCGCATCAGCTCCTTCGGGGTGCGCCGGTGGATTGAGTTCGTGGGCCACCCGCCGCAGGGCGTGGCGGGGCTGTACGTCATCAACGCGCCGCCGGTGGTGGTGGATCAGCTCAACATGGTGGAGGGCTTCGCGGGCGTCGCGCGCGTGCTCTCCCTGCTGGCCCCCTACACCTGCCGCTTCTGCAAGGAGGACCGGCTGCGGCTGGTCCGCCTGGTGGAGGAGGCGAAGGTCCTGGATCAGGCGGGTGCCCCGGAGCACCACTGCCCGGTGTGCTCGCAGCCGCTGGAGTTCGCGGACGAGCCCACGGAGTTCTTCGACTTCGCGCGCCGCCAGCAGTTCTCCGCGGTGGACCCGGCGGTGCTGCGCTATCTGCGCTCCAGCATCCCGTCGGAGCCGTCCGAACTCTCCTCGCACCTGAAGATCGTCCAGGACGACATCACCTTCATCACGCTGGCCAGCGTGCTCAAGGGCGACCTCAACGTGCGACGGCTGGCGTCCGGCCTGGAGGGCCGCGTCGCGTTCGACTGCTGTCACGTGAGCACGGTGGAGCCGGAAGCGCTGCCGCGCATCGAACAGGTGCTGGAGGTCGCTTCGCAGGGCGCGCAGGTGGTGCTCAGCCGCGTGCCCCCGCCGATGCTGGCCGTGCTGTCGAAGTCCACCAAGACGCTGCCGGTGAAGCTGGCCACGCTGTGGCTGCCGTGCGACTGCCGCAACTGCGGTCAGGTCACCCACCAGCGCATCCAGACCTCCGAGTACCTGGAGGTGCTGCGCGCCAAGGGCAGCATGGAGCGCGTGTGCCCCATCTGCGGCGGCAACGCCCGGGCTCCGGCGCTGGCGCAGTTCCAGGGCCTGCTGGCGCGCACGCCGCTCACCGAGAAGGCCCAGGACGACATCGAGGCGCTGGAGCAGCGCGCGCTCAGTCAGTACCTCTTCGGCGCCACCAACTCCGAACCCGGCAGCAAGAACACGTCGCCCACGGACGTGCATTCGCAGGGCAGCGGCCGGGTGCAGATCATCCGCCGGCTGGGGCAGGGCGGCATGGCGGAGGTGTTCCTCGCCAAGCAGCAGGGCGTGAAGGGCTTCGAGAAGTTCGTGGTGATGAAGAAGATCCTCGCGCAGTTCGCGGAGAACCCCGAGTTCGTCGACATGCTCTTCGCGGAGGCCCGCGCCAACGCGCGCCTCACGCACCCGAACATCGTCCAGACCTTCGACGTGGGCGTGACGGACGGTGTCGCGTACATCCTGATGGAGTACGTGCGCGGCCCGGACCTGAAGCGCCTCATCACGGAATTGCGCCGCAAGGGCATGGCGCTGCCCCTGGAGCACGCGCTGCGCATCGTCGCGGAGGTGGCCGCGGGCCTGCACTACGCGCACAGCTATGTGGACCCCTCCGGCACCGCGCACCCGGTGGTGCACCGCGACGTGTCCCCGCACAACGTGCTGGTGTCGCTGGACGGCGCCATCAAGCTGTCCGACTTCGGCATCGCCAAGGTGCAGGGCGAGGAGCAGACGCAGGCGGGCGTCATCAAGGGGAAGATCTCCTATCTCTCCCCGGAGGCCGCCAGCGGCCGTCCGCTGGACTGGCGCAACGACGTGTTCGCGCTGGGCGTGGTGCTCTTCGAGCTGCTCACCGGACAGTTGCCGTTCCGCCGCGACCATGACGCGGCGACGCTCGCGGCCATCGTGCGTGAACCCGCGCCGGTGCCCTCGCAGTTGCGGCCGCACATCCCGCAGGATGTGTCCGACCTCATCCTGCGCGCGCTGGTGAAGGACCCGGCGCGCCGCACGCCCACCGCGGCGGCGATGCGCGAGGAGATCGAAGCCGTCATCACCCACCACCGCCTCTCCTCGTCGCCCGCGTCGGTGGCGCAGTACTTCAAGGAGACGCTGGGGGACCGGCTGGTGGAGTACGCGCCTTCGTCCGCCAGCGGTTCGGGAACGGGCTCCAACCCCCGGTCGCTGATGCCGGGCACGGGCTCGCACCCGAAGCCGTTGGGCCCGGGTTCCAGCTCCGGCTCCGGTTCGGGCGCCATGCGGGCTCCGTCGGACCTGTCCCGGCCGCCCGTGCGCGGCTCGGGCAGCCTGCCGCGCATGGAGGCCGAAATGCGGCCGCCGCCGCCGGTGGCCGCGCCGGACGCGGAGCGGGGCACCGAGGTGGTGTCGGTGCACTCCGAGCCGCCGCGCCCGCCGCCGGTCGCCGCGCCCGCCCCCCGGCCGTCGCGCCCCTCGGGC
>NZ_RAVZ01000316.1 GCF_003611635.1 Corallococcus terminator | reverse complement strand
CCCCACCGTGCTGCCCGTCCCTGCTGCCTGGAGCCTTAGCATTCGCCGTGCCGACGCCCCTCTCCGGGTTATTCCCCTGGAACTTCAAGCACTTGAGCCCCAATGCCCTCCAGGACGAGGGGCGCTGTGAGCGCGGAGCCGGAAAAAACTCCTGACCCTCCAGGGCCCCGGCCTAACGTGTGACAGCCTTGTTGACGGGATGATGGAGGAACCCGTGCGCCTTCCGGTCGCCGCCGCACTGCTCAGCCTGGTCGCCTGCTCCGAAACGACCGAAGGCCCCACCCCGAAGCTCGAAGGCCTCATCAATCCGCTGGAGCGGCTCGTCACCCCCGCTCGCGTCTGCAACGCCGGGGGCGGCGCGCGCGGATGGCCCCTGGAAATCGTGGGCACGGGCTTCAACCCCCTGCCCCGCGACGCGCTCACCGACACGCCCACCGTGGAGCTACCTCGGGTCACCCTGAGCGGCCCGAGCGACTACACGCTCCCCGCCGACCACCTCTTCTTCGCGCGCGCCGAACTCATGCGGATGGACCTGCCCACCCGCGACAGCACCCCGTCGAGCCAGCTCGCGCCCGGCACCTATACCGTCGCCGTGACGAACCCCCTGGGCGGGACCGCCACCCTCGAGGACGGCCTGCGCGTCGTGCCCGCGCCCACGCTCCAGAGCATCACCGCGCCCCAGGGCTTCTTCTACGGGGGTGGCAGTCCGCTCGTCATCGAAGGCAGCGGCTTCCGCTCGGACGCGCTGCCCCTCATCACCCTGCACCGCGCGGGCGAAGAGGACACGACGCTCTTCACCCTCACCGTCGTCTCCGACACGCGCATCGAAGCCGAGGTCCCTCCCACGACGCCCGAAGGCACCTACGACCTCGTCCTCACCAACCCCGAGGGCTGCTCCGTCACCCGGCCCCAGGCGCTCACCGTCACCTATCCGAAGCTGGGCCTGCTCACCCTGTCGCCCCGGAGCGGTCCCGCCAGCAACGACACGTCCATCACCCTGGACAACAACGCCCGCTCCGGTGACGAGCGCCCGTTCTCCTACGGCATCCAGGACGTGTACCTGGTCGCCCCCGTGAAGGCGGACCCCAGCCAGCGCGTGAACATCCCCCTGCGCGAAGTGACGTTCGTGTCCGGCTCCCAGCTCACCGCCACCGTGCCCACGTGCGCCGGGTTTGATCCGCTGCCCGTAACTTCGCCCCAGTGCCCCGGCGGCATCGTGCCCGGCGGCCCGTACGCGCTCATCATCGCGGACCCCAGCGGCGCGGTGGGCGTGGTGCCCGAGTCCGCGGGCTTCACCGTCTCCGCCTCCCTCCTCAACGACGCCCCCACCCCATGAACGCCCTCGCCCTGCTCGCGTTCGCGGCGCTGGCCGCCGCGCCGTCCCCCAAGCACAAGGAAAGCCCCCTCTTCCTCGCGCCCAAGGTGGGCTTCATCAAGACCACCACGTCGCTCGACGGAGACCTCTATCTGGCCGGCGAGGTGGGCTACCTCACGCCCCTGCTCCAGCGGCGGCTCGCGGTGGTGCTGGAGGTGAACTACCACCGGCCCTCCACGACGGGGACGCTGCGCGGGCCTCAGTTGGACAACCTGGGCCAGCCCGTGGAGCGCCCGTACACGCTCGCCGCGCGCGAGGTCGCCATCCAGCTTTCCGCCGTGCTCCGCTTTCCCCGAGGGCTGGGGCCGCTCACGCCCTACGTGGGCGCGGGCCCGGGCCTGTACCTGCACCGCGCGACGGTGGAGGTGTACGACAGCACCGCGTCGGAGAGCGGCGGCGGGTTTGGCTTCCAGGCACTCGCGGGCGCGGAGCTTCCGCTGGGTCCCGGGGGCGCGTTCCTGGAAGCGCACTACCACTTCGCCCCCGTGAACTTCCTCACCACCGGCGACGTGAACACCGGCGGCGTGCTGGCGGCGGTGGGCTACCGCCTCCGGCTGTAGTCAGCCACGGACGCGCGTCAGGCCCGGCCCACGGGCGGACGCAACAGGCGCAGCATGTGCTGGGCCAGCAGGTCGCGCACGGCCTGGAGCAGCGAGCCCATCAGGTGGTGCAGCGCCTCCGCGGTGTCGCCATGCGCTTCCCGCAGGCGCTCGGAACGACCGTCGAAGATGCGCAGCCGACCGGGCACCAGCGAG
Source organism: Corallococcus terminator (assembly GCF_003611635.1). Taxonomy (GTDB): domain Bacteria; phylum Myxococcota; class Myxococcia; order Myxococcales; family Myxococcaceae; genus Corallococcus; species Corallococcus terminator. The sequence continues at coordinate 9,180 of NZ_RAVZ01000316.1, read as the reverse complement.
ATGACCGGCAGCGACGGGTGGCGCTTGCGCAGCAGGCCCAGGAACAACGGGTGGTCCTCGTCCGGGCGGCGCAGGTCCACCACCACCAGGGCCGGCTTGTTCTCCGCGATGGAGGCGAAGGCGTCGTCCGGCTCTCCCGTGGCGGTCACCTCCACGTCCGGCTCCGCGTCCAGGAAGCGTCTCAGGAGTGTGCGCGACGCCAGATGCGGGCTGACGACGAGGACCCGCATCAGGAGGTCCACGCGAGGAAGGACGCGTGGAGCCCCCCGGCGAGCGGGGCGCGGCGAGCAGCGACAGGGGAAGTCCCGGGCATGAGCATGGTGCAGGTAACGCCCCGGGGCCCTCCAAAGCAACCCGACCCGCGCCCCGAAGGCACGCCGTGCCTCCAGGCAGTCAATCGTCCGCGCCCGTGGCTTCTTCCGGACAAGTTGGCCACAGTGGCGCCGCACCGTCCCACCCGCTACTTCCCTTCCCGCGGATGTTCCCTGCCACGTAGGTTCCCGCACCCGCGCACGAGCCCGTCATCGAGCCCCTTCCCGCCCCCCTCATCGAGCTGCACTACGACAGCGGCACGCTGGTGGCCCCGACGCTGCCCGAGGACGCGCGCCTGCTGGAGCTCTTCCAGAAGGACGCGCGCACGGGCGTCTTCCGCGCCCCCGCGCGCCACTACCGCGACGTCGTCATGCGCCTGCGCGAATGCGGGCTGCCGTACGAGGACCGGGCGAAGCGCTTCGAGCCGGTGGAGCTGCCCCTCAGCATCCCCATCGAACCGTTTCCGCATCAGCGCGCGGCGCTGGACGCGTGGACGCGCGCGGGAGGCCGGGGGCTGGTGGAATTGCCCACCGGCGCGGGCAAGACGCTGCTCGCGGTGCTGGCCATCGCGTGGGTGAAGCGGCCCACGCTGGTGGTGGTGCCCACGTTGGACCTGATGGCGCAGTGGCAGGGCGTGCTGGCGAAGTACTTCCCCGGCCCGGTGGGCATGGTGGGCGGCGGGGTCAACGACCGGCAGGCGCTCACGGTGACGACGTACGACTCCGCCGCGATGCAGATGGAGTTCACCGGCAACCGCTTCGGCCTGCTCATCTGCGACGAGTGCCACCACCTGCCCGCGCCCAGCTACCGCTTCATCGCCGAAGGCACGCTCGCCCCCTACCGCCTGGGCCTCACCGCGACGCTCGCGCGCGCCGACGGTGGCGAGCGCGTGTGCGAGGAGCTGATGGGCCCGCTGGTGCACCGCACCGGCATCGAGGAGCTCCAGGGCCAGTACCTGGCGCCCTATGAAGTCCGCCGCGTCGAGGTGCCGCTGACGCCCGACGAGAAGACGCGCTACGACGAAGCGCGCGGCAGGTACCTCACCTTCGTGCGCAGGTTGGGCGTGCCGCTGGCGTCACCGGAGGGCTGGGCGCGCTTCCTCGCGCAGAGCCAGCGCAGCGATGAGGGCCGCGCGGCCTACCGGGGCTACCGGGAGCAGCGCCGCATCGCGCTCACCTCCAGCGGCAAGCTGGACGCGCTCTGGCGCATCCTCGTGGAGCACCGCGAGGACCGCGTCATCGTCTTCACCGACGACAACGAGACGGTCTACACGCTGGCCCGGAGGCTGCTCCTGCCCGCGCTCACGCACCACACGCCGCTGCCGGAGCGCAAGGCGCTGCTGGCCGCGTTCGCGAGCGCGGAGCTGCCGGTGCTGCTCACCTCGCGCGTGCTCAACGAAGGCGTGGACGTGCCCGAGGCGCGCGTGGGCGTGGTGCTCAGCGGCAGCGGCAGCGTGCGCGAACACGTGCAGCGCCTGGGCCGCATCCTGCGAAAGCGCCCCGACAAGCGCGCCATCCTGTACGAGGTCTGCTCCGCGCAGACCGCCGAGAGCGGCATCAGCGAGCGCCGCCGTCAGCACCGCGCCTACCAGGAGGGTCCTCCGGATGCGGATGCGTGAACGCCTCGCCTCCCACGTGCGCGAAGGCACCCCGCGCTCGTCCTGTCGTGGAGGTCCTCGATGCTGACGCGTGAACTGCTCGCCTCCCGCGTACGCGAAGGCATCCTGCGCCCGTCCTTCGTCAAGACGCATGACCCGTCCCTCCAGGCGCTCGCCAAGGAGCTACTCGCGGACGCGGAGTCGTTCCGGGGTCAGGCCCGCGACGACGTGGAGGAGGCCTTCGCCCTCAAGGCAGGTGCGTTCAGCCGCCCCAAGGTGGCGCGGGGCCTGGTGAAGCTGCTGATGGACCGGCTCCTCTTCGACGAGGCCGGCGAAGGCGCGCAGGAAGCGCGCTGGCGCACGCTGCTCGTGGGCGCGAAGGTGCTGCGGACCCTGTCTCCCGACACCACGCTGGAGGCCTACGAAGCCCTCCTCTCCCAAGCCCTGGACGCGCCGCTCGCGGACACCCGTGAGGCGCTGTACACGGACCTGCCCGGCAACCGGAAGCTGCTCGGCTGGGACGGGGACGCCCTCACGCCGCAGGGCCTGTTGGACCGCTACAACCTCGCGCTCGCGCAGGGACCGCTGCTCAACGCCCGGCGCCTCACCCTGCGCGCGCGGGCACCGGAGCTCTTGCGCGTGCGCAAGCTGCTGCGCTGGCTGAAGTTCTGCCGGCTGGTGGCGGAGGTGCGGCGCGACGGCGAGGACTGGTCGCTGGAGGTGGAAGGCCCCGGCGCCATGCTGTCGCTCCAGAAGAAGTACGGCCTGCAACTCGCGAGCTTCCTCTCGGTGGTGCCCATCCTGGAGCGCTGGGAGCTGTCCGCCGTGCTGGAGGACGCGCGCAAGAAGTCCACGCTCCAGTTGAGCCACGAGGACCCGCTGGTGTCGCCCCTCCCGGCCGCGCTGGGCCACGTGCCTCCGGAGGTCGCCGCGCTGTCGGAAGGCTTCGAGGACGCGGCCTGGGAGCTGGACCTCACGCCCCGGCCCCGCCACACCGGCGCCGCGGGCCTGTGCGTGCCCGACCTCACCTTCCGCCACCGGAAGAACGGGCACGAGGTGGCGCTGGAGCTGTTCCACCCGTGGCACGCGGGACCGCTGTCACGGCGGCTGGCGGAGCTGCGCGCGCGCCCGGACGCGGGACTGCTGCTGGGCGTGGACCGGGCGCTGGCGAAGGAAGCGGCGGAGCGGCAGGTGCTGGAGGAGCACCCGCAGGTGGTGCTCTTCAACGGCTTTCCCTCCGTCCGGAAGCTGCGCGAGCGGCTGTCGCGCTGGGACGACGCGGCGCCCTCCTGAAGGGCGCCACGCGACAGGACGGCCTCAGCCCCGGGGTTTGAACTGCGCGGCCAGCACGCTGAGGATCCGGATGGAGCCCCGGTCCAGTTGCTTCGCGCGGCGCAACAGCCGGCGCAGCTCCGCGGACTCGCCGTAGTCGGACGGTGGCTCCGCGGCCCACTTCACGTCCTGCGACGGCTTGAGGCCCAGTGCTTCGTCCGCGGAAATGGACAGCACCACGCACAACCGCCGGAAGGTCTGGATGCTGGGCAGCATGTGGCCACGCTCCAGCCGCCCATAGACTTCACTCGCGATGCCGATGCGCTCCGCCACGTCCGCCTGGGTCAGGTTCAGGCGGGTGCGGGCGACGCGGGCCGCACCTCCGAGCCGGGATGCGAGGGTCTTTTCCATGGGGTCGTTAACCTACCGGGTTCGCCCATGTCGATATGACTTGAGAGGTTGGCTTCCAAGAACTTCCGGGGTAGGCTTGTCGCGACACAACCTCTTGCGTTACGCCTGTCTTCACCACCTGGTGGCCTTCATGCGCACGCACTCCCCTTCCGTCCCCAGCTTCCTCTTCGTCGACGCGGATCCGCGCGCGCTCGCGGCCCTGCGGCGGTTGGTGAGGGATCTGCCGGGCCTCAAGCGCTTCGCCCAGGACGTGCGCGAAGCGGTGCGGCTCATGCGCGAAGCGAAGCCGTCCGTGGTGGTGAGCGGCTACGGACTGCCGGATGGCGACGGGCTGTGTCTGCTCGAAGGCGTGCGCGAGCGCCTCCCGGATACCGCCTGCGCGCTGCACAGCTCGCATCCGCCCACGCCCGCGTTGGAGGGCCGGGGCATCACCTGGATGGACCGCGCCGCCCCGCCGCAGCAGGTGCTGGAGCTGCTCGCCTCCCTGGGCTGAAGCCGCGCCCCCGCGTTCCCGTGCCGCGCGGGGGCATGCGCGTTAAGGTACCGGCCTGCGCGCCATGAAGCTCTACGCCATCAGCGACCTGCACCTGCGTCACTCCGAAAACCACCAGGCCCTGGCCGCGCTCGCGCCACGTCCGGACGACTGGCTCATCGTCGGCGGCGACGTGGGCGAAACGCTCGCGGACATGGACCTGATGCTGCGCACGCTCACCGCGCGCTTCCGTCAGGTCGTCTGGGTGCCGGGCAACCACGAGCTGTGGACCATGCCTTCGGAGCAGCCGCCCCTGCGCGGTGAAGCCCGCTACCTGCGCATGGTGGACCTGTGCCACCGCTACGGCGCGCTCACGCCGGAGGACCCCTACCCGCGCTGGCCCGGCGACGGTCCCCACCGCGTCCTCGTCCCCATGTTCCTGGGCTACGACTACACCTTCCGCCCGGACACCGTGCCGGTGGAGAAGGCGCTGGAGTGGGCGTGGGAGGACGACCTGATGTGCACGGACGAGGTGCTGCTGCACCCGGAGCCCTACCCCACCCGTCAGGCCTGGTGTCACGCCCGCGTGGAGCGCACGCGCGCGCGCCTGGAGCGGCTGCCAGAGGGCGCCTCCACCATCCTCATCAACCACTACCCGCTCCGGTATGAGCACGTGCGGCTGCCGCGCATCCCGCGCTTCTCCATCTGGTGCGGCACGCGCCTCACCGAGGACTGGCACACCCGCTACCGCGCGGAGGTGGTGGTGACGGGACACCTGCACATGCCGGCCACCCTGTGGCGCGACGGCGTGCGCTTCGAAGAGGTGTCCCTGGGCTACCCCCAGCAGTGGCGCCACCGCGGTGGCCTGGAGCGCTGCCTGCGCGAGGTTCTGCCCGGCCCGGAGAAATCCGCCTGACGCAGGGAAGCACCGCGGCAAGCCGCGCGCGTCCTTAGAGCAGGCCCTTGCGTACGTTTGACGGTGTCGAGGAGGCGGGCGTGTAGTTCACGCCATGCCCGAACCCTCCTCCGCTGGCCCCATCGACGTCTCCGAGCGCGTGCACCTGCTGGACGCCCTGCGCGGCTTCGCGCTGTTGGGCGTCTTCATCTCCAACAGCGTCACCTGGTTCAGCGGCCGTGCGCTCCTGCCGCGCGAACAGGCGCAGGCGCTGAACGCACCGGTGCTGGAGACGGTGGTCAGCGCGCTCTACGCCTTCTTCATCGACCAGAAGTTCGTCACCCTCTTCTCGTTCCTCTTCGGGCTGGGCTTCTCGCTGCAGATGTCGCGCGCGGAGGCCCGGGGCGCGTCCATCGTGCCGGTGTACCGGCGGCGGCTGGGGGTGCTGCTGCTCATCGGCCTCACCCACATGTTCGCGCTGTGGGTGGGCGACATCCTCTCCACCTACGCGCTGGTGGGCTTCGTGCTGCTCTTGTTCCGCCAGCGCTCGGACCGGACGGTGCTCACCTGGGTGGCGGTGCTCTTCGTCGTGCTGCCGCTCCTCATCTCCTTCGCGCAGCGCTACGGCCCGGAGCTCCTGCACGGACAGGAGGAGGCGGCCCGCGCCGCGAAGGTGACCCGGGACGAGGACGCGGCGCACCGCACCGCGCTGCTCACGGGCCTGTCCAGCGATTCGGTGCTGACGTCCCAGCAGGCCAACGCGAAGTTCGCCTGGCAGAACCTGGCCACCCCCGGCCGCCCGCTGTGGATGTGCATCATCCTGGGCCGCTTCCTCGTGGGCCTGTGGGCCGGACGCAAGCGGCTGCTGGAGGATGTGGAGCGCAACCGGAAGCTGCTCCGCCGGATCCTCTTCTGGGGACTGGGGGTGGGCATCTGCGTGGCCACCCTGGCGCTGGTGCTCAACCTGAGGAACCGGGGCACGCCCATGCCGGTCAGCCCTCGGCCGTGGATGGTGGGCATGCGCACCCTCCGGGAAGTGGGCTACCTGTTCATGGGCCTGGGCTACGCGGCGGCCTTCGCGCTGCTCTTCCAGAAGGAGCGCGGGAAGAAGGTGCTGGGCGTGCTCGCACCCGCGGGCCGCATGGCGCTGTCGCTGTACCTGATGCAATCGCTGGTGAGCGTGTGGCTGTACGACGGCTGGGGCCTGGGGTTCGTCGGGCACCTGCCCATGTCGCGCAGCGTGCTGCTGTCGCTGGGCGTCTTCTCGGTGCAGGTCGTCCTCGCGCATCTGTGGCTTTCGCGCTTCCGCTTCGGTCCGGCGGAGTGGGTGTGGCGTTCGCTCACCTACGGCCGCGCCCAGCCCATGCGGCTTGCCTCCGCGAGTCCGGCGCGCACGGCGCACTGACTCCAGCAAGAGGAAGACGCAGGACAAAAAAGAACCCCGGGTCCCGCCGAGGAAAGCGGGAACCGGGGTCTGGAGGAGAGGGGCGCGGCATCAAGCCGCACCCCCTTCCGTGCGAACTACAGGGTCTTGTAGGACGCGCCGAACGTCGTCTTGATGTAGCCGTTCACGGTGGTGTCCACCAGGCTCGGCACGCCGACGATCGTGATGTAGTAGCGACCGGCAGGACGGTTGCGCAGCACGATGCCTTCCGTCGCGCTCTCCTTCACACCGCGGGCGATGTAGGAGGTGAACGTGGGGGCCGCGCCGAACTGCACGTAGACGTCCGCGTTGCCCTCGCCCTCACCCAGCGCGATGGACAGCGTGTTGATGCCGGAGTCCAGCTTGTACTCGGGCATGTCGATGATGTAGGTGCGGCTGGAGCCTTCCACGCCCGAGAGGTTCTCGACGACGTACTCGTTGCCGATCTTCTCGAAGCCACCCTTCCAGGTGACCGTGAGCGACGTGCCCGAGTAGGTGGTGAAGCCCTTGATCATCACGTACCAGATGGCTTCCGTGCCGGAGGTCGCGAAGGTGCAGGTCTCCGCGTTGCCGGACTTGTACGGACGGCAGTCGTACAGCGAGTCCGTGGGGGCGTTGGCGCGACGGACGTAGAGGTCCGCGTCACCCGTGCCACCGGCCATCGTGAACGTCACGTCCGTGGCGCCCTCGGGGATCGTGATGGAGTAGTACTGCTTGCTGCCCGACGAGCCGTTGATGGGCGTAACGGTCGTGCCCTTCTCAATCGGGGTGGTGACCGGGGGAGGAACCGGCACGCCGACGCCGACGGCCTTCCAGGCGTTGCCCACCGAGGCGACTTCCGCCGCGGTGAAGCCGAGCTGGGTCGCGGCCTGCTCCGACGCGGTCTTCGCCGCTTCGAAGTTGGAGGACGCGATCAGGATGTCCGTGTTGATCTTGTAGATGACCTTGGCGGCCTTCTCCAGACCGACGCCGGCGACGACCTGGGTCGTCTTGGCGCGCGGGTGCGTGCCACCCTGGGACATCAGGTAGAACGCCAGATTGGAGATACCCGAGCTGTAGTGCACGTCCACGCCGGAGGAGTAGTCCGGGTAGTAGTCGAGCGAGTCCCCGTCCTTCGTGGGCTCGTCCATGTAGCGCAGGCCGTCACCCGGGATGCTGGGCGTCCAGACGTCGTCGCCGACGATCCAGGTGTTCGCGTCGATGACCTTGCCCTTGCCGTACCACTCGCACACCGCTCCGAAGATGTCGGAGAAGGACTCGTTGAGGCCACCGGACTCACCGGAGTAGGTGAGGTTGGACTCGGCCGAGGTCACCGCGTGCGTCAGCTCGTGCGCCGTCACGTCCAGCGAGTTCGCCAGGTTGGAGGCGTTCACGCCGTCGCCATCGCCGTACACCATCTGGGTGCCGTCCCAGTAGGCGTTGACGTAGTTGTTGCTGTAGTGCACGTAGCTCTTCAGCACCTTGCCGGCGTTGTCGTACGAATCGCGGCCGAACAGCTCGCTGTAGCAGTTGTAGACGGTCCCGAGGTGGCCGTAGTTGTTGTTCACCACGGCGTCGGCGTGGGCCGGGTCACCCTCGAAGCGCGCACGGACGGCCGTGGGCAGCGACGTGCGGTGCTCCAGGTCACGCACTTCGCGGTTGAGCGCGGAGTGGATGTTCGGGCGGATCTCGAACACTTCGCCCGTCTTCGCGTTCACCAGCACCGTGTTGTCGACCGGCGTCGTGTCCTTCAGCTCGCCCTTGACGCGAACTTCGTACGTCAGGACCAGCTCGTTGCCCGAGCGGTGGTACACGAGCTCCGGCTGGCCTTCGCTGGACGCGCGCTCAGGAGCGCTGCGGTCGCCCGTCGCCGCGGCGATGGCCGCCTCGGCGGCGATGGTGGCCTTCGCCTCGCCCTTCAGGTCGCCACGGGCGTTCGTGTTCACCGCGAACACGCTGCCGTTGCGGGCGTGCAGACGCACTTCCGCGTCGCGCACCAGGATGCCGTTGTGGGTCACGCCGTAACGGAAGTGCGTGTCACCGTCGAAGCCGACATAGGCCTTCTTCAGGAACAGGTCGTTCGGGTCCAGGCGGAACAGCGGGGCGATGCCGGAGATGACCGGGGCCAGCTGCTGGGGAGCAGCGATGCCCTGGATGGCCGACGGCGCGGGGACGGAACCAAAGGAACCGGTGACGAAGGTGGGGACCGCGTCCGCGTCGGCAGCAACCACGTGCTGACCGGCCGACAGATTGGCGGAAGCCTTCTGGAGGTTGGAATCCTCCGTGTTCGCGGCAGGAGCGCCTTCGGTGCAGGCGCCAACCATCAGGGACAGGGCTGCGGCACCCAGGGCGCCGCGTACTCGCTTCTCGTACATGTAATCCTCCTGCTAAGTGGAAAGATTAGAAACGACAGTGTCACAAGAGAGGCGCGCATTTCAAGTACAGGCGAGAATTTTACGTATACGCCACTTCTCAAGAATTGAGAGTTCTCGCAACTGCTTGAAAATACGGAGGAACCCACGCCAACCGGGGGAAAACGAGCAATGCTTCGAACCTGACTAGCCAGAACCTTCGGGTTTGAAGCATCTGTCGGTAGATGCGTGCATTAAGTGAACGCCGGGGAGAATTTGCCGTCTCATTTATTCCCGACCCGGGTGGGTCCTACATTACCGCTGATCATCCCAAGGCCAGGGAATGGGGCAGTACCGGGGTGCGCGGTGGATTACATGGGAGGACAGGCACCTGCGCCGGCGTGAGGCCGCGCGACGGGTGCCGAAGGGATTCCCGTGAAGAAGCAGCCCCCTTCCCCCGTGCCGCCC
>NZ_RAVZ01000315.1 GCF_003611635.1 Corallococcus terminator | reverse complement strand
GTCCAGGGCCTCCGCCGGGCCGGAGGGACAGTCCGTGCTGACGATGGGGCAGCCCAGCGCGAGCGCCTCCAGCAGCACCATGGGCAGGCCCTCGAAGCGCGAGGAGAGCGCGAACGCCGTCGCCCTCCCCATCAGCGCATGCGGGTTGTCCGCGAAGCCGGGCATGAACACCGACGACTCCACACCCAGCTCCTTCACCAGCGCCTTCAGCTCCGCCTCCAGCGACCCCACCCCCAGGATGAGCAGGTGCGTGTCCGCCCCGGCCGCCTGCATCCGGGCATGCGCGCGGATGAGCACGTCGAAGGACTTCTGCGCCTCCAGCCGGCCCACCGCGATGACCACCGGCTTCTGGTACACGGCCTGGGCCCACTGCGGCAGCGGGGCATGCGCCGCGGCGCGGATCCGCGGCGCGTCCACGAAGTTGGGGATGACCTCCAGCCGCTCGCGGTCCACGTTCACCAGCTCCGCGAACGCCTTCGCGGAGTCGTAGCCACACGCCACGATGCGGTCCATGCCCGGGTACAGCACCTTGAGGCCCCAGAGCTGCCGGCGCGGCTGCTCGCGGTGGAACGCCCCCCAGTCGAAGTGCACCATCCCCAGCACCGGCTTGCCCAGCATCGCCCCGGCCATCCGCGCCAGCAGCGCCGCCCGGCCCTCCTGCCCGGAGACGATGATGTCCGCCTTGCGCGCCTCGTTGAACAGCCTCCAGAGCATCCGGGGCAGCTCCCAGCGCCGGTACGCTTCGATGCCCACGCCCCAGGAGATGGGCACGTCCGCGGGGATGCGGTCACGCGTGTCCGGCGGCGGGGGCCCGTGGTGGAAGAACAACGAAGGGTCGAACCGCTCCCGGTCCAGGCCCGCCAGCACGTTGCACACCGAGCGCTCGATGCCGCCCGTCCCCATGAAGACGAGCGTGAACAACACGCGCCGTCTGGCGGGCGCCGGTGCGGAGGCGGTCATGTCTCGCTGCGCCAGCGGGTTCAATGTCTGGGTTTCCCGGAAAGAAATGATTTTCATTTCCCGTGCGGCTCGCGAACGACCGCCGGGCCCTCCCGTTGAATGGCCCGTGGATCAATAGCCCAGGCACCGTGCCATAGGTAGCGAAGGACTCACGGGCGCGCCACTCAGCGGACAATTGAATGGCGTGATGGTTTTGGATCTCCTGGCCCCTTGTTTTCGGAGGATTGAAACACGGGCCCGGCAGCCCGGCGGGCGGGTTCGTGACACGGGGCAGCGGCACCCTGGGGGCGGTCCTCCAGCACGTGTGACTCCCTGGGGCGGAAACCTCCGCCCGGCGGACTCCTGTCGGGAACCCAGCGCCTGGATATAGGCTCACAACCCATCCCCGTGAAGAAACCCAACCCCCTGCGCCCTGCCCGCCTCCTCGCGCTCGCCCTGGCGGGTCTCCTCGCGCTGGCCGTCGTCATCGCGGCACGCAACGTGCGCACGGCGCGCGCCGTGTTGCATCCCGCGCGTCAGGCGTTGAAGCCGCTCGGCGACGCGACGCTCGCGAACCGCACGGACGCGGTGCTGCGCACGCGCGACGGGCTGACCCTGCGCGGCTGGTACGTGCCGTCGCGCAACCGCGCGGCGGTGGTGGTGCTGCACGGCTTCGCGGAGAACCGCACGCAGATGCTCTTCGAGGCGGAGGCGCTGTCGCGCGCGGGCTACGGCGTGCTGCTCTTCGACTCGCGCGGCCACGGCGAGAGCGACGGCGACCTCGTCACCTGGGGTGACCGCGAACGCGAGGACCTGCGCGCGGCGGTGGACTTCCTGTCGGCGCGGGCGGACGTGGACCCTTCGCGGCTGGGGGTGCTGGGCTTCTCCATGGGCGGCACCACCGCGCTGCTGGAGGCGCTGGATGACCCACGCCTCAAGGCGGTGGCCGCCGCGGGCGCGTATCCGTCGCTGGTCGCCGACACACGCTACAGCTACGGCAAGTGGGGGCCGCTGAGCGTGCAGCCGGTGCTCTGGACGATGCGCCTGTCCGGCGTGGACGTGGACGCGGTGGACCCCATGGCCCGCCTGTGCGACCTGAAGGGCCGGCCGCTGCTGCTGATCAACGGCGACGTGGACGCGTACGCGCCTGCGTTCCTCCAGGACGCGATGTTCCAGGCCGCGTGCGAACCCAAGGCCTACTGGGTGGTGAAGGGCGCGCACCACGGCGAATACGCGAAGACGGCGCCGGAGGAATACGCGCGCCGGCTGCGCGACTTCTTCGCCGCGGCGCTGCTCGGCGGCTCCTGATCAGGGCGTGTCGGGCGTGTCCAGCGCGGCCCGCCAGTGCGGGGGCTCATCCATCGCGGGCCGGCTCTCCAGCAGCTCGTGCGGACGGAAGCCCGCCTTGTAGCGCAGCGAATCACACGCGAGCACGCGGTAGCCCAGGTAGACGTACGGGATGCCCCGCTCGCGCGCCAGCTCCACCTGGAACAGCACGCTCGCCTTGCCCAGCGACAGTCGCGAGTAAGCGGGGTCGTAGAAGAAGTACACCGCGCTCCACGCCTGCGGCATCTCGTCACACAGGCCCAGGCCCACCAGCTTCGGACCCGCCGGGTCGCTGTCGTCGTACCAGGCCACCTCGCGCGCGGACGGGTGCGGGAAGGCGAACTGGAGCGAATACTCACGCGCGCCCAATTCCGACGCGTCCCATTCGCGCACCGTCTCCCGCTCCGCGTGCCACGCCCGGTACAACGCGAGCCGCTCCTCGTCCACGCGCGGCGGCCCCACCTCCACGCGCAGGTGCGCGCACGCGGCCCGGGCCCGGCGCTGGCTGCGGTTGGGCTGGAAGCCCTCCACCGACACCCGCAGGGACACGCACTCCTGGCAGGAGACGCACGCGGGCCGGAAGTACTGCGGCCCGAAACGGCGCCACCCCCGCACGAGCAGGTGCTCGTACTCCCGGGGCGTGACGTTGCGCATCAACAGCGTCTCCAGGGACGCCTCCCGCCCCGGCAGATAGCTGCACGGACGCGGAGTTTCGATTTCGTGTGCCAGCAGGACGGCCATCGGTGTTCCTTTCCTGTCGGCCCGGCGTCCTTCCGTCAAGCAGTGCCTGCCTGGTCGGCGACCCACCCTCCGTCGGGAACGACCCATTCCGATGATCCGTTCCGTATCGAAGGGTGGCACACCGACTGCAAGTCACCGGCTGACGCCGTACTGCTTGCGGAAGAGGAAGAACGCACATGGCCCGCGAGGAACTGCTTCCCGGATGGCTGCCGCTCGACCCGGCGGAAGACACCGACCTGACCGCCCACGGCGACGCGTTCTCGGAGGAGGACGCCCCGGAGCCCTTCATCGCCTCCACCCGCGACCTGGGTGAGGACGACGACAGCTTCGACGACGGCTTCGACTTCGCCGTGGCCAGCTTCTGACGCCGCGGACGGGCGCGGGCGGACGGCCACGGTGTGGCAATCCTGTCGCGCCAGGACCGCAAAACCTGCCGGATCCGTGGCCGGCGACGCAGTAGAAACTTCCGAGAAACCGGGAGGAATGCCCGGACGCCCCCTCCCCCGTGAGGCAGGCGGGTAGCGCCGGACACTGGGGCGGAACCGGGGCGCAATGCCCCTGTGGCAAAATGTCCCGTCACTCCAGGTCGTCCGGGACAGGCAGTCCCCCGGCTGGCTTCTCAGTCGTGGGCCACGCCCGGTATAAGTCCGGCATGTCCCAGATTGACGTCTCGGTGGTGATGCCGACGTACAAGCGCGAGAAGGAAGTGGTGGAGGCCATCCACTCCGCGCTGCGTCAGGAAGGCGTCCAGGTGGAGGTGCTGGTCCTGGACGATTCGCCCGAGGGCACCGCGCGCGAAGCGGTGCAAGGCCTGGGTGATGCGCGCGTGCGCTACTTCAAGCAGGAGGTGCCGTCCAAGGGCCGTCCCGCGCTGGTGCGAAACCACGGCGCCACGCTGGCCCGGGGCCGCTACCTGCACTTCCTGGACGACGACGACCTGCTGGCCGAAGGCGCGCTCAAGGCAATGGTGTCCGCCCTGGACGCGCGGCCGGACGCGGGCGTGGCGGTGGGCTGGGTGGTGCCCTTCAGCGAGGACCCCGAGTGGCTGGAGGACAAGAGCAGCTACTTCGAGCGCGTCGCGAGGGTGGGCGCCACCACGCCCAACAGCGCGTGGACGGTGGCGCACATCCTGTTCCTGGGCACGCTGTACGTGAACTCCGCGTGCATGGTGCGCCGCGACTACTTCCAGCCGCTGGGCGGGTTCGATCCGAACATCCCCGTCTACGAGGACGTGGACTTCTACATGCGCGGCATCCGCCGCTACGGCCACGTCTATGTGAACCGCCCCATCCTCAACTACCGGGTGGGCAAGCCGTCGCTCATGCACGACCTGGGCAAGAAGGGCGAGAAGGTGGAGAAGTCCGTGGCGGAGTCCAACGCCATCATCCACAACAAGTACCGGCGTGAGCACGGGGAGCTGGAGTACCGGCTCCTGCAGCTTGCCACGCGCGCGCTGAAGAAGCGCTTCGAACTGACGCGCTACCTGCCCCTCAAGCTGCCCCGCGCTTCCTGAAAGAGTCCCCACCGTGAGCCTGCGTCGTCGTCTCGTTGGAACCGCCAAGCGGCAGTTGAAGCAGACCCTGGGGCCCGTCGTTCAGCGTGCGATGGCCCCCGCGCGCGCCTTCCTCCCCCCTGAGACGTGGAGCCTGGAGTCGCGTCCCGGCCAGGGCCTGTTCCTGGAAGGCGTGTCGCTCACGAACCTGGTGAAGGAGCACGGCTCGCCGCTGCACGTGGTGCACCTGGCCGCCCTGAACCGCAACGCGGCGGCGTTCCAGGCGGTGCCCCCGGGCGCGGCGGGCGGCTGCGAAGTCTATTACTCGTACAAGACCAACCCCGTGCCCGGCGTGCTGGCCGCGCTGCATGCGCAGGGCGTGGGCGCGGAAGTCATCTCCGCCTACGAGCTGTGGCTCGCGCTCAAGCTGGGCGTGGCGCCGGAGCGCATCGTCTACAACGGTCCGGTGAAGTCGGACGCGTCCATCCGCGAGTCGATTACTCGCGGCATCGGCCTGCTGGCGGCGAACCACGTGGAGGAATTGGACGTGTTCTCGCGGCACGCGGCGGAGCTGGGCAAGCGCCCGCGCGTCGCGGTGCGGGTGACGACGGCGCAGGGCTGGACGTCGCAGTTCGGCACGCCCATCGCGGGCGGCATGGCGCTGGCCGCGTACCGCAAGGCGCTGGCGGCGGGCACGCTGGACGTGGTGGGCCTGCACGCGCACCGGGGCGAGCTCATCCGCACGGAAGGAGAGCTGGAGGGCTTCGTCGGCTCCGTGCTGGACTTCGCGGACGAGCTGCACCGGGAGCTGGGCCTGGACCTGGAGGTGCTGGACCTGGGCGGCAGCCTGTGCACGCCGACGGTGGAGCACATCGAGAACAGGGACTGGCGGCTCAACCTCACCTTCCAGCGCGACCTGCCGGCGCCGGACTTCGCGGCGGCGCTCTCCATCGAGCGCTACGTGGCGAAGGTGGTGTCCCAGGTGGAAGCGCACTACGCGAAGAAGGGCCGCGCGCGTCCGCGCATCTTCCTGGAGCCGGGCCGCGCGATGACGGGCAACACGCAGCTCCTGCTGGGCCGCGTGCACGCGCTGAAGGACGGCGGCGAGCGCACCTGGGCGGTGCTCGACATGGGCATCAACCATGCGGAGTGCGTGCGCAACGAGTACCACCAGCTCTTCCACGTCGAGCGGCCGGACGCGCCCGCGCACCGGGCGTACACGGTGGTGGGCCCCATCTGCACGCCGGGCGACACGCTGTACCACGCGGTGCGGCTGCCGGAGCTGAAGGTGGGCGACACGCTGGCCATCATGGACGCGGGCGCGTACTTCGTGCCCTTCGGCACGTCCTTCTCCTTCCCGCAGCCGGCCATCGTCGGCGTGGAGGGCGGGAAGGTGCGCGTGCTGCGCCGGGCGGAGCAGAACGAGGACCTCATCACCTTCGATGCGCCGGCCCCCGTGGCCTCGCGGGCCGCCAGCTAGCGGCCCGCCCGTCGTCCGCCGCGCCTCTCAGCTCCGGTTGAAGACCATCATCCGGAGGAAGGCGCGGGGGTGGCGCGCGGACCCGTAGGCGATGGTGGCCAGCTCCACCGCCGCGGGCATCATGTCGTCCCGGTCGATGAGCGGATCCACCGCCTTCTCACGGTGGGTGTTGAGCCACTGCCGCCACTGCCGGGCCTCGCTGGCCGGCAGCGCGCCGGACAGCCGCTGGAGGTTGAGCAGCATCTCCAGCGCGATGCGGTTGCAGAACACCTCTTCGTCATGGCGGGGGGCCACGTCGCGCGCGTCCGCCACGGCGTTCGCGAGCGCGTCCCGGTTGCCCGTGGCCGCGTGGTACGCGAGCAGCGGCAGGGGCAGCCCCCGCGCGATGTCGAAGCCCATCTGCCCGTAGAAGCGCGGGTTGAAGTCGATGAGGAGGTAGGAGTCCTTCGTCTGGATGAACTCCACCTCGAAGACGCCGTGGTAGCCCAGCCGCTTGCACAGCCGCGTGAGGCCCGCGACGAGGTCCGGGCGCAGGGGGGCGGATTCGAAGCAGACGCCCACGCCCAGCTTGCGCGGACGCTGGAGCACCTTCATGGCGGCGCGGGCCTCGAAGAGTTCGCCGGATTCGTCCACGAAGCCGGAGAGGCTGTAGATGCCTTCGGCCGCCTCCGGATGGAACTCCTGCACCATGGGGTTGACCACGGCCGGATCGAACTTCACGAGCATGGGCGCGTACGTGTCGCGGGCGAACTCGCGGTACTCGCGCGCCAGGTCCTCCGGGGACGCCACCGGCTGCCCCTTGCGGTGGGTGGCGTGGAGGATCTGCGTCGTGGGCTTGAGCAGGACGGGGAAGCTCGCCTCGCGGCGCACCTGCTCCAGGTCCGCTTCCGACTGGGGAAACCAGGTGCGCGGCAGGTGCAGGCCCACCTCCGTGCCCACCTCGTAGAGACGGCGCTTGTTGAGCAGCCCGTACACCGCGTCCACGCCCGGGTCGTAGAGGTGGAAGAGGTCCTCCAGCTTCGGGCGGTGCGCGGCGATGAGCCACGCCAGCTCGTCGCTCGTCGGGTAGAGCACGTGCTTGACGGGCTCGCGCAGGCCGAAGTCCACCAGCCACTGGAGGAAGGCCTCCGGCTGGGATTCCGGCGGGCACTGCACGCGGCGGCTGACGAAGCGCGAATAGCTGGCCGGGCCCAGCCGGCCCGTATCCGCCACCGTCACGTCCACGCCGTGGCGGCCCAGACAGCGCGCCGCGGCCAGGGTGCCGTAGAAGTTGGCGGAGAACAGCAACACGGGGGGACGGGCCGCGATGACTGCCGCGGGGGCCTCATCGGAGAAGGCCGCCTCTTCCATCTCTTGCTCCAGATTCGCGGTGTCGGCCCCGCCGCGAGGGCGCGCGGAGGAACGACGGGATTGTCGCAGACGCTGCGCGAGGCGTCCGCCACCCGCATCGGGGGTGGCAGGACCGGCGGCCGATGTGCTGGCCATCAGACCCGCGGTGAGAAGCGTCAGAAGGTGCCTGTTCATGTCGAGCCATCTGCCTTCCGGAAGCCCGGGTGACGCCCGGAGGGCAATTCCCGACAGAATACCTTTTCCCGCTGCGCTTGCGATCGACCCCCGCGACGATTGCACCTCCAAGCAGCGACCTTCCGTCAGGGAGGAATGCCGCCGGGCGGGCTCCAGCGCAGACACCCGTGGGTCAGCAGCCAGGCGTCGGTGGCGACCCCTGGAGTCATGGCCGCGAGGCGCGGGATGGACTCCGCGAAGGCGTCGGGCGGTGAGGTGTGGCCGGCGGCGCGCGCGGCCTTCCATGCGGACTCCCAGGCCTGGAAGAAGGCGTGCACGGGCTCGCCTGGACGAACGCGGCGGCGCAGGTCGCGGGGGAGCCAGTCGCGCAGCAGCAGCGGCGCGAAGCCCCGGGAGAAGTTGGTGTGGAACAGGAGGCTCTCACGCAAGGGGGGCGCGTCCTCGGAGACACGACGCAGCAGGTGGGCCACGAGCACCGCGCCGTCCGTGTCGGAGCTGCCCTCCACGAGCAGGCCGGATGGCAGCAGGGAGCGCGACAGCGTGCGGTGCACCTCCGGGATGCGCTCCAGGGGGCCCTGGCGCAGGAGGTTCATGGCGCGCACGACGCGGGCGGGTTCGTCCGGCGACAGGGGCAGCGTGAAGCCGCCTTCGCGAAAGTGCGTCCGCGCATCCGCGTGGGTGCGCGCGGCGGCACCCGCGCGCTCCGCGTCCAGCTCCACGCCCACGACGATCAGCTCCGGGTTCAACGCGCGGAAGGCCGCGGCGCTCTCCAGCGTCGTCCAGGGGTGTTCCCCGAAGCCCACGTCCACGAAGGCGGCGCGGGCCCAGGCGTCATCCTGACGCGTGAGGAGCGCGGATTCGAAGTGGCACAGGTACGCGTCCAGCGCGCGCAGGCGCCCGGGAGCGGTGCGTCCCCGCGTGCGGATGTCCAGCTCGGCGTCTGCCATCCCCTGGACATGGGCGAGCGTCGCCGGGACGTCAAGATCCCCGGTCCGTTCCCAGGCCCTCGGGTCCGCCGCACCGCCCGGATTTTCGTCCGTCCCGCATCGCACCTAGAGTCTGGGTTCCGTGAGCGACCCGTCCACCCGCTGCCCTCGCTGTGGCGCCCCCCGTGCGGCGGGGCCCGAGTGCCCGGCGTGCGGCGTCATCTACCTGCGCGCGGAAGTGCGCGCCGCCACCCGACAGGCCGAAGAACGGGACGCCGCGAAACGGGACGCGGTCCTGCACGAAGCGGAGGACCAGCGGCTCGCGCTGAGCGAGGCCCTGGAGGCCCACGCCGTGCCCACGTTCGTGCCGCTCCTGGTCGCGGCGCAGCCAGAGCAGGACCCCCGCCTGGAAGGCATCACCTTCCACACAGAAGAGACGAGCGGCGAGGGCCTCCTGGAGGCGCGCCTGCGCCTGTGCGTCCTTCCTGCGGCGCTCCTCGTCGCCTACCTCACGGTCCGTTCATCGGGCTTCGGCGGCGTGTTGCGCATCGTCCTCACGATGCCGTTGCACGAGTTGGGGCATGCCGTCACCGCCTGGCTCTGCGGCTTCAGCGCCACCCCCTTTTTGTGGGTCACGTCGGTGTCGGAGGAGCGCTCGACCCTCATCCCATTGGCCATGGCGGGCCTGCAGGCGGCCCTCGTGTATCAGGGCTGGAAGCGGCGCCAGTGGACGTGGATGGGGGTGGGCGCGGTGCTGCTGCTGGCGCAGGCCGTGGGCACGCTGGGCCTGGACCGTATGCAAGGCCAGGCCCTGGTCACCTTCGGAGGCGACGCAGGGATGATGGTGCTGGGCACGGCGCTGATGGCCACCTTCTACGTGCCCCCGGAGCACTCCCTGCGCAGGCACGCGCTGCGCTGGGGCTTCGTCGCCATTGGCGCGGCGGCGTTCATGGACGGCTTCGAGCAGTGGTGGGCCGCTCTCTCCCACGTGGAGCGCATCCCCTTCGGCTCCATTGATGGCGTGGGCCTGAGCGACCCGAGCAAGCTGGTGCAGACCTACGGCTGGAACATCAGCCACCTCATCCGCCGGTACGTGGCGGTGGGCATCACCTGCCTCGTCGCCCTGGGCCTCCTCTACCTGGGTGCCCTCTGGCGCGTGCGCGGATTGCTGCGCCGCGGGACTTCCACCGCGGGCTGACGCCAGTCGCCGAAGGGCCACTCGAAGCCGGGCGTGCGCCGCACCTCCGGCGACCGGGCCCCCCGCCACTTCAGCGCCTCACCGGGCCGCAGCAACAGCGCCTTCGGGCCCTCGCCCTGCTCCTTGCGCACCTCCGCCAAGCGCTCCGGATAGGGATCCGCGTCCGGGTTCTCATCCAGCGAACTGGCGCCCGTGACGGGCTCCCCCGGATAGCCCTCGTAGCGAGGCCCCATGCCTTCGCGCCAGTACCAGGGGGCACCGCCATCCGCGCAGGGCACCACGTAGCGCGCACCCAGCAACGCGCCGTAGCGCAGCGCCTCCTCCGGCCCCGCCATCAACCGCTGCGGCGTGGTGAGCGCGTCGCGCGGCACGTTGACGAGGAAGGCATCCAGCGTGGTGAAGCCGAAGAAGATGGGCGGCAGCCGGAAGCCGCGCACGCCGCAGAAGAGCACATCCACCGGGCCCTGCTTCTTGTGCACCGCACGGCACACCGCATCCATGTCCCCGCGCACGTCGTGGCCCGCGTCCGCGAAGAAGGCGGCGGAGAAGTCCGGCGTGCTCACGTGCCACGTGTTGCCCTCGTTGAAGAGGCCCGAGTGCGGCCCTTCGCCATCGGTGGGCTGCTCGCCGTGGAAGGGCAGCGCCCGCACCGTCACGTCGCCCACCTGCCGCGTCTCGCCCCAGCGCAGGGCCTCCACGCGCGTGAAGCCCAACTGCGTGAGCCGCAGCGCGCAGTCCGTGGAGAAGAGGCTTTCGCGCGCCACCGTCGGCACGAAGATGCGCGTATCGCGGGGCAGCGGCAGCAGCGAGCCCAGATGGAAGTGGTCTCCGTGTGAATGCGTGATGACCACCGCGTCCACCCGCCCCAGGTCCCCGGCCTGCAATGGCCCGTAGCCGGGCAGGTCCGCGTCCCCGGCGGGACGGAAGTACGGATCCACCAGCACGCGCCCTTCCCTGCCCGCCACCAGCACCGTGTTGTGCCCCACGAAGAGGGCCCCCGGTCCGGGCACCTCCACCGGCCCCTCGTGCCGCACGAGCCAGCCGGCCTGGGACATGTCGCCCAACAGCTCATCCACGACCGGTACGACAGACAGTCCGCGCAACTCCTCCGGCGTCGCGCCCCGAGCGAGCGCGGCGAACAGGTCCGCCACCACCGGCCAGTCCTTCGCGCGCACCGGCACGTCCAGGCCCAGTGATTCCTGGCGCAGGTGCAGCACGCGGGGACGGTGGCGCAGGGCATCCGGGAAGAGGACGTCCTCGCGCAGCACGCGACGTCCCATGCGCCGCTTCGTGCCCACGCACAGCGCGGCATAGCGGGGCGTGTCCTCCAGCCAGCGCACCAGCGCGTCGGCCTCCCGCAGCGCGCCCTCGCGGCCCAGCGCGGCGATGTGCCGCTTGAGCGGAAGCTGCGCCCGGCGCACCGGACGCGCGGTGGGCCCCTGGATGCTGCACCCCAGATCCTCGTGGTGGTCGGCCTCCGTCTTCGCGGAAGCCAGGACGGCCAGGCTGACACCACGGTGCAGGGTGAGTCGCATGCACGGCGACGTCGCACGGCCCGTCGCCCTGCGCAAGGGCCCGCGAGCCTCGCGACTCGGGCAGCGACGGGCCGCCGGGTCGCTCGCGTCCGGGGAGACGCCTCCGGTTGTGGGCCGCCCGCGAACGCCGCTACCCTCCGCCGCACCCATGGCCC
>NZ_RAVZ01000314.1 GCF_003611635.1 Corallococcus terminator | reverse complement strand
GTGGAGGGGATGCTGGGTATCCTCAAGGCGGGCGGGGCGTACGTGCCGCTGGACGCGGGATACCCACGTGAGCGGCTGGCGTTCATGGTGGAGGACGCGGGCGTTGAGGTGCTGGTGACGCAGGCGTCGCTGCGAAGCGCGCTGCCGGAGGGTGCGTCGCAGGTGGTGGGCCTGGACGACGGCTCGCTGGACGCGGAGCCGACGCACGCTCCGGTGAGCAGCGGAGAAGCGGAGGACCCGGCGTACGTCATCTACACGTCGGGAAGCACGGGCAAGCCGAAGGGCGTGTGGGTCCCGCACCGGGCGGTGGTGCGCCTGGTGGTGGAGACGAACTTCATCCAACTAACGGCGGAGGACCGCATCGCGCAGGTGTCGAACGCGTCGTTCGACGCGGCGACCTTCGAGGTCTGGGGCGCGCTCCTGCACGGCGGCCGGCTGGTGGGCATGTCGCGGGACGTGGCGCTATCGCCCTCGGCGTTCGCTGCGTACCTGCGCGACGAGCGCATCAGCACGCTCTTCGTCACCTCCGCGCTCTTCAACCAGTTGGTGGCGCAGTCGGCGGAGATGTTCCAGACGGTGCGCCAGCTCCACGTGGGCGGCGACGCGGTGGATCCGGGCGCGGCGCGGGCGGTGCTCGCGAAGGGCGCGCCGGGGAAGTTCGTCAACGCCTACGGTCCCACGGAGAGCACGACGTTCGCCGCGTGGTACGCGGTGGACGCGCTCGCCGAGGACGCGGTGACGGTGCCCATTGGCCGGCCGCTGTCCAACACGGAGCTGTACGTCCTGGACGCGGCGCTCCAGCCGGTGCCCGTGGGCGTGCTGGGCGAGCTGTACATCGGCGGTGACGGCCTGGCGCTGGGCTACCTGGGCCGGCCGGAGCTGACGGCGGAGAAGTTCGTGCCGCACCCGTTCCGCACGGAGCCGGGCGCGCGGCTGTACCGCACCGGCGATCAGGTGAAGCAGTTGCCGGACGGCAGCGTGGTGTTCCTGGGCCGCCTGGACTCGCAGGTGAAGGTGCGTGGCTTCCGCATCGAGCTGGGCGAAGTGGAATCCGCGCTCAGCCGCTGCGAAGGCGTGTCGGAGAGCGTGGTGGTGGTGCGGGAGGAGACGCCCGGCATCAAGCGGCTGGTGGCGTACGTGGGCGGCGCGGAGGCGACGCGTCCCACGGTGGACGCCCTGCGGACCGCGTTGAAGGGCCTGTTGCCGGAGTACATGGTCCCGGCGGCGTTCGTGATGCTGGAGTCCCTGCCGCTGACGCCCAACGGCAAGGTGGACCGCAAGGCGCTGCCGGCGCCGCAGGGTGAGCGGCCGGATTCGGGCAAGGACTTCGTCGCACCCCGGACGCCGGAGGAGCAGACGCTGGCGGCCATCTGGGCGTCGGTGCTGGGCGTGGAGAAGGTCGGCATCCACGACAACTTCTTCGCCCTGGGCGGCGACTCCATCATCAGCATCCAGATCATCTCGCGCGCCAACCAGGCCGGTCTGCGCCTGATGGCGAAGCAGCTCTTCCAGCACCAGACGGTGGCGGAGCTGGCCCAGGTGGCCACCGCCGCGCTCGCCTCCCAGGCGGAGCAGGGCGTGGTGCGCGGGCCCCTGCCGCTCACGCCCATCCAGGCGTGGTTCTTCGAACGGGACCTGACCCAGCCGCACCACTTCAACCAGGCGGTGATGATCGAAGCGCGGCAGCGCGTGGACGCCGGCCTGTTGGAGAAGGCATTGGCGCGGCTGGTGGAGCACCACGACGCCCTGCGCATGCGCTACGTGCGCGGCGACTCCGGGTGGATGCAGGAGAACGCGGGCCTGGAACAGCCCATGTCCCTGCGGCGTCAGGACGTCTCCGAGTTCCAGGGGGACGAGGACGCGCAGCGGCGGGCCATCCAGGCAGCCGCCACCGGGTTGCACCAGGGTCTGCGCCTGGATGAAGGCCTGCTCCTGCGCGCCATGCTGTTCGATCGCGGCGAGGGCCGCACGGAGCGCCTGCTGCTCGTCATCCACCACCTCGCGGTGGATGGCGTGTCGTGGCGCGTGCTGCTGGAGGACTTGAACACCGCGTACCAGCAGCTTCGTCGCGGCGTGCCCGTGGCGCTGCCGTCGAAGACGACGTCGTTCCAGGCGTGGGCGCGCAGGCTGGAAGCCCATGCCCGCAGCCCGGAGCTGGAGGCGGAGCGGGCGTTCTGGCTGGAGGGGACCCAGGAGGTCCTGCCCCTGCCGGTGGACCATTCGGGGCCGAACACGCTCGCGTCGACGGACAGCGTCCGCTCGGTGCTGGAGGTGGAGGAGACGCGCGCCCTGTTGCAGGAGGTGCCGGCCGCGTACCGGGCCCACATCAACGACGTGCTGCTGACGGCGCTCACGCAGGCGCTGACGCGCTGGACGGGGCAGCCTCGCGTGCGCATCAGCCTGGAAGGCCACGGACGCGAGGAGCTGTTCGCGGACGCGGACATCTCGCGCACGGTCGGTTGGTTCACCGCCGTGTATCCGGTGCTGCTGACGGCTCCCAAGGGAGGCTCGCTGGGCGACGGGCTGCGCGCGGTGCGCGACACGCTGCGGCGCCTGCCGAACAAGGGCCTGGGGTACGGCGTCCTGCGCTACCTGGGGGACGGGGAGGAGGCCGCGAAGCTGAGGGCGGTGCCCCCCGCGCAGGTGGCTTTCAACTACCTGGGCCAGTTCGACGCGATGGCCGCCGGGGAGTCGATGTTCGGCCTCGCCAAGGAGCCCGCGGGCCCCGGGCAGGGCGAGGGCGGTCTGCGCACCGCCCTGCTGGAGCTCAACGGCCTGATCATCAACGGCCGGCTGGAGCTGTCGTGGTCGTACAGCTCCAACGTGCATGGGCGCGCCACCGTGGAGGCCCTGGCGGAGTCGTTCCTCGGGGCGCTGCGAAGCCTCATCGCCAACCGCACGTCGGAGGACGCGAAGCGCTTCACGCCCGCGGACTTCCCGCTGGCGAAACTGGACGCGCCGGGCCTCGCGCGCCTCCAGACGGGCGCCCCTGGCCTGGAGGACGTGTATCCGCTGTCTCCGCTCCAGCAGGGCATGCTCTTCCACGCGCTCCTGGAGCCCGGCTCGGGCATGTACTGCGAGCAGATGGCGTGGAGCTTCCACGGCACCGTCAACCTGCCAGTGATGCGCCGCGCGTGGGAACTGCTCGTGGCGCGAAACACCATCCTGCGCACGTCCTTCGTGTGGGACGGGCTGCCGGAGCCGTTGCAGGTGGTGCACGCGTCAGCGGAGCTGCCGTGGCGGGAGCTGGACTGGCGCGGCCTGTCCTCCGAGGAGCAGCAGGAGCTGTTCCAGCAGTACCTGGTGGAGGACCGCACGCGGGGCTTCGACGTGGGGCACGCGCCGCTCTTGCGGCTGACCGTCGTCCGGCTGGATGAGCAGGTACTGCGCTGCCTGTGGAGCATCCACCACCTGCTGCTGGACGGATGGAGCATGTCGCTGCTCATCCAGGAGCTGTTCAGCCTCTACCGCGCGATGGATCAGGGACTGGCGGTGCCCACGGAGCGCGCGGTGCCGTACCGCGAGTTCATCGGCTGGCTCCAGCGGCAGGACGCGTCCCGGACGGATGCGTTCTGGAAGCGCGAGCTCGCTGGCATTCACGCCCCCACACCGTTGCCGTACGACGACCGCGCGGCCCAGGCGAAGCTGCACGCGCAGGACCACGCGGAGAAGTCCATCCGCCTGTCCGCGGCCTCCACGGTGGAGGTGGATGCGTTCGTCAAGCGCCACCAGCTCACGTTGAACACGGTGGTGCAGGCGGCATGGGCGCTGGTGCTCTCACGGCACAGCGGCGAGGCGGAGGTGGTGCTGGGCGCCACCGTGTCAGGCCGGCCGTCCGACCTGCCCGGCGTCGAGCGCATGACGGGCATGTTCATCAACACGCTGCCGGTGCGCGTGCCGGTGACGGCGCATGAGCCGGTGGTGCCATGGCTGCGCCAGCTCCAGGAGCGTCAGTTGGAGTTGCGCCAGTACGAGCACAGCCCGCTGGTGCGGGTGCAGGGCTTCAGCAAGGTGCCGCGCGGCACGCCGCTGTTCCAGAGCCTCTTCGTCTTCGAGAACTACCCCATCGATTCGACGCTGAGCCAGCGCGCCAGCGTGCTGGAGGTGCGCGACGTCCAGGGCAGCGAGCGCAGCAACTTCCCGCTGACGGCGTCCTCCAGCCCCAGCCGCGAGCTGCTCCTGAAGCTGGCGTTCGACACGCCGCGCTTCGACACGGCGGCCATCGAGCGGCTGCTGGGACAGTGGAGGCGCGCGGTGGAAGGCCTGGTGGCGGCGGAGTCGGGGCGCGTGTGGCAGGTGGGCGTGCTGTCCGCGGAAGAGCAGCGGCAGGTGCTGGTGGAGTGGAACCAGACGGCCTCGCAGTACCCCCGCGAGGCGAGCATCGGGGACGTCTTCGCCGCGCGGGTGGCGCGTCGTCCGGACGCGGTAGCGCTGGAGACGGCGGATGAGAAGTTGACGTACGCGCAGTTGGACGCGCGGGCCAACCAGCTCGCGCACCTGCTGCGCTCGCGTGGCGTGGGCCCGGAGTCGCGGGTGGCGCTGTGCCTGGAGCGCGGCGTGGAGCTGGTGGTGACGCTGCTGGGCATCCTCAAGGCCGGCGGCGCCTACGTGCCGCTGGAGGCGGACTACCCGCGCGACCGTCTGGCGTTCATGTTGTCGGAGGCCGGTCCCCGCGTGCTGGTGACGACGCGTGCTCTGGGGGCGCGGCTGCCCACCGATGGCCTGGACGTGCTGTGCGTGGAGGAGGAGCGCGAGGCGCTCTCGCGCCAGCCCACGACTCCGGTGGTGAGCGGTGTTGGAGGCGGCAACCTGGCCTACGTGGACTTCACGTCGGGCAGCACGGGCCGGCCCAAGGGCGTGTGCACGGAGCACGCGGGCGTGCTGCGCACGGTGCTCAACCCCAACTACGCGCGGCTGGGTGAGGACGACACGCTGCTGCTCGTGGCGCCGGTGTCCTTCGACGCATCGACGCTGGAGATCTGGGGCGCGCTGCTGAACGGGGCGCGGCTGGTGGTCTATCCGCCGGTCCCCGTGGGTGACGTGAAGGAGATGGAAGGCGTGCTCAAGCGCCACGGCGTCACGGTGCTGCACCTGACGGCCGGCCTCTTCACGCAGATGGTGGAGGGCAACCTGGAGGGGTTGCGCGGGGTGAAGCAGCTCCTGACGGGTGGCGACGTGGTATCGGCGCCGCACGTGAAGCGCGCGCTGGAGGTGTTGGGCGTGACGGTGACGGCCTGCTACGGGCCGACGGAAGGAACGCTCTTCACGAGCAGCCACCGCATGGAGACGGCGGAGGACGTGGGCGCGACGGTGCCCATCGGCCGCCCCATTGGTGACACGCAGGTGTACGTGCTGGACGGGCAGTGGCAGCCGGTGCCAGTGGGCGTGGCGGGAGATCTGTACGCGGCCGGTGACGGCCTGGCGCGCGGCTACCTGGGCCGGCCTGAGTTGACGGCGGCGGCCTTCCTGCCGAACCCCTACGGCCCTCCGGGCAGCCGCATGTACCGCACGGGCGACCTGGCGCGGTGGCGCGCGGACGGCGTGCTGGAGTTCCTGGGGCGTGGCGACACGCAGGTGAAGGTGCGGGGCTTCCGCGTGGAGCTGGCGGAAGTGGAGGCGGCGCTGGGCCGCTGCGAGGGCGTGCGCGAGAGCGTGGTGGTGGCGCGCGGCGAGGGCGCCGGGAACAAGCGGCTGGTGGCGTACGTGGTGGGCGAGGGGCTGGACATCGCGAGCGTGCGCTCGGCGCTGAAGGACGCGGTGCCGGAGTACATGGTGCCGTCGGCCTTCGTGGTCCTGCCAGCGCTGCCGCTCACCGCGAACGGCAAGGTGGATCGCAAGGCCCTGCCGGAGCCGCGTGAGGCGGGCGTGGAGGTCTCGGGCACGTATGTGGCACCCCGGACGCCGACGGAGGAGGTGCTCGCGGGGGACTGGGCCCAGGTGCTGGGCGTCGGCCGCGTCGGCACGCGCGACAACTTCTTCGAGCTGGGTGGCCACTCGCTGCTGGCGACGCAGGCCATCTCGCGCATCCGCTCCTCGCTGGGCGTGCAGTTGCCGCTGCGAGCCCTCTTCGAGGCGCCCACGGTCGCGGAGCTGGCGCTGAAGGTGGATGCCGCCGCGCTGGGCGCGAAGGCGCCACCGCTCCTGCCCGTGGCGCGCACGGGGCCGCTGCCGCTGTCGTTCGCGCAGCAGCGCCTGTGGTTCCTGGATCAACTGGAGCCCGGCTCCACGGCCTTCAACATGTTCACCGCCCTCCGGCTGGAGGGCACGCTGGACGTGGCCTCACTGGAGCGCGCGTTCCTGGAACTGGTGCGGCGGCATGAGTCGCTGCGCACGACGTTCCAGGCCGTGGGCCAGGATCCGGTGCAGAGCATCGCGCCCGTGCCGGAGCAGGTGCTCGCGCGAGTGGACCTGCGCGTGCTGGAGGAGGGCGAGCGCGAGCTGGAGGCCCGGCGCGTCGCGGGCGTGGAGTCGCGTTGGCCCTTCGACCTGGGCCGGGGGCCGCTGTTCCGGGCCACCTTGCTCCAACTGGGCGAGCGGCAGCACCTGCTCCTGCTGGCCAAGCACCACATCATCTCCGACGGCTGGTCCATGGGCGTCCTCGTGCGCGAGGTGACGTCCCTCTACGAGTCGTTCCGCACGGGCCAGCCCTCGACGCTGCCGGAGCTTCCGGTGCAGTACGCGGACTACGCGGCGTGGCAGCGCGGCTGGCTGAAGGGCGATGCGCTGGAGGCGCAGCTCTCCTTCTGGCGCGGACAACTGGGAGGCGCCCCGCGCCTGCTGGAGCTGCCCACGGACCGGCCGCGTCCTGCGGTGCAGGGCACGCGCAGCGCCATCCTCCACCGGATGCTCCCGGAGCGCCTGACGCAGGCCCTGCGCACGCTGGGACAGCGCGAGGGCGCGACGCTGTACATGACGCTGCTCGCGGGCTTCCAGGTGTTGCTGGCGCGGCACAGCGGGCAGACGGACATCGTGGTGGGCGCGGACATCGCGAACCGCCACCACGCGGAGACCGAAGGGCTCATCGGCTTCTTCATCAACCAGCTCGCCCTGCGCGCGCGGTTGGAGGACGACCCGACCTTCCTTGCGCACCTGGGCCGGGTGAAGGACACGGCGCTGGGGGCGTACGCGCACCAGGACCTGCCGTTCGAGGAGCTGGTGAAGGCGCTCAACCCGGAGCGCAGCCTCGCGCACGCGCCGCTGTTCCAGGTGAAGCTCATCCTGCAGAACACGCCCACGTCCGCGCTGGACCTGCCGGGGCTGACCTTCCGCGCCTCGGGCGCCGAGTCGGTCTCCTCGAACCTGGACCTGACGCTCTCCATCACGGAGACGCCGCAGGGCCTGTCGTGCCAGTGGGTCTACAGCACCGACCTGTTCGACGCGGCCACCATGGACCGCATGTCCACGCGGCTGCGCGCCCTGCTGGAGTCCGCGGTGGCGGAGCCCGCGGCGCGCGTCTCCTCGCTCGCCGTGCTGTCCGTCGAGGAGCGCCGCACGCTGTTGGAGGACTGGAACGACACCGCGCTCTTGCTGCCTGAGGACGGCGGGCTGCACGGCCTCGTCGAGGCCCAGGTGGAGCGCACTCCGGACGCGGTGGCCGTGGAGTTCCAGGGCGAAGCGCTGACGTATCGTGAGCTCAACGCGCGGGCCAACCAGCTCGCGTGGCACCTGCGCGGCCTGGGCGTGCGCGCGGAGACGCGCGTGGGCGTGTGCCTGGAGCGTTCGCTGGAGCTGGTGGTGGCGTTGCTCGGCGTGCTCAAGGCGGGCGGTGCGTACGTGCCGCTCGACCCGTCCTATCCCTCCGAGCGACTGGGCGCGATGTTGGAGGACGCCCGGGTCCCGGTGGTGGTGACGCAGGACACGCTGGCGGATGAGGTGCCCTCGCGCGGCGAGTGGCTCCTGTCGGTGGACGCGGAAGCGGCGGTCATCGCGCGCAAGTCGAAGGAGAATCCCCCGTCGCTGACGGACGCGCGCAACGCGGCCTACGTCATCTTCACCTCCGGTTCGACGGGCCGCCCCAAGGGCGTTCTCGTGGAGCACCGGGGCATCCGCAACACGATCCTGCGCACGGTGGGGGACTTCGACATCCAGCCAGGCCGGCGCGTCCTCCAGTTCACCGCGTTCGGGTTCGACGCGTCCGTGCTGGAGATCTTCGGCACGCTCGCGGGCGGAGGCACGTTGGTGCTCGTGTCGCGCGACGCCCTGTTGCCGGGACCGGAGCTGACCGCGCTCCTGCGCGACCAGCACATCACCACCTCCGTGCTCCTGCCGCCGGTGCTCGCGGCGCTGCCTCAGGAAGCGCTGCCGGAGCTCCAGACGATCATCTCCGGCGCGGAGGCCCTGCCGTCCGAACTCGTGGAGCGCTGGGGCGTCGGACGCCGGTTCGTCAACTGCTACGGCCCCACGGAGATCAGCGTCACGGCGACGAGCGCCGAGTGCGCGCCGGGCGAGGGGCGGCCCGGCATCGGTCGGCCGTACCCGAACACCCGGCTGTACGTGCTGGACGGGGCCGGGCAGCCGGTGCCCATGGGCGTGCTGGGCGAGCTGTTCATCGGCGGCGTGGGCGTGGGGCGTGGCTACCTGGAGCGCCCGGACCTGACGGCCGAGCGCTTCGTGCCGGACGCCTTCGGTGGCGAGCCGGGAGGTCGGCTCTACCGGACGGGCGACGTGGTGCGCTACCGCGCGGACGGCCAGTTGGAGTTCGCGGGACGCGCGGACCACCAGGTGAAGCTGCGCGGCTTCCGCATCGAGCTGGGTGAAATCGAAGCGGTGCTCGGCCAGGACTCCACCGTGCGGGACGTGGTGGTGGTGGCGCGCGAGGACGTGCCCGGCCAGAAGCGCCTCGTGGCCTACGTGGTGCCGCAGGAGGAGGAGACGGTCGACGCGGAGGCGCTGCGCCGGTTCGTCAAGGAGCGGCTGCCGGAGTACATGGTGCCGTCGGCGGTCATGTCGCTGGACGCGCTGCCGCTGACGCCCAACGGCAAGGTGGACCGCAAGGCGCTGCCCCGGCCCGACCTGCAGCGGCTGGCGGCGGAGCCGGAGGAGGCCGCGCCCCGTCCGGGCGTGGAGACGACGCTCGCGGGCATCTGGGCGGAGCTGTTGGGCCTGGAGCGCGTGGGGCGGACGGCGGACTTCTTCGAGCTGGGTGGCCACTCGCTGCTGGCGACGCAGGCCGTGTCGCGCATCCGGCAGGCCTTCCGCGTGGACCTGCCCGTGCGGGCGTTCTTCGAGATGCCCAACGTGGCCGCGCTGGCCGCGTGGCTGTCCGCGCACGTGGAGGCTTCGGGACCCGAGGTGCCGCCGCTGGTGCCGGTGTCGCGCGAGCAGCCGCTGCCGTTGTCGTTCGCGCAGCAGCGCCTGTGGTTCCTGGACCAGTTGGAGCCGGGGAGCCTCGCGTACAACATCCCGTTGACGGTGAGCCTGGAGGGCGCGCTGGACGTGCCCGCGCTGGGCCGTTCGTTCCAGGAGATCCTCCGTCGCCATGAGTCGCTGCGCACGGCGTTCGGCGTGCACGCGGGCGAGCCGGTGCAGGTCATCTCCGGCGTGCCCGACGTGGCGCTGGAAGTGGTGGACCTGGGGACGCTGACGCCGGAGGAGGCGGGAGCGCGGTTGGAGCAGCGCGCGCTGGAGGAGTCGCGCCGTCCGTTCGTGTTGTCACGCGGTCCGTTGGTGCGCGCCACGTTGCTGCGTCAGGACGCGCACCGGCACATGTTGCTTTTGACCATGCACCACATCGTCTCCGACGGTTGGTCCATGGGCATCTTCATGCGGGAGATGGCTGCCCTGTACGAGGCGTTCCACGCGGGCCGGCCCTCGCCGCTGCCGGAGCTGCCGGTGCAGTACGCGGACTACGCGGCGTGGCAGCGCGGCTGGCTGAAGGGTGATGCGCTGGAAGCGCAGTTGTCGTACTGGCGCGAGCAGTTGAGGGACACGCCGCGCCTGTTGGAGCTGCCCACGGACTGGAGCCGTCCGACGGTGCGAACCCACCGCGCGGGGACGGTGCCGACGGAGTTCCCGAAGGAGCTGTCGGAGAAGCTCCAGGCGCTCAGCCAGCAGGAGGGCGCGACGCTGTACATGACGCTGCTCGCGGGCTTCCAGGTGCTGCTGTCGCGCTACAGCGGGCAGACGGACATCGTGGTGGGCACGGACATCGCGAACCGCAACCACGCGGAGACGGAGGGCCTCATCGGCTTCTTCGTCAACCAGCTCGCCATGCGCACGCGGCTGGACGACGCCCCGACGTTCCGGACGCTGCTGCGCCGAGTGAAAGACACGGCGTTGGGGGCGTACGCGCACCAGGACCTGCCGTTCGAGGAGCTGGTGAAGGCAATCAACCCGGAGCGCAGCCTGGGCCACGCGCCCGTGTTCCAGGTGAAGCTGTCGCTCCAGAACACGCCCGCGGCGTCCATCGAGCTGCCGGGGCTCAAGCTGCGCTCGCTGGGCAAGGATGAAGGCGCGGCGAAGCTCGACCTGACGCTGTCCTTCAAGGACACCGGCATCGGGCTGGTGTGCGTCAGCGACTACCGAGCCGACCTGTTCGAGCGGACGACGGTGGAGCGGATGATGGGGCACCTGCGGGTGCTGCTGGAGGGCATCGTCGCGAACCCGGACGTCTCCGTGGGAGCGCTGTCGCTGATGGGGGAGGGCGAGCGTCAGCAGGTGTTGAAGACGTGGAACCAGACGTCGGAGGCCGTGCCGTCTGAGAGCATCGCCGCACAGTTCGAGGCGCAGGTGGAGCGAGTGCCCGGAGCGGTGGCGGTGGTCGCGGACGGGAGGCAGTTGACGTACGCGGAGCTGGACGCGAAGGCGAACCGGCTGGCGCGAGCGCTGGTGAAGCAAGGCGTGGGCCCCGAGGTGCTGGTGGGCCTGTACGTGGAGCGCACGGTGGAGTCCATCGTGGGGATGCTGGGCATCCTCAAGGCGGGCGGCGGATACGTGCCGATGGACACGTCCTTCCCCGCGGCGCGAGTGAAGGCGATCGCGGAGGACGCCAGCCTGCGGGTGGTGGTGACGCAGCGAGCGTACGCGGAGGACGTGGCGGGGCTGGGATGCACCACCATCCTCGTTGAAGCAGTGGAAGAGGCAGGCGGGAGCACCGAGCGCGTGGAGTCGGGCGTGCGGGGTGAGAACCCGGTGTACGCCATCTTCACGTCAGGCAGTACGGGCCGTCCGAAGGGCGTGGTGGTGGAGCACCGGCAGTTGGCCAACTACGTGGAGACGATACGGGGCCGGCTGCGACTGACAGAAGGAATGAGCTTCGCGTCGGTGACGACGCTGGCTGCGGACCTTGGGCACACGGCGGTGTTCCCGATGCTGTGCGGAGGCGGGACGCTGCACCTGGTGGGCAAGG
>NZ_RAVZ01000313.1 GCF_003611635.1 Corallococcus terminator | reverse complement strand
AGCCGGACTTCCGGTACCTGGGCTTCTGTGGTTGATGGCTGCTGCATGGGAAGTCTCGCTCCGCCCCCTCCTGTTTCTTCAACAGGAGGCCGACTGCGGTCTCTTCCGAACTGCAACTGTAGGACTAAGCGGGCTCGCGGGCGCGGTGCTCCTGGCGGCGGCACTCGGACTCTGCTGGGCGGGCACCCGCCTGGGGGGCCTTTTGGGCGGAGCCTGGGGGCTGGTGGGCCATGTGATGCGAATGCAGGACAAGACCGTCCACAAGTATGGCATCTGTCCTGGAAGTTCCGGCGCCCAGGCGAGCCTCGACGAGAAGAACCTGGCCCTGGTGGACTGGCTGCACGTCCGCTTCAACCAGTTGGCGGGACTCGATCCCGAGGCGCCTCCACTCACCTTGAGACAGCTTGGCGAGAAGAAGATCTCCTTCAAGCTGGTGACGACCAACCTGACGCTGGGCCAGCCCTTCATTCTCCCCCTGCGCCGCGGCAGCCGCTCCTTCTACTTCAAGCGGAGCGAATTCGAACGGCTCTTCCCTCGGCCCGTCATCGAAGCGCTGGTCAAGTGGGGCAAGGCCAACCGGCCAACGCGCTCCATCCGCCTGACCGACACGGATGCGGAGGAGTTGTTGCGCTTTCCCATCGGCGAGGACATCCCGTTGGTGGTGGCCACCCGCCTGAGCCTGAGCTTCCCGCTCCTCCTGAGTGCGATCCGGATCTACTCCGTGAGAGCGGAGGCATACCGAAAGAAGAAGGACGACCCGCCCCCGCTCATCGAACTGGAGAATGACCTGGAGGAGCACTGGCTGAGCGACGGGGGCATCACCAGCAACTTTCCCATCCACATCTTCGATGCCTGGGTCCCAGAGCGGCCGACCTTCGGCATCACGCTTTACGACTCTCCCATCTCCCGCGTGCTGGAGCAGCGCGAGGAGAAGAACACCTTCCGCCCCGTGGTCCTCCCTCAGCCGAAGGACTTCGACCTGGCACGACCCCAACGGACAGCCATCGACGGGGTGCCGGACTTCCTTCGCGCCATCGTCGAGACGGCGATGAGCTATCGGGACAATGCGCAGTCAGGATTGCCCAGCTACCGTGAGCGCATCGTCCAGGTGTTTCTCGAGCAGAAGGAAGGCGGTCTCAACCTGGACATGTCAGAGCAGGTCATCGGGAGCATCCAGCAGAAGGGGCGCGAAGCGGCCGCGGAGCTCCTGGGACGCTACCCCAGCACACTCCACCCCCACTTCTCCGAACACCGCTGGGTGCGCATGCTCGTGTTGATGGCGGAGCTGGAAGGCCAGTTCCAGGAGGTGCGCGAACTGTTCTCAGAGAATGATTGGAAGGCCCAACTCCAATCGCGCTTCGCCACGCTCTTCGAGCAGCAGCTCGCTGCGCGGAAGCAAGAAGGAGCGGATTCCTGGTATCGGCCCAAGGACGGGCCCTGGTGCGAAGAGGCCGGCCGCCGCCTGGAAAAGCTGCTGGACCTCGTCGAGGCGTGGGAACAGGCCCAGAGTGCGTGGAGGGACCGGCTCCAGAAGGCTGGACAAAAGGCTCCTGCGAACTTCTTCGCCAACGACCCACCCCGTCCCAGGGGCATCCTGAAGATCACGTCGGACGCGTGATCCGGCCCGGGCGCACTCCGCAGGAGGGTGCCGGGGTGCGCGCGCGGTTGGAGCCGCACGCGAGACGTGGCCCC
The DNA here is from genome assembly GCF_003611635.1 of Corallococcus terminator. Taxonomy (GTDB): domain Bacteria; phylum Myxococcota; class Myxococcia; order Myxococcales; family Myxococcaceae; genus Corallococcus; species Corallococcus terminator. The sequence goes on along the minus strand of NZ_RAVZ01000313.1, from coordinate 9,698 downwards.
GAGCCCCTGCCCCGGAAACAAAAAAGGCCGGCGGTCCCTGAGGACCACCGGCCTTCTTCTTTTGGAGCCGACATCCGGATTTGAACCGGAGACCTACTGATTACGAATCAGTTGCTCTACCAACTGAGCTATGTCGGCGCGACGGCTGAAAGCGGCGCGTAAGTACCATCCGGTTCCGGGCCCCGCAAGCAGAATCTCCACCCCCGCCGCACCGCCCGCCGTCACCGCCGCTTCTTCCATCCAGAAGCCGTGACATCCATGACACGGCGCATCCGGCGGAGTGACACACCGCGTCGGCTAAGTGCGCGTCTTTTCTCCACTATTTGGAGAATTGGCGAGCTCCGCAGCGGTTGACCCCCTGTGGAGCCTGTGCACATAAGGGCCCCGCTTTCCCCTGCGGCCCCCATTCAGGGTGGGCCCTCAAGGAGCACATTCCGTCATGGCCAGCGAAGAGACTTTCATGCGCGCCCCGGCCCCTACGCCCAAGCGCACCATCTACACGGAGGCGATGGAGATCTTCCACTTCGCGGCGGATCTCATCGGCCTGGACAAGCGGGTGCGTCTGGAGCTCGAAGAGCCCGACTACGAGCACATCTTCTACGTCACCGCGAAGCTCAAGGACCGGCTCGTCCCCCTGCTGCCCGAGGAGGCCAAGTCCTTCGCCGACCTGTCCGTCACCCAGGTTCGCAACACCGAAGGCCTGGAGCGCCTGGCCAACGGCAACATCATCCTCAACGGCCGCGCCCTGCTGGGCTCCGACGTGGCCATCCGCCACGGCCACCTGCGCCTGCCGGACGGGCTCGTCTACCAGTTGGTCCCCGGTGAGTCGCAGCGCTTCAAGGCCTACCGCGTCCAGCACAACCAGGCCCGTGGCCCCTACAAGGGCGGCCTGCGCTACCACCGCGAGGTGTCCCTGGACCTCTTCAAAGCGCTCGCCGCGGAGATGACCTGGAAGACCGCCATCGCGGAAGTCCCCTTCGGCGGCGGCAAGGGCGGCATCCAGTTGGATCCCCGCGAGTACGGCCGCGAGGAGATTGAAGCCATCACCCTGCGCTTCATGTACCGGCTCAAGAGCCTCATCGGGCCGAACATCGACATCCCGGCGCCGGACGTGGGCACGAACCCGGAGATCATGGCGCTGCTCTACCGCCAGTTCTCCGACGGTGAGCGCGAGCGCCACAACCTGCGCGGCATCGTCACCGGCAAGGACGTGCGCATCGGCGGGTCCGAAGGCCGCGGCAAGGCCACCGGCCAGGGCGTCGCGTTCTGCATCGAGGACTACTACGCCGACCGCGGCGAGAGCGTGAAGGGCAAGACGTTCGTCCTCCAGGGCTTCGGCAACGTGGGCAGCCACGCCGCCATCATCCTGGGCAACATGGGCGCGCGCCTGCTCGCGGTGAACGACGCCGACGGCTCCATCTTCAACGGCGACGGCATCGACGTGAACGCGCTGGCCGCCTACGTGCAGGATCCCAAGAACCTCAAGCGCTCCGTCATCGGGTTCCCCGGCGCCCAGCGCATCGAGAAGAAGGACCTCTGGGACGTGCAGGCGGACATCCTCGTCCCCGCCGCCCTGGGTGGCGAAATCACCGCCGAGGTCGCCGAGCGCCTCAAGGTGAAGCTCATCGCCGAGGGCGCCAACGGCCCCACCACCCCGGAAGCCGACCGCGTCCTGCAGAAGCGCGGCATCGAGCTCATCCCGGACATCATCGCCAACGCCGGCGGCGTGACGGTCAGCTACTACGAGTGGATCCAGAACAAGCGCATGGAGCGCTGGAGCGAGGCGGAAGTCGATCAGCGCCTCGAGCGCGCCATGAAGCGCAACTACCGCATCATCCGGGACATCTCGCGCAACCAGCCGCGCAAGACGGAGATGCACGACAGCCGCCCGTACTGCATCGGCAAGAACGTGGACAGCCGCTGCGCCGCGATGATTCTCGCGCTCAAGCGCATCGAGGCCCACTACCTGCTCGAAGGCTTCTCGCAGTAGGCATCCGCGTCAAAGCAGCTTCGAGGTCCCACGCCCGGGGCACGGTGTCTTCCCTCTCTCAGGGAAAGGGCCGTGCCCCGCGGTTTTTCAGTGCATCACCCGCTCGCGGTCCACCAGGAGCAGGGGCGCGTCGTCCATCGTCTCGTACGCCACGATGCGCAGGCCCACGCCGCGGCTGTTGCCCTGACGCCCGTCCTTGCGCCCGAAGGCCAGCGCCACCTGGTAGCGCACCTCGCACAGGCACGTCATCTCCGTGCCGTCCTCGCCCGCGAACGTCACCTTCAGCTTCTCGCCCAGCCCCAGCGAGTCGCGCACCTCGATGAACATGCCCCGCGCGCTGATGTTGCGGCCAATGCCCCGCATCATCCCGTCCTGCGTGGACAGGTACACGGTGAAGATCTTGTCGAATCGGAGGTGGTTACGACGTTCCTGCGGCTGGGTGTTCATGGCGGGGATGGCCTCCGAAACAGGGGGTGACAGGGACAAACTACATGGTGGCTACATGTAGGCAACTTATCTACCTACATCCACCCTGCCCCACCAAGCCCCACCCATGGGAAAGCCCTGCCCCCGGCGCGTCCGGAAGTGGCAGCATCCCTGGGGTCGTCATCCCCCCTCTTCTTGGGAGTTCCCGCTCGTGAATCGCTTCCTGGCCGCCGCCTTTGCCCTCCTTGTGCCCACGCTCGCCCTGGCCGACGTGGACTCGCGCTTCGCGAAGCTGCGCGACGAGTCCGAGCCCCTGGGGGCGCTGGGGGCCTTCCTGGAGAAGTACGTGGGCGAGTGCGACGGGGCCTTCGTGGACCCTCAGTGCAAGGCCAACGCGGAGGCCTTCCGCAAGAAGTACACGGGCAAGCGCCTCTACATGATCATCACGGAGGACGACGCCACCATGCTGTCCGCGGGTGACTACAACCCCGGCAACAACGACTACACCATCAACATCACGCCCTTCTTCGGGGGCGGGAAGTACGCCCTCACGCACGGGGCGCCGAAGAAGACGGACGCCCAGGGCAACCCGGTGATGAACTACCTCACGGTGAGCGGCACGGCGCCGGACGGGTGGAATGGCGGCGTCTTCAGCCGCCTGTTCTCCACGCGGGGCGTGCGCGCGCAGGTCGTCTTCACGCCGCAGAGCGTGTGGTCGCTGCCCAAGAAGGGCGGCGGGAAGGTCTACGGCGTCAACGCCCGCGTGGAGGCCATCGTCCTCACCGAGGGCCGCAGCGGCGGACACATGGGCCTGTGGCTCAACGGCAAGGACGCCCCGAAGTAACCAGGCGCCCTGCCCCGCTTCAGCGGGCGATGGCGATGTACTGGAGCGCGTCGCCCCGCTGGACGCGCAAGAGGATGCTGGCCCCCGCGCTGCCCCGCTCCAGGGCGGCCTTCACCCCGGCGGAGTCCTTCACCCGGCGACGGTTCACCTCGGTGACGACGTCGCCGGCGCGCAGGCCGGACTGCTCCGCCGGGCTGCGCGGGACGACGCCGGACACCAGCGCGCCCAGGAAGGCTTCGTAGCCCAGGGGCGCGGCCACCTCCGGCGTCAAATCCCGGAGCACCAGCCCCAGGTCATTCGCGGTGCTGCCGCCCCGGTTGGACAGGCCCTCGGTGGCCTCCTGCGCCGGGCGCGCCACCAGCCGCACCGACACCTCCTGCGTGCCACCTTCGCGCAGGAGCGTCAGCTTCGCCTCCGTGCCCGGCGCCAGCAGGGCCACCTTGCGCAAGAGCTGCAGGTAGCTGCCAATGGGCCGGCCATTCACCGCCACCAGCCGATCTCCAGGGCGGATGTTCGCGGCGGCGGCGGGGCTGCCCCGGTAGACGTCCTTCACCACCGGCGCCGTGGTGGTGGCGGCCACGCCGTCCTCGTTGATGACGACGCCCAGCCAGCCGCGCTCCAGCTTGCCGTTCTCCCGCAGGTTGGGCAGCAGGTCCTTCACCAGGTTGATGGGCACCGCGAAGCCGATGCCCTGGCCCTCGCTGATGATGGCGGTGTTCACGCCAATCACCTCGCCGCGCATGTTGAAGAGCGGGCCGCCGGAGTTGCCGGGGTTGATGAGCGCGTCCGTCTGGATGAAGTCGTCGAACTGGCCCACGCCCAGCACGCGCTCCTTCGCCGAAATCATCCCGTGCGCCACCGAGTGGTCCAGGCCGAACGGGTTGCCAATGGCCACCACCCAGTCGCCCACCTCCAGCACGTCCGAGTCCCCCAGGTACACCGCCGGCAGGGTCCCCAGTCCCGCGCCGCTCAAGCGCAGCAGCGCCACGTCCGTGGACGCGTCGCGGCCCACCACCTCCGCGGGGAACTCGCGGCCGTCCGCCAGCCGCACGGAGATCTGCTGGAGGGGCACTTCGCGCGGGCCGCCCTTGTCGGGGGTGACGCCGGAGCCGGACGGGTTCACCACCGGGCCCTGGGCGTTGGCCACCACGTGGTTGTTGGTGACGACGAGCCCGTCGGCCGTCAGCACGAAGCCGGAGCCGGTGGAGCGCTTCACCGCGCCCGGCAGCGCCCCGGGGCCCACCGTGGTGATGTTCACCACGCCCGCCTCCACCGCGCGGATCAGCGGCGCCAGTGACGTGGGGGGCACGAAGTTCGCAACGCCCGCGCTGCCGGCCGGGCGCTCGCGCCACAGGGCGGACCCGCCGGCCGTGCCCTCGGAAACGGGCGACGATGGCGGCGGGGCGGCGAACCAGGCGGTGTGCTCGCGAACCCGGGCCTGGAGCCAGGGCTGGAGCGGATCCTCGGCGGCCCCGGCCACGGGGGCGAGCGTCACCGCGAAAAGAAGGCTGAACAGTCGGACGGACACGGGGCGGCAGCTTACACGGCGGGCCATGGCGTCAGGCCCCAACAGACCGTCCGGCTCCACCCTTCCCGGCGCATGAGAGGCCAGGAAGGGGGCCAGCCCCCGCAAGCCCCCGGAGTCTCGCCAGGGCGTCAGAAGAGCCGGCGCCAGAGCTTCGCCAGCGCTTTACCCCAGCGCCTGGGGACTGCCCTTCAGGCCTGTGCCGGGGCCACGTACCGGGCCACCTTCACCCGGGCCGGGCGGATGATGCGGTCCTTCAGGCGGTAGCCCGCGCGGAACTCGGCCACGACCTTCTGGTCGTCGTCCTGCACGGGGGTGATCTCCATGTCCACCGCCTCGGCGACGTTGGGATCATAGGGACGGCCCACCATCTGGATGCGCTCGATGCCGGTGGCCTGGGCCTTGGCGAGGAGGCTGTCGCGGATCATCCGCACGCCCTGGGCCAGCGGCGAGGTGTCCTGCTGGCTGGAGGCCAGTGCCAGGTCCAGCTCGTCGATGGCTTCCAGGAGCGTGCCGGCGACGTTGCCGCGCTCCACGTCGATCATCCGCTCCCGCTCGCGCGTCAGCCGCTGCTTGAACTCCTCGCGGTCCTTGTTGAGGTCCTGGTACGCCCGGGCCAGCTCGTTCACCCGGCGGCGGGCCACCTCCAGTTCCGTCTGGAGCCGCGTCACTTCGCCGTCCGATGCGGCCTCGCGGTCCTCCGGAAGGTCGGTCGAAGAAGCCTCCCCCGCCTCGTTGGCGGGGGACTGCGTCTCCGGGGTCTCGTCGCTGCGGGGCTTGCCGTCCATTGTCGAACCTGCGCCAGGGGGTTGAAAGAGCGGACCTTGATACGCGGCGCGAACCTAACCGCGAGGGCGCCCCTGTCAACGCGGCTAGTGGTTGGAAGGAGCAGCCGGTGGGGCCTCGGCCATGAAGCCGTGGTCCACCTGCCCTGTCACCTCATCGATGATCTCCACCTGAGCGGCCCGGAGCGAGTAGTAGAGGAGCCACCGCTCGGCGGCCGTCAGCGTCCCCGGAGGCAGCGCCTCCTCGATTTCCTGCACCGTGAGCCGGCCTTCCTTGAGGCCCTTGGCGAACAACGACTTCCGCGCGACGTAGCTCTTCCCAATGCGGTTCTCCACGGCGACGCCTCCTTGTCTGCCAAAAGTAATTTCGCCCACCGGTCACCGCAGGCTGGCGGTGGATCCGGTGGGCGAAGGTCTGCCCGGAGGGCAGGCAAGCACTCAGGAGTCGTACTTGCCCTGCGTGTGCTGCGTGGGCGGCACGACGGGTTCCGCGTCGTTGCTTCCCACCGGGTGCGCGGAGATCACCGTGCGCGCCTCCGGATGCAACAAGCCCCGCTGTGCCAGCACCTTGGGCCCCAGGATGGCCGTCATCGCTTCCTCCTCGATGACCTCCGTCGCCAGGAGCCGTGCGGCCAGGGCCTCCACCTTCTCGCGGTTCACGCCGAGGACCTCGCGGGCGCGGTCCAGCGCCTCGGAGACCATCTTGCGGACCTCGTCGTCGATCATCCGGGCCGTCTGTTCGGAGTAGCTGCGCGACTCCGGCAGGCCCGCGCTCCTCAAGAAGCCCGGCCCCTGGTCTCCGCTCAGCGCCACCGGCCCCAGGCTGCTCATGCCGTAGTCACGGACCATCATCTTGGCGATCTCCGTCGCCTGCTTGATGTCGTTGGAGGCGCCCGTGGACACCTCGCCGATGAAGAGCTCCTCCGCGGCACGTCCGCCCATCATCCCCGCCATCTTGTCGCGCAGTTCGTCCACGGACATGAGGTAGCGGTCTTCCAGGGGCAGCGACATGGTGTAGCCCAGCGCCGCCAGGCCTCGCGGGATGATGGACACCTTCGTCACCCGTTCGGCGTACGGCAGCATCCAGCCCACCACCGCGTGGCCTGCCTCGTGGTGCGCGACGATCTCCTTCTCGCGCTCGTTCATGCGGCGGTTCTTCTTCTCCAGGCCCGCCACCACGCGTTCGATGGCCTCCTCGAAGTCCGCCCGCATCACCGCGTCGCGGTTCTTGCGCGCGGCCAGCAGCGCCGCTTCGTTCACCACGTTGGCCAGATCCGCGCCGGCGAAGCCCGGCGTGCGGGAGGCGATCTGCTTCAGGTCCACGTCGGTGCCCAGCTTGACGCCCTTGGCGTGGATCTCCAGCACCTGCTCACGGCCGCGCTTGTCCGGACGGTCCACCAGCACCTGCCGGTCGAAGCGGCCCGGGCGCATCAGCGCGCTGTCCAGAATCTCCGGACGGTTGGTCGCCGCCAGGATGATGAGGCCCGCGCGGCTGTCGAAGCCGTCCATCTCCGCGAGCAGTTGGTTCAGCGTCTGCTCGCGCTCGTCATGGCCGCCGGCCACGCCCGAGTTGCGGCTCTTGCCGATGGCGTCCAGCTCATCAATGAAGATGATGCACGGCGCCTTGGCGGTGGCCTGGGCGAAGAGGTCGCGGACACGCGCCGCGCCCACGCCGACGAACATCTCCACGAACTCCGAACCGGAGAGGTTGAAGAACGGGACGCCCGCCTCACCGGCGACGGCCCGCGCCAGCAGCGTCTTGCCCGTGCCCGGAGGGCCGACGAGCAACACACCCTTGGGGATGCGGCCCCCCAGACGGCGGAACTTCTCCGGCGTCTTGAGGAACTCGACGATTTCGCGCAGCTCGTCCACGGCCTCGTCGACGCCGGCCACGTCCTTGAAGCCCACGCCGGTGTCGTTCTCCGCCTGCACCTTCGCGCGCGTCTTGCCGAAGCTCATGACGCTCTGCGGACCCTGGCCCATGCCGCCGGACATCCGGCGCATCATGAAGCTCCAGAAGAGGATCAGCAGGCCCATGGGAATGAGCCAGATCCACAACACCTCGCTGAAGCTCGACTGCGGCACCGCTTCGAACTGGACGCCCTTCTGCTCCAGCAGCGGAACCAGCCCCTCGTCCCCGGGGACGCGGTAGGCCATCCACGGCAGGGCGCTGGGCTCGCTGCGCAGCGTGCCCTTCTCACCCGGAGGCGGCTGGGCGTTGTCCTTGAGGAATCCCTTCACCCATTCGTTGGAGATCTGCACCCGGCTGAACTGGCCGTTCTCCACCGCGTCGCGCAGTTGGCTGTACGACACCCGGCGAACACCCGCGTCCTGAAACACGTTCCGGAACAGCAGGAACCCCAGGACGAGCAGGAGGATGTAGCCCAGTGGTGAGCCGAACTTGAACCCACCTTTCGTGGGTGGTGGCTTGTCGCTCTTCTTCCCGCGCGGGCCCATCCCCGGCGGCAGGTCCTGTGGCTTCATCGTCGGCACGCTCGCCCTCCCCCTCCCCCGTACACACAGACGACATGTCGTGTGACGGTTCCCTTAGCCGGCCAAAGATGGTCACCCCCGCCAAGCCGTCAACCGCCGGTCGTGACAGGATGATGACTGAGGCGCGCCGAAGTGTTGGATCAGCGGCAATCCACGCGGACCAGGGGCTCCCCCGTGAACTCACTGCCCAGCAGGTAGCCGCGCCCGTCCTGTAGAAAGGTAATGGCTTCGGCCTGGGCCTGGCTCGCGCCGGGCACTTCCACCACCTGGGCGCCGACCAGATCCTCCAGGCGCTTCGCCCCCGGCTTGCGGACCTCCCAGACGCGCGTGTACGTGCGCACCAGCAGCCGCTCGCCGGACGGGTGCAGCGAGGCGCTGGTGGACAGCCGGTCCACGTCCTCCGGCACGCGCAGGGTGCCCAGCTTCGTGGCACTGCCGGAGCCGCCCTGCTTGAGGCCCTCCACGACGTACAGGTCGCCCAGGGACGCGCGCGTCTTCGTCAGCACCGCGATGCGGCCGGAGCGGGCGTCGATGATCAGCGACTCGGTGTCGTGCGGGCCGTCCGCATAGGTGAAGGGCAGCGCCTCCACCGGGAGCGTGGCGTTCGCGATGGACTCCGGCTCCGTCACGCGGAACAGGCGCACTTCCTTGCGACGCTCGAAGTTGTCTCCGGTGTCCGCCAGGAAGACGCAGGTGGCCTTCTGTCCCGGCTCGCACGGCCCCACCGCCACGTCCTCGATGTCGCGGGGATCCGCGCCGGTGAGCGTCAGCGTGGCCTTCACCGCGCCCGTCTCATCCAGGGCGAACAGTTCGAAGGCGTTGTTGGAGTCGTTGTGTCCCCAGAAGATGCCGGGGTGGCGCTGGCTGGCGGCCAGGCCCGACAGCTCCGGCACCTGCCGGGGCACGGTGCCCGTCTTGCGGCCGTCCGAGTAGAGGACGCATCCCTCCTGGCCCGTGGCCGGCACCTGCTGCATGCCCGCATCCGGGGCGGTGGAGGCGGAAGGGACGGGACGGGAGCTGGAGCAGGCGGACGCCAGCAGGAGGCCCGCGACGGCGAACAGACGCGAAGAGGGGCGCACGGGTCAGTGGTCCAGGTCCAGCAACCGGGCCAGCGTCTTGGCGTCCGCGTCGGGGAAGCGGTACTGCCCCATCTCCTCCAGCGCCACCCAGCGGTGGTCATGCACGCGCAGGTGGTGGATCTCCGCCCCGCTCTCGCTCAACTGGCAGCGGAACACGCGGAAGTCGATGTCGTAGGTGGGGTACTCGTGGTGGGTGTGCATCACCTGCTCCAGCACCACGATGCGGACGCCCATCTCTTCCTGGAGTTCGCGGGCGAGCGCCGTCGCGTCGTCCTCCCCCTCCTCCACCCGGCCGCCCGGAAACTCCCACAACAGGGGCAGCGACGCCTTGGGGGGCCGCTGGGTGATGAGGTAGCGACCCATCTCGTTCTGGAGCATCGCGCCGACGACTCGCACGTGACGACGGGTCATTCACTTCTCCTCAGTAGGTGTCCCAAGGACCAGGGGCAGGGAGCGGCGGCCTAACACAGGCCCTGACTGGCGCCAATGCCGCAGGGGCCTTCTCCAGGGCAGCGTGCGCATGGCCGGGACGAGCGTCCACCCCGCCACCTTCTTC
>NZ_RAVZ01000312.1 GCF_003611635.1 Corallococcus terminator | reverse complement strand
GCCTGGGGCTCGCCCTGGTGCGGCGCATCATCGTCGCCCACGGGGGCCGCCTGACGCTGGAGAGCCAGCCGGGGCAGGGCACCACCGCCCGCGTCCTTCTGCCGGCCACCGGGGCGGCGGACACACCGGACGGCCGCCTCGTCGCGGGTCATCTTTCGTAATAGAGACGAGATTCGCCGAAACATTTCAGAACATAGAACAAGGGGCATGAAGGCCTTGAGCGAGATGCCGCGGGAAGCGCCGGCCCTGGCGCCGGTGCCATTGGAAGAGGACGAAGTTCGCAAGCGCGGATTTCCGCGCTGGGCCTGGGTGGTGGGGCTCCTGGTGGTGGCCGCGCTGGTCGTCTTCTGGCGCGTGCGGGCCTCGAATCAGGCGGACGTCATCACCTACGAGACGACGCCCGCGGAGGCGCGCAAGCTCACGTCCAAGGTGACGGCCACGGGCACCGTGGCGGCGCTGGTGACGGTGCAGGTGGGCAGCCAGGTCTCCGGCCGCATCCAGGAGTTGTTCGTCGACTACAATTCCGAGGTGAAGAAGGGGCAGGTCATCGCCCGCATCGACCCTCAACTGGTGCAGGCCGCGTTGGACCGGGCGAAGGCGAACATGACCGCCTCGCGCGCGAACCTCCAGAAGGCGCGCGTCAACGCGGACGTGGCGAAGAAGCAGGCCGCGCGCTCGCGCGAGCTGCGCGCCCAGCAGTTCATCTCCCAGTCCGAGCTGGAGACGGCCGAGTCCGCCGCCGCCAGCGGTCAGGCGGAGGTGACGGCCGCGGAGGGCTCCGTGGCCCAGGCGCAGGCGGCGCTCAACGAGGCGGAGGTGAACCTCAAGTACACGACCATCGTGTCGCCCACCGACGGCATCGTCATCTCGCGCAGCGTGGACGTGGGCCAGACGGTGGCCGCGTCCCTCCAGGCCCCGGTGCTCTTCACCATCGCGGAGGACCTGCGAAAGATGCAGATCAACACCAGCGTGTCCGAAGCGGACGTGGGCAAGTTGCAGCCCGGCATGAAGGCGACCTTCAACGTGGATGCCTTTCCCGGTGAGAACTTCCAGGGCGTCATCCGGCAGATCCGCAACGAGGCCATCACGGTGCAGAACGTCGTGACCTACCTGGCCATCCTCGACGTGCCGAACCCCGACCTGAAGCTCAAGCCGGGCATGACGGCGAACGTCACCATCGTCACGCAGCAGAAGGACCAGGCGCTCTCCGTGCCCAACACGGCGCTGCGCTATCGGCCCGCGCCCGCACCGGGGGCTCCCGTGCAGGCAGTGCAGCCGGCGGCGAATGGCTCGCGCACCGTCTACGTGCTGCGCCGCCAGGAGGGACAGCGGCCGCAGCCCACCGCCGTGAGCGTGCGCACCGGGATGACGGACGGCACGTACACGGAGGTGGTGGAGGGCGAATTGAAGGACGGCGACCGCGTCATCACCGCCGCGAATTCTCCGGCCAGCTCCACGTCCACCACTCCAGCGACGGCGAGCCCCGTGGGCGGCGCTCGCGGCGGCGGTGGCATGCGTCGCGGCGGCGGGCCGTTCTAGTCATCCACCATGGCAGGGCAGGGGAAGGAGGAGAGGCACATGGACGCGGATACGAAACAGGCGCCCCCGGTCGTGCAGCTCCGGGGCGTGAGCAAGGTGTACCGCACCGGGGACGTGGAGGTGCGGGCCCTGCGCGGCGTGGACTTCACGGTGGAGTCGGGCGAGTTCGTCTCCATCATGGGCTCCAGCGGTTCGGGCAAGTCCACGCTGATGAACATCCTGGGCTGCCTGGACCGGCCCACCGGCGGCGAGTACCTGCTCAACGGCAGGGACGTGGCGCGGTTGGATCGGGACGGGCTGGCGCGCGTGCGCAACCGCACCCTGGGCTTCGTCTTCCAGAGCTTCAACCTGCTGGCGCGCACCACGGCGCTGGAGAACGTGGAGCTGCCCATGCTGTACGCGGGCGTGCCCTCCAAGGAGCGGCGCACGCGCGCGAAGGAGGCGCTGGAGCGCGTGGGCCTGGGGGCTCGTCTGGACCACCACCCCAAGCAGCTCTCCGGCGGTCAGCAGCAGCGCGTGGCCATCGCGCGCGCGCTGGTGGGAAGGCCTCGCGTCATCCTCGCGGACGAGCCTACGGGCAACCTGGATTCGCGCACCACGGTGGAGGTGATGGCGCTGTTCCAGCAGTTGCAGAAGGAAGGCATGACGCTGGTGCTGGTGACGCACGAACCGGACGTGGCCGAGTACACGCAGCGGGTGGTGGTGGTGAAGGACGGGCGCATCGTGAAGGACCAGCGCCAGTCGCCGCAGCCGGCGGTGGTCCCGGTGGAAGAGGTGGGGACATGAACCTGCTGGAGACGCTCGTCCTGGCGCTCAGGGCCCTCTTGCGTTCCAAGACGCGCTCGGTGCTCACCGCGCTGGGCATCATCATCGGCGTGGGCGCGGTCATCGCCATGGTGGCCATTGGCGACGGCGCGAAGGCCAGCGTGCAGAAGGTCTTCGACGCCATGGGCACCAACATGCTCATCGTCATGTCGGGTTCGTCCCGCTCGGGTGGCGCGCGCGGCGGCTTCGGCAGCCAGCCCACCATCACGTGGGACGACCTGGAGGCCATCCGCACGCAGTTGTCCAGCGTGCGCGGCGCGGCGCCGGAGATGCGCTCCAACGCGCAGGTGTTCTCCGAGGACCAGAACTGGAACACCAGCATCATCGGCACGACGACGGACTACTTCATCGTGCGCAGTTGGACGATGGCGCAGGGCGCGCGCTTCACGGACGCGGACAACGAGGCGGGCGCGAAGGTGGCGGTGCTGGGGCAGACGGTGGTGGACAATCTGTACGGCAAGGGCTTCAACCCGGTGGGCCAGGTCATCCGCATCAACAAGACGCCCTTCACCGTGGTGGGCGTGACGACGCCCAAGGGCCAGTCCCCGGTGGGCCAGGACTTCGACAACACCGTGTTCGTGCCGGCCACGTCGTTCCGCCGTCAGGTGCAGGCGCAGACCATGGGCGCGTTCATCACCGGCGCGGTGTTCGTGCAGGCGGCCTCCGCGGACCTGACGTCGCGCGCCCAGGCGGACGTGACGCAGCTCCTGCGTGACCGTCACCGGCTGGGCGAGGGCGACGCGGACGACTTCGACGTGCGCAACCTGGCGGAGGTTGCGAGCGGTCAGCAGCAGAGCACGGAGACGATGAGCATGCTGCTGGCGGCCATCGCGGCGGTGTCGCTGGTGGTGGGCGGCATCGGCATCATGAACATCATGCTGGTGAGCGTCACCGAACGGACGCGCGAGATTGGCGTGCGCGTGGCGGTGGGCGCTCGGCCCCGCGACATCCTGGCGCAGTTCCTCATCGAGGCGCTGACGCTGTCGGTGCTGGGAGGAATCATCGGCGCGGCGGTGGGCCTGGGCGTGGCGAAGCTGCTCGCGGCGCAGTTTGGCTGGCCCATGCTGGTGCGCCCGGACGTGGCGCTGCTGGCCATCGGGTTCAGTGGTTTGGTCGGTGTCGTCTTCGGGCTGTATCCGGCGCGCAAGGCGAGCCTGTTGGATCCCATCGATGCCCTGAGGTACGAGTGATGCGCGCGCTTCCGTTGACGCTCTCGTTGTGGGTCCTGCCCGTGGTCGCGGGGGCCCAGGCCCCGGCCTCGCCGCCTTCGGGCGCGCAGGCTCCGGCGCCCGGGCAGGCGCCCACCGCGCAGCCGTCGGGTGCGCAGGCTCCGGCCGCCCAGCCGGGCGCGACGCCCACCACGCCCGCGCCGGTGAAGCAGTCCCTGTCGATGGCGGCCTCGGAGGGGCGCGTCATCTCCCTGGCGGAGGCGGAGACCGCGGCGCGCGAGTACCTGCCGACGCTGCGCTCGGCGCAGGCCAGCACGGATGCGGCGCGGGCCCGGGTGGATCAGTCCTTCTCCAGCTTCCTGCCGCAGGTGAGCGCCAACGCCGGCTACACGCTGGGCACCAGCAACCGGGCCGTCATCCAGAACGTGCCTGGCAGCGACACCGCCGTGGTGTCCAACTCCACCCGACGCTTCAGCGGTGGCATCTCCGCGAACCAGCTCATCTACGACTTCGGCCGCACCTCCGGGCGCTACAACATCTCGAAGGAGAACGCGGGCGCGCAGGAGGACTCGCAGCAGCAGGTGCTCCAGGACTCGCTGCGCAATGTGCGCACCGCGTACTTCAACGTCCTCACGCAGAAGGCCCTGCTGGGCGTGGCGCGCGAGACGCTCCAGAGCGAGGAGGCCCGGCTCAACCAGGTGAACGCCTCCGTGCAGGTGGGCACCCGCCCGGAGATCGACCTGCTCCAGCAGCGCACGGCGAAGGCCAACGCGCAGGTGCAGCTCATCCGCGCGCAGAACGCCTACGCCACGGCGAAGGCGCAGCTCAACCAGACCATGGGGGCGGAGACGTCCACCGACTACACGGTGCAGGACGTGACGGTGGCGGCCGTCCCCGGCGAGGACGAGCTGCTGGACGCGCTGGTGCTGCGCGCGCTGGAGTCCCGTCCGGACGTCGCGGCGCGCGAGCGGCAGGTGCGGGCGCAGGAGCTGCAAATCAAGGTCACGAAGAGCGGCCACTGGCCCAGCCTCAGTGCCACGGGCAACGTGTCGGACGTGGGCGAAAACCCGTTCAACGGCGCCACGCTGAGCGCGTCGGGCGGGCTGTCGCTGAGCTGGGCGCTGTTCCAGGGTGGACTCGTCAACGCGCAGACGCGCGAGGCCAACGCCAACCTGCGCGACGTCCAGGCGCAGAAGGACGCGCTGCGCCAGCAGGTGCGGCTCCAGGTGGAGCAGGCCCGGCTCAACGTGGTGGCCACCCGTGAGGCGCTCACCGCCGCGGACGAGGCGCAGGTGAACGCGCGCGAACGGCTGCGGCTGGCCGAAGGGCGCTACCGCGCGGGCGTGGGCAACATCATCGAGGTCGGCGACGCGCAGGTGGCCTTCACCAACGCCGCCGCCCAGCAGGTGCAGGCGACCTACGACCTGGCCACCTCCCGCGCGGAGCTGGCGCGGGCGTTGGGCACGGTGGAGCTGAGCACGGTCGCCTCGCGGTAGCCGCACTCCCCCCGTGCAGGGAAGGGGGCCGGGGGACTTCCTGGCTCCCTGCCCGCGTCACCCTGGACCGCGTGGAGGCTTGTGTCGGGCACGTCGGGCCCGGCGTTGATTTCACCCGTTCATCCACCGGAACCCGGCGTTCATCGCCCGTTCATCTCCAGCACCTATTCCCAGGCTCACCCAGGCAGGCCCGCATCCCCGCTTCCTTCCGGGATGCGCCTGCCTGCCTCCACTCGCGTGACCGGAGCGTGCATGGGAGCGAGCAGCATGGGCGTGGAGAAGGACGTGGCCGCGTCGAGCGCAAGACCCGAGGCACGCCTGGGCCGGTGCGGCGTGCTGACGCTGCTGGTGCTGATGGGGGGCCTGTGCGGTGGCTGCCCCGAACCGCCCCTGTCGGGCGCACCGGACGCGCGCTTCAGCACGCCCGTCTTCGAATCGAGCGCTGCGCCGGACGACGGCTGCGACGTCAACGGCGACGGCACCCGGGACGCAGTCACGGTGGACTCCGCGACGCCGGTGACGGCGCGCTGCCTGGGAGATTGGGACGGCGATGGGTACGCGGACGTGGCCGTACGTCCGCTGGATGACGCGCGCTCCGTGTATCTGTTCCGGGGTGGACCCACGCGCACCGGACTGCTGTCGCTGGACTCGCCGGACGCCGTGTATCTGGAGGGTGCTGAAAACACGAGCCAACCCTGAAGGGTGGCAGTGGCGGCAGGACGCCCGGACACCGTAGGAAATTTCGCCTCCAACGTGCTGGGTCACCTTCCATCAAGCCCGAAAAAGAGTGTGGATGGACCCGAACCGGGGCATTCTCCGAGGGCGCTCCGTCTCAGAAGAGGCCCGGGTGTCGGGGTTGCCCGGACTCCGAAAGTCCACCTTCCGCGCAGCGACCCTATGGGTGAACAATGGGAGGCTGACCCGGCAAGTTCTGTCTGTCTGCCTCTATACGTCCTATGCCGTCGGCCAAACGTTTCGGGTCGGCAAGCAAAGGCATGGACAAGAAACTCGCAACCACCATCGGCGCATCCGCACGGGTCGCCCGGGGCCGCATGGAGCTTACGCAGGCCGACGTGGCCGAGCGGATCGACGTGGCCACGGAAGTGTATGGCCGCCTGGAGCGAGGCGGCATGCTCCCCAGCGTCCAGACCCTGTTGAAGTTGTGCCACGAGCTGCATGTCTCGGCGGATGAGCTGCTCGGATTGGCGGCGCAAGGGGTCACTCCCGCGCGTGCCAACGAAGCTCCTCCGCCCACGCCCGAGCGCCCGGAAGTGCGCCGGCTGCTGCGCAGTGTCCGGCAGCTTGATCCTGCCCAGGTGAAGCTCCTGGGCCTGGTGGCCAACGCGCTGACGCGGCGGTAACTCCCGCCGCGCGGTCGTCGTTGATCACCCCGCTTCAGAGATTCGACAGGATGCGCTCCAGGTCGGCCGGACGCACCGGCTTGGTGACGTGCAGGTCGAAGCCCGCCTTCAGCGCTCGGGTATGGGCTTCCACCTCGCCGTAGCCCGTCAGCGCCACCAGGCGGATGTTGCGCCCCACGCGCGCGCGCAGCGCCTGGGCCACCTGATAGCCGTCCACGCCCGGCAACCCGATGTCCACCAGCGCCACGTCCGGCGCGTGCGTCAGCGCCATCTCCACGCCCTGCACGCCATCCGGCGCCACCGCCACCTGGTGGCCCCACAGCTCCAGCAGTTCGCGCATGGACTGACGCGCGTCCGAATTGTCCTCCACCAGGAGGATGCGCCGCGCCTGGCGCGCGTCCACGGCGTTCGCCGCGTTCAACAGCGGGATGCGCTCCGGGGCGAGCAGGGGCAGCTTCACCACGAACTCGCTGCCTTCCCCATAGCCACCGCTGGTGGCCTCCACGCTGCCGCCGTGCATCCGCACCAGCGTGCGCACCAGGGTCAGCCCGATGCCCAGGCCGCCTCGGGAGCGCTCCAGGGACGTGTCCACCTGGGCGAAGAGGTCGAACACGCCCGCCAGCTTCTCCGGAGGGATGCCGATGCCGGTGTCCTTCACCCGCAGCACCGCCTGCGCGCTGCCGTCCACGCCCTCCTGGAACAGCTCCACGGACACGGTGCCCTGGTCCGTGTACTTGGCCGCGTTGTCCAGGATGTTGGTGAAGATCTGCTCCAGCCGCGTGGCGTCGCCCTCCAGCCACAGGGGCGTCTGGGGCAGCCGGACCTCCAGCTTCAGGCCGCGTGCCTCCACGCGGGGCCGCAGGATGGAGAGCACCTGCTGGAAGCTCTCCGCCAGGTCCAGCGGCTCCTTGCGCAGCTCCACCTTGCCGCGGGTGATGCGGCTGACGTCCAGCAGGTCATCCACCAGCCGCGCCAGGTGGTGCGTCTGACGCTGGATGATGCCGTGCATCCGCGCTTCCTTGGTGTCCACGGGGCCCTTGCGCTCCAGGATGCCAATGGCCGTCATGATGGCGGCCAGCGGGTTGCGCAGCTCGTGGCCCAGCATGGCCAGGAACTCGTCCTTGCGCCGGTCCATCTCGATGAGCTGATCCGTGCGCAGGCGGGCCTGCTGCTCCGCGTGGCGCAGGCGCAAGAGCGAGCGCACCGTGGCGATGAGCTCCGAGGGTTCGTAGGGCTGGGTGAGGTACGCGTCCGCACCCCCCTCCAGGCCCTGCACCTTCTTGTCCGGCGTGATGAACGTCGCGGACGTGTGCATCACCGCGATGGCGGACGTGGCCGCGTTGGCGCGCAGCCGGGCGCACACTTCATAGCCGCTGATGTCCGGCAGCTTCACGTCCAGGACGATGACGTCCGGGCGGTGCTTCTCCGCCATGAGGAGCGCCGCCATGCCGGTGGCCGCCTCCAGCACGTGGTAGCCGGACATCTCCAGGATGCGGTTGACGAGGTACCGGTTGGCCTCGTCGTCGTTGACGTTGAGGACCGTGGCCATTCGCTGTTCAGCCACGGGGGTTGTTCTCCCTCAGGTCCCGGGTGCCCAGGCCCGCCTTGGTCAGCGCGTCGCGGATGCGCGTGATGGCCACTTCCCGGCTCAGCGTGTGCTTGGCGAGGATGGCGGACGTTTCGCGCGACAGCCGCTGGCGCTCCGACTCCTGTAGCTGGTGGGACGTGTGCAGGATGATGGGGATGTCGCGCGTGCGCGGATCCGCCTTCAGTTCGTCCAGCACGTCGAAGGCGGTGATGTCCGGCAGGATGAAGTCCAGGAAGATGAGGTGCGGCGCCTTCTCGCGCGCCAGCCGCACGCCGTCGCGGCCTCCGGCGGCCTCCAGCAACTGGTAGGGCGTGTCCTTGAGCAGTTGCTTGAGCAGGTAGCGGTGCACGTCGTCGTCGTCGATGATGAGCACCCGCTCCACCGGCCCGGTGCGCGCCAGGGCGGACAGCTTCTTCTGCAGGCGCACCTCGTCCACCGGCTTGAGCCAGAACTCGTCGGCGCCCAGGGCGCGGGCCTTCTGCTCGCGGTCCGTCACGGTGACGACGAGGATGGGGATGTCGCGCGTCTGCTCGCCGTTCTTCATCTCCGCGAGGAAGTTCCAGCTCGTCTCGCCTTCGAGCATCACGTCCAGCACCATGGCGGCCGGCCGCACCCGCTGCATCATCTTGCGGGCGTCCTCCACCGTGCGCACCGGCAGCACCTGGAAGCCGGAGCGCGCCAGGTACTTCTCGTAGAGGAACAGCGTCTGGCGGTCGTCCTCCAGCACCAGCACCGGCGCCCGCGACGGGTCCAGGTTCTGGCTGCGCAGCGCGAGCCCCGTCATCTCCGACACTTCCACGTGGACGCGCGGCAGGACGACGCTGAAGGTGGAGCCTTCGCCCAGCGCGCTCTTCACGCCCAGCGTGCCGCCCAGCAGCTCCGTCAGCTTGCGCGCCAGCGGCAGGCCCAGGCCGGTGCCCTTCACCTGTCGCTGCAGGGGGCTGTCCACCTGGATGAACTCCTCGAAGACGCGCTCGTGGTTCGCCGGCGCGATGCCGATGCCGGTGTCCTTCACGGTGAACTCCACCGTGTCGTGCGGGCCGGGGGCCACGGACACGGTGATGGAGCCGGACTCGGTGAACTTCACCGCGTTGGAGACCAGGTTGCGCACCACCTGGCTGAGCTTGGCCTCGTCCGTCTCCATCTCCAGGCCGCCCGGTGGCGTCTCGAAGTTCAGCGCCACCTGCGAGTCCGGCGGGAGCAGCGGGCGCGTCATGCCGCGCAGGGCGCTCATGAAGTCGGACACCGCGAAGTGCGTGTGGCGCAGCATCGTCTTGCCCGACTCCACCTTGGACAGGTCGAGCAGGTCGTTGACGAGTTCGAACAGCGATTCAGCGGAGCTGCGGATGAACTGGACCTGCTTCTCCTGCTCCGCGGCGAGGCTGCCGTTGAGCGGGTTGAGCAGCACCTTGGACAGCCCGAGGATGGAGTGCAGCGGCGTGCGGAACTCGTGGCTGACGTTGGCCACCACGCGGCTCTTGATTTCAGAGGCGCGCTGGAGGCTTTCGGCCTTCTCGTCCAGGGCGGCGTGAAGGCTGCGCACGCCCTTGTTGGACTCCTCCAGCTCCTTGTTGAGGCGGGAGAGCTCCTCCGCGCGCAGCTTGAGTTCGTACTGCTGGCGCGCCGTCTCGCGGTGCAGCGCGGTGAGTTCTCCCAGCGTGGTGCTCACCTGGGTGAGCGCGGCGCCGTAGTCCTCCGGCACCAGGCTGCCCACCAGCGCCACGCCGCCCTCGTGGGGCCGGGCGCGGAAGGCGAAGGTGACGGGCTTGTGGTCGCGCTGGAGGATGAGCTCCCAGCCATCCACCGCTTCGTCGAGCGCCTGGACGAGCAGCTTCTCCACCTTGCTCTCGCTGCCGGCGCTGGCGAGGCTCCGCAGACTCTGGCCGGGTTTGACGCCCAGAAGACGCGCGGCGCGATCATCGCGCCAGACAACGGTCCCTTGCGCATCACAGGCCAGCGCCAGCTCGCGACTGAGGGATTCGAAGATCCCGGGGTCGCGCTCATCCAGTTGCATCATGAGGGAAGCTCCTCCCATGAATCGGGCGCACGCGCGAGCAACGTCCGTGCCTCCGCGTGCTCATGTCCCAAGGCTGCCCTCAGGGCGCCCAGGAGGTGGGGAAAGGTCAGGGGGGCAAGCCCCCGGCGGGGCCAGAAGCCCGCGTACCACCGCAGATGCGCCTCCCACAGGTCCGCGCGGTCCAGGGCCACCGCGTCCGAGAGATAGGACAGGTGAAGGCGGGTCTCTTGTTCCAGGGGCTGGCGGTTTCCGGGGGTAAGTCCTTCTCCCAGTCGCTGGGCCACGTCCTCGATGAGCGCGGGCGAGGCGTCCTCCAGGCGGTGGGCGGCTCCCTCGGGGTAGTGCAGGGCGTCACGCCCGGCCTGGACGTAGGTGTGGGGAAGGGTGCCCGGGCCGAAGCCTTCCGCCTGGAGGGCGGCCTGGAGGCCTTCGAAGTGCTGATCCAGATGGAGGGAGCACATGCCCCGGGTGACGAGCAGGGTGCGCAGCCAGCGGGCGTAGTCCTCCAGGATGGCGGGCCGTTGCGCGTCGAGCGCCTGGACGAGGTAGCGCACGTGGAAGACCGCGTCCTCGTCGCCGAAGCGACGGGCGCGCTGGGGGCCGTAGCGGGCGTCCCAGAAGGGATCGGCGTACAGGGGCTGGATGGAGGCGGGGGCGAGGGTTCGCGTCAGCGCTTCCACGGCCTGGCTCACGGTGGGCATGGTGTCAGACCCCCAGGGTGCGGCAGGCGGAGGAGACGAGCTCGCGGGCGCTCTTGCCGAAGAAGGCCACGCCCAGCTCTTCCTGGAGGACGGGGCCCCAGTCGAAGGCGAGTCCGCCCACGGCGATGGGCAGGCGCGGGGAGACCTCGCGCACCTTGAGGACGGCCTCGCGGACCTGGGGCATGTGGAAGGGCATGGTGACGGAGAGGGCCAGCAGGTGCGGAGGGGTTTCGCGCACCATGCGGGCCAGGTGATCCGCGGGGACGTTGGCGCCGATGAAGCGCACGTCGAAGCCGGCCATCTCCAGGAAGTCGCTGGCCATGCGAGCGCCCACCTCGTGCAGTTCGCCCTCCACGCACGCCATCATCACGACCTTGCCGTTGGCCGGGTCGCGGGGCAGGTGGCGGTACAGGTGCGCCAGGACGAACTGGGAGATGGCGGTGGCCATGTGCTCCTGGGCCACGGAGATGTGGTTCTCCTGCCAGAGCCGGCCGATTTCGTACTGGGCCGCCTGGATGACCTCCAGGTGCAGCTCCTGGAGGGGCACGCCGCACAACAGGCCTTCGTCGACCACGAGGCGCAGGGCCTCCTGGCGGTTTCCGGAAAGCTGGGCCGCGAGGTAGCGCTCCCGCAGCATGGAGATGGCAGGGGTGTGGTGGATCACGGGATTGGCGTACCGGGGGAACGGGGCAGGGT
>NZ_RAVZ01000311.1 GCF_003611635.1 Corallococcus terminator | reverse complement strand
GGCCCCGCATCCCAACAGCGCGTGTCGTCAGTCCCAGCCCAGGCGGCGCAACACGCCGGGCGGCAGGCTGGCGCGGATGGTCTCCAGGGGGATGCCCTCGTCGTCCTCGGCGGCTTCGTGGCCGGGGTGCTATTTCCGGGGTGGGGTCCCATCGCGAGGGAGCGGCCATGGAAAAGCGCGTCTTTGGCAACACCGGGGTGAAGGTGCCGGTCATCGGTCAGGGCACCTGGCAGATGGAGAGCGACGACGCGGAAGGGGCCATCCGCTCCCTGCGTGCGGGTCTGGACCTGGGCCTCACCCACCTGGACACCGCCGAACTGTACGGCCAGGGCCGGGTGGAGGAGGCGCTGGTGTCGAAGGCCATCGCGGGCCGGCGCGACGAGGTGTTCCTCGTCTCCAAGGTGATGCCGTCCAATGCGACGCGCAGTGGCACCGTGGCGGCCTGCGAGCGAAGCCTGAAGCGGCTTCGCACGGACCGGCTGGATTGCTACCTGTTGCACTGGCCCGGCTCCCACCCGCTGGAGGGCACGGTGGAGGCCTTCGAGCAGTTGGTGACGGACGGGAAGATCCGCTCCTGGGGCGTGAGCAACTTCGCGGTGGATGAGCTGGAAGAGGTGCTGGCCATCGCGGGGCCGGGGCGCATCGCGTGCAACCAGGTGCTGTATCACCTGGAGGAGCGCGCCATCGAGCACACCGTCATTCCCTGGTGCGAGGCCGAGGGCGTGGCGGTGGTGGCCTACAGCCCGTTCGGCAACGGTCGCTTCCCGAAGCCCTCCAGCACGGGGGGCAAGGTGCTGGCGTCCATCGCGCAGGCGCATGGCGTGACGCCGTACCAGGTGGCGCTCCAGTTCCTGGTGCGCGGGTCGTCGATGTTCGCCATCCCCAAGGCCAGCGATGAGTCCCACATGCGAGACAACGCGAAGGCGGCGTCGCTGAAGCTGACGCCGGAGGAGCTGAGGCGCGTCGACGCGGCGTTCCCCCGGGGCGACGAACCGGACGAGTTGCCGAGCATCTGAGCTGGCGTTCACGGCCGGCCGCGCGGGCGCTTCAGCCGCGCTCGCGCAGCAGGGCCTCCACGCGGGCCACGTCCTCCGGCACGTCCACCGCCACCGTGCGCCAGGACACCTGGGCGCAGCGGATGCGCAGGCCGTGCTCCAGGGCGCGCAGTTGCTCCAGCTTCTCCGCCTCCTCCAGCGGGGTGGGGCTGAGCGTGGCGAGCTTGAGCAGCGTGTCGCGCCGGTAGCCGTAGAGGCCCAGGTGGGCGTGGCGTTGCACGGGCGTGCCGGGCTCGCGGACGTGGGGCACCGGGGCTCGGCTGAAGTAGAGCGCGTCGCCGTTGAGCGCGAGCACGGCCTTCACCACGTTGGGGTTCTCCAGTTCGTCCGGCTCCAGGGGACGCACCAGCGTGCCCATGTGGACGGTGTCGTCCTGGAAGAGGGCCGCGAGCACCTTGAGCGCGCCAGGGTCCACCAGCGGTTCGTCGCCCTGCACGTTCACCCAGACATCGACGTCCGGACGGGCGCGGGCTACCTCCGCGATGCGGTCCGTGCCGGTGGGGCAGGCGGGGCTGGTCATCATCGCCCGGCCGCCGAAGCCCTCCACCACGTCGCGGATCCGCGCATCGTCGGTGGCCACCCACACCTCGTCGAAGGCGTTGGCTTCCTGACAGCGGCGCCAGACGTGTTCCACCATGGGGCGGCCAGCGATGGGGGCGAGCGGCTTGCCAGGGAAGCGGGTGCTGGCATGGCGGGCGGGGATGACGGCCACGGTCCGGGAGGCGGGCATGGGGCGTCATCTATCAGACGTCCCGTCCCCGGGGGAGAGCGGCTGACGCCCTGGCGCCACTGGTCAGAAACGGGGGCGTGCCTAGCTTGCGCAGCGACATGAAGAAGGTCATCCATATCGTTGGCGCGCGTCCGAATTTCATGAAGGTGGCCCCGATTCACAAGGCCATCGCCGCGCGTACCTCCCTGCAGCAGTTGGTCATGCACACCGGCCAGCACTACGACGCGAAGATGAGCGACGTGTTCTTCGCCGACCTGGGCATGGCCGCTCCGGACATCCACCTGGGCATCGGCTCCGGCAGCCACGCCGAGCAGACCGCCAAGATGATGGTGGAGATGGAGAAGATCTTCCTCAAGGAGAAGCCGGACCTGGTCTCCGTGGTGGGCGACGTCAACAGCACCATCGCCGCGGCGCTCGTCACCTCCAAGCTGGCCATCCCGCTGTCCCACGTGGAAGCGGGCCTGCGCAGCTTCGAGCGGCACATGCCGGAGGAGATCAACCGCGTCGTCACCGACCGGCTCTCCGACATGCTGCTCACGCCGTCGCGCGACGCGGACGCGAACCTTTTGAAGGAGGGCATCGACCCGAAGCGCATCCATCTGGTGGGCAACGTGATGATCGACTCGCTCCTGTCTTCCAAGGAGAAGGCCGACCAGCTTCCCACGCTGAAGCAACTGGGCCTCACGCCCCGGGCCTACGTGGTGGCGACGCTGCACCGGCCGTCCAACGTGGACAACCCGAAGCTGCTGGCGGGCCTGCTGTCCACGCTCATCCACGTGGCGAAGAAGGTCCCCGTGGTGTTCCCGGTGCACCCGCGCACGCGCAAGATGATCTCCGAGCAGGGCCATGGCCCGGAGCTGGAGAAGACGCCGGCCCTCAAGCTGGTGGACCCCATGGGCTACCTGGAGTTCCTGTCGCTGACGTCCCAGGCGCAGCTCGTGATGACGGACTCGGGCGGTTTGCAGGAGGAGACCACGGCGCTGGGCGTGCCGTGCCTCACCCTTCGCGAGGAGACCGAGCGCCCCGTCACCGTGGAGGTGGGCACCAACGAGGTGGTGGGCACCGACCCCGTGCGCATCCGCGAGGCCGCGGACCGCGTCCTGTCCGGCGACGTGAAGAAGGGCCGCGTGCCGGAGCTGTGGGACGGCCGCACCGGCGAGCGCATCGCGGACCTGTACGCGCGCGTGCTGGGCGTGGAGCAGAAGCGCGCCTTCGGGTGAGTTGACGCGCCTTGCTTCAAGCAGTCAGGCCGCCGGGTGCTCGCGTCTTCGTGCGCGGGGGCCTGGCGGTTTTCGCGTTCCAGGCGTGCTAAGCGGCGCGGAACGTCATGCGTGAAGACGAAGACACCGCTCCGGTTGCCGCCACGGATGTGCCTGACGGCTACGTGGACATCCCGTTCGTCGTCGAGCCGAACTACGCCGGGTGGCGGTTGGACCGCTACCTCTGCGAGAAGATCCGTCGCATGGACCTGGAGCGCGTGCGCGGCATCATCCTGCGCGGCGTCCTGTGCGACGAGTACCGGCTCAAGCCCTCCACGCCCGTGTACCCGGGGCTGACGTTCCGCATCCGCCGCCCTTCGAGCCAGGAGCCCGCGACGCCCACGGAGTTGCCCGTCGTCTTCTCCGATGACTGGCTGCTGGTGCTCGACAAGCCGGCGGGGCTGCCCATCCATCCCACCGCGCGCTACCACAAGGGCACCCTCGTCACGCTGTTGCGCGAGCGCTTCGGGGAGCGCTTCGCGGAGCCCGCGCACCGGCTGGACCGCGAGACGAGCGGACTGGTCGTGTGTGGCCGCACCACGGAGTCGTGCCGCGTGCTGGGCGGGCTGTTCGTGTCGCGCGACGTGCACAAGGAATACCTCGCGCTGTGTGAAGGCCATCCCTCCGAGGACACCTTCCACGTGGATGCTCCCATCGCGGAGGGCACGGACCTGATCCGCATCGCCGTGCGCATCGACCCGGTGCTGGGCAAACCCAGCCGCACGCGCTTCCAGGTGCTCCAGCGCTTCGTGCATGACGGCGCGCCGTTCGCGCTCCTGCGCTGCTTTCCGGAGACGGGGCGGCAGCATCAGATCCGCATCCACCTCCATGTCGCGGGCTTCCCGTTGGTGGGGGACAAGATGTACGGCCCGGACCCGGGCTACTTCGACCGCTTCAGCAAGCACACCCTGGAGCCCGAGGCCTGGGTGCGCTTGCGGCTGCCCCGGCATGCGCTCCACGCGGAGCGCATCACGTTCCCGCACCCGGGCACCGGCGAGCCCGTCACCTTCGTTTCGCCGCTGCCTCTGGACCTGGTGGACTTCATCGCGGGGAAGACCCCGGCCCCTTCGGCGCCGGAGCCTTCCACGCCTTGAGGCTCAGCTCGCCTTGCGCAGGTTCTTCGCGCCGGGCACCACGCGCAGCAACTGCGGGGGCATCCGGTCCACGAACTGCTCCGTGAAGCGGGCGAAGACACGGAAGAGCACCGGCAACAGCACCAGCGTCAGGGCGCACGCGGAGATGGTTCCGGACACGATGACGATGGCCAGGGGCTTCTGCATCTCCGAGCCAATCCCATTGCTCAAACACGCCGGGACGAGGCCCAGCGCCGCCAGCGCCGCCGTCATCAACACCGGGCGCAAGCGTTCGCGACTGCCGTGGAGGATGGCGTCGTCCAGGGACTCGCCGGCCTCGCGCCGCTCCGCGATGGCGCTCATCACCAGCACTCCGTTGAGCGCCGCCTGTCCGATGAGCGCGATGAATCCCACCGCCGCGGCCACGCTCAGTGGCATGCCCGCCCAGTACAGGCCGAACACGCCGCCCATCAACGCGAAGGGCACGTTGAGCAGCGTCACCACGGCTCGGCCGAAGGAGTTGAAGGCCTTGAAGAGCAGCAGCAGCGTGAGGATGAGCGCCACCGGCAGCACGGTGAGCAGCCGGTTCATCGCTCGCTCCTTGCTCTCGAACTCGCCGCCCCACTCGATGCTGGTTCCGGGCGGCAGCGGAGCTTCCTTCTCCACTCGGGCCTGCGCGTCCTTCACGAAGGAGCCCAGGTCGCGGCCTCGCACGTTCATTCGCACGCCGATGTAGCGCCGGCCGTTCTCGCGGTTGATGGAGGCGCGGCCGAAGCCGGTCTTCACCTTGGCCAGCTCACTGAGCGGCACGAGGACTCCGCCCTCCACGGGGACTCGCAGGTGGGAGATCTTCTCCACGTCGTCGCGGCTGGACATGGGCAGGCGCATCACCACGTCGAAGCGGCGCTCGCCCTCCCAGAACTCGCTGAGCGGACGGCCTCCGACCGCCGTCTGGAAGACGTGCTGGAAGTCGCCCAGCGACATGCCGTGGCGGGCCAGGGCCACGCGGTCCGGGGTCACCTGGATGCTGGGCACCTCTCCGCTCTTCACGATGCCCAGGTCCGCGACTCCGTCCACCTTCGCCAGCGTGTTCTTCACCTTCGTGGAGTAGGCCTGGAGCACCTGGAGATCGTCTCCGAAGAGCTTCACCGCGAGCTGCCCGTTCTGGCCGCTGATGCTCTCGTTCACGTTGTCGCCAATGGGTTGGCTGAAGCTCACCTCCATTCCCGGGACCTCCGACACCGAGCGCTGCAAGACGGCCAGCACGTCGTCGAGCTTTGGTGTGCTCTTGGGCCATTCGGCGGGCGGCTTGAGCTTCACGAAGAACTCCAGGTTGTTGGTCAGCTTCGCGTCGGTGCCGTCCTCGGGACGACCGAGTTGGCTGAGCACCCCGTCCACCTGAGGGGCCTGGCGCAGCAGGCCTTCGATGCGCGGCACCAGCTTGCGGCCCTCCGACAGGGAGATGTTCGAGGGCATGGTGAAGGTCAGGTAGAGGCTGCCTTCGTTGAGCGCCGGGAGGAACTCGCTGCCCATTCGCGGCACCAGTGCTCCCGCGAAGAGCAGGGCCGCCGAGCACACGACGATGACGATGGCCGGGTGCTTGAGGCTCCATCCGAGGACGGGGCCATAGGCCTTGTCCGCGGCCCGCAGCACCGGGGACTCCCTGTGCTTCACCGGCTTCTTGTAGACGAACGAGGCCAGCACCGGGATGAGCGTGACGGAGAAGACGAGCGCCCCGAGCAGCGCCGCCACCACCGTGTTCGCCATGGGCGCGAAGATGCGGCCCTCCACTCGCTCCAACATGAAGATGGGCAGGTACGCCGCGATGATGATCAGCAGCGCGAACACCGTGGGACGCACCACCGCCTTCGTCGCGCGCTGGATGCGTTCGATGGGTGTCTCTCCCTCGTACTGGTGGCCGGACATCCTCGACAGGATGCTCTCGATGATGACCACGCCCCCGTCCACGATGACGCCGAAGTCCACCGCGCCCATGGACAGCAGGTTGGCCGACATGCCCCGCATCTTCAGGTAGATGAACGAGGCAAGCAGCGAGAGGGGAATCAGCACCGCCACCACCAGCGCGGCCCGCAGGTCCAACAGGAAGATGAACAGCACCAGCGTCACCAGCAGCGCGCCCTCCAGCAGGTTGTGGCCCACCGTGCGCAGCGTCGTGTTCACCAGGTCCGTGCGGTCGTAGAACGGGTCGATGCGCGCGTCCTCCGCTGTCAGTCGCGTGTTGACCGCGGCCACCGCGTCGCGCACCCGCTCCAGGACCACGGAGGGGTTCTCTCCCCGGCGCATCAGCACCACGCCCTGCACCACGTCGCCGTCTCCGTCGCGGCTGACCACGCCCTGACGCGGGGACCAGCCTTCGTTCACGTCCGCCACGTCCTTGAGGAAGACCGGGGTGCCTTCGTGCGTGGCCACTCGCACGTCGCGGATGTCCTCCAGCGTGTGGAAGAGGCCTTCGCTGCGGATGACGAACTGTTCGGAGCCTCGCTCCAGCACTCCGCCGCTCGCGTTCTCCGAGCCGTCTTTCAGCGCATCCTCCACGTCGTCCAGCGTGAGGCCGAACGCTGCGAGCCTCGCGGGGTCCGGTTGGATGTGCACTTCCTTGAGCAGTCCGCCGTAGCTGACGACGTCCGCGACGCCGTCCACGCGCAGAAGCCCGGGGCGCACCACCCAGTCCTGGAGGGTGCGCAGTTGCATCGGGTCGCCCTTCGCTCCCTTGAGCGTGTAGCGGTAGATCTCACCGATGGGCGTCGCCAGCGGGCCCAGGGAAGGTGTGAGGCCCTGGGGCAGCTCCGCGTCGCGCAGGCGCTCCAGCACCTGGGCTCGGGCGAAGAGCACGTCCGTGTTGTCATTGAAGCTCAACGTGACGAAGGACAGGCCGAACATGGAGAGGTTGCGCAGGCGGGTGAGGCCCGGCATGCCGTTGAGGGCGCGCTCCAGCGGCAGGCCAATCTGTCGCTCCACCTCTTCGGACGGCTGGCCCGGATAGAGCGTGATGACATTGACCTGGGTGTCGGTGGGGTCGGGGAAGGCTTCCACCGTGAGGTCGCGGAAGCAGAAGTAGCCCCAGATGGCGGTCAGCAGCGTGAGGAACACCACCGCCGCGCGGTTCTTCAGACTGAAGTCGACGAGCTTTTCGAACATGGGCGTCTGGCCTTTCCCTGCGTCAGTCCGCCAGTTCGATCTGGTTCTCCAGGAGCAACGCGCCCCTGGCGACGAACCTGTCTCCGGATGCGAGCCCGCCTCGCAGCTCCACTTCCCCGTCGCGGCGGCGGCCTGGCGTCACGGCCACCCGCTCCAGGCGGTTCGCGTCCCGGGCCACGAAGACCACCGAGCGTGCTCCGTCCGTCACCACCGCGCTGTCGGGGACGCGCACCCGCTTGACGCCCGTGGGCGGCGTGGGCGTCACCTCCACGAAGGCATTGGGCCGGAAGCGGCGGTCGTCGTTGGGGACGCGCACGCGCACTTCCACGGTGCGACGCAGCGGATCCACCACCTCCGAGACGCGGTCCACCTTGCCGGCGCGGACGATGCCGTCGCGCGTGGTGACGGTCACGTCCTGGCCCTGCGTCATGTCCATGGCGTCCGCTTCCTGGAGGTCCGCGACGACCATCACCTGGTCCAGGTCGGACAGGCGCACGAGCGGCCGGTCACGGTCCGGTGTCACCTCCTGGCTGCCCACGACTTCGAGATCCACCACCGTGCCCGAGCGCGGCGCCGTCACCCAGAAGAGGTTCTCTCCTCGGGACGACACGCGGAGGCTGCCCTGCTTGGCCTTCGCGGCCTCCAGGGAGAGCTCCGCCTGACGCAGCTCCGTCCGCGCGGCGAGCAGGTCCTTCTCCGGTGCGGCTCTGAGGGCCACCAGTTCCTTGAGGCGTTCGGCGTTGCGGCGCTTCTCCGCGAGTTCCGCCTCCGCGCCTCGCTGTTCACGCAGCATTTCCGCGAAGGCTCCGGAGCGGACGCTGAAGAGATCATCCCCCTGCTTCACCCGGTCTCCGGGGCGCACCTTCACTTCCTCCACGCGGCCGGAGAGGGGCGCTCCCACGGAAGCAGTGCGTGCTTCGTCGAACTGCACTCGCGCGGGGGAGGGCAGGGGTGTGAGGGCGCTGCCTTCGGAGGCCACTGCGAGTTGCACGTAGTGCCACTGCGGTGCGTCGTCCGGCAGGTGCACCGTTTCGCCCTTCACCGTGGGGCCGGGGATGGAGGTCTGGCTCTCAGCCACGGAGTCGGTGGGAGCGAGCACGTACAGCAGCACTCCGGTGCTCAAGAGGCCCGCTCCCGCGAAGGCCATCCAGACCGGGGTGCGGCGAGGGGCGGAGATCGCGGGCGTCGATGCGGCGGAGGTGTCGGGGGTGTTCATGGGGAGGGTTTTCGGGAAATGGGGGAACGGGAATCAGGACTTGGGATGGGTCAGGATGTCGGGGGCGCGTGGGCCGGCGGCGCTCGTCCGGTCGATGGCGACCGTGAGCCGGTAGGCGGTCTGATCCAGGTCGGCCGCGTGCAACAGCAGCTCTCCGTAGGTCCGCCTCGCGAGGAGCAGGTCCTGCAACGCCGCGCCTCCTGCCTTCACCGCCGCGTCCAACCGCTGCACCACGCCCTCGGCCAGGGGGAGCGTCTGCGTGTGCAGCCGGTCGCGTCGCTGCTGCACCGCTCGCAACTGGTGGCCCAACACCTCCGCCTCTCGTTTCGCCTGGGCCGCGAGCAGCTCACGCGCGACCCTGGCGGACTCGGCGCTCGCGCTGGCTTCGTGCGCATCCGCCTGCCCGTGGTCGAAGAAGGGGAGGGGAATCGACAGGCCCACGAAGAGGGAGTTCTTCTGGTTGCCGGAGATCATGAACTGGTCGCGCGTGTAGCCCGCGCGCACCGTCGGGTCGGGAATCCAGCGGCGCTTCGCCAACTTCAGCGAGGCCTGTGCCGCGTCCTGCTGCGCTCCGAGGGCCCGCAGGTCGGGTCTCGAATCGATGGCGCTCGGCACGGAGGCCCGGTCGAGACGCGCCTCGAGGAAGGCCGCCGCTGGTTCTCTTGCTCCAAACGGTTCACACGGCAGGCCCGCGAGCTGTGCGCAGGCGATGAGCGCATCCGCGAGCTTCACCTGCTCCTCGCCCAGCGAGGTCTCCAGCGCCTGGGCTTCCAGCGTGGAGCGATCCACGTCCAGCCCCGCCGCGTCGCCGTGCTGCTGCCTCGCGCGTTGCAGCTCCGTGAGCTTCAGCGCGTCCTCGGTGAGCTTCCGCAGCTCCGCGATGCGCACCTCCGTGGTGGCCACTTCCGCCGCGCGCTCCAGCACGTCGTAGGTGCGTGTTCGCAGCGAGGCGTGCACGTCCAACGCGGTGGCGGACAGCGTCGCCTTCGCCGCGTCCTGCCGGGGACCTCGCTTGCCCAGCTCCACCAGCTCCGACACGCCGACGACGTAGTTGGGGATGTCATCCAGCCTGCGCAGGCCGGGCGGGTTCGTTTCTCCAATGGGGATCGTGTTCATCGACACGTCCAGCTCCGGGTTGGGGAGCAGGTGCGCGCGCTGGAGGTCCGCGCGCGACGTGGCGATGCGCGCCCGGGCCTCCGCGAAGTCGGCGGAGCGTTCCCAGAGGAGCGCGGCCAGCCGGTCCTCGTCCGGCAGCGTGGCCAGCGACAGCGTGGTGGGTGGGGAGGAACGTTCCTCGGCACGCGCGGTGGGACCGAGCAGGGTGCTCAAGGCGGCGAGGACTGGCAGGGAACGGCGCAAGAGGCAGGCTCCGGTGAGAATCCGGAAGACCCCCTTCGCAAGCCGTGTGCCCGACCCGGCCTCAACAAATCCGCTCGGATGCGCGGCGCCGCGACTTCAAATTCCTTGAAGTGCCGGCCGACTTCAAAAAGCTTTCAACGCCTGGGACCGCGGAACTTCAAACCGCTTCAGTCGTCACCCAGGCGCTTCACGAAGGTCGGATAGGACAGCCCGAGTACCTTCACCGCCTCCATGCGCCGCCCGCCCAATCGCTCCAGGACCCAGCGCACATAGGCGCGCTCCAGATCCTCCATCGGCACGGGCTGGTCCACGCTGAAGGCTCCCGGGGCCACGGCGGCCGGTGCTTCCGTCGGCGCTCCACGGTTCGTGGGCGCTCCTCCTCCGAGCACTTCCAGCTCCAGCTCCGGCCCCGACTCCAGCACCAGCGCCCGCTCCAGGATGTTGCGCAGCTCGCGCACGTTGCCCGGAAACGCGTAGGTGGCGAGCCTCGCCCGGGCCCTGGCTCCCAGGCCGACGTCGCGCCGTCCCAGCTCTCGGCCCAGGTCCGCCAGCATGCCTTCGGCCAGCGGGAGGATGTCCTCGCGCCGCTTGCGCAGGGGCGGCACGTCGATGCGGAACACCCCCAGCCGGAACCAGAGGTCCTCGCGGAAGCCGCCGCCGGTCATCAGCGCGGGCAGGTCGCGGTTGGTGGCCGCCACGATGCGCGCGGTGCTCGTCTGCTCCGTCGTGCCGCCCAACCTCCGGAAGCGGCCCGAGTCCAGGAACGTGAGCAGCTTGGCCTGCAAGGGCAGCGGCAGTTCCCCCACCTCATCCAGGAAGAGCACGCCCCCGTGCGCCACCTCCACCAGGCCGCGCCTCGCGGTGCGCGCGTCGGTGAAGGCGCCCTTCTCGTGGCCGAACAGCTCGCTCTCCACCGTCTGCTCGGGCAGCGCCGCGCAGTTGATGTGCACGAAGGGTGCGCCACCGTCCTTCGATGCGAGCGCATGCAGATGCCTCGCGAGCTGCTCCTTGCCCACGCCCGTCTCACCCAGCAGCAGCACCGGACTGCGCGGGGATGCGGCGATGCGCTCCAGCATCGCGAACACCCGCTGCATCGCGGCGGACGCGGGCGGCACCAGCCGGCGCCGGCCGGACAGCTCCGCCTCCGCCATCTCCAGACGGTCGCGCAGTCGGCCCGCATCCACCGCGCGGCGTGCTCGCAAGACGAGGTCCGCCAGCTCCACGGGCTTGGCCACGTAGTCCGCCGCGCCCGCTCGCACCGCGTCCACCGCGCTCGCGATGTCTCCGTGCGCGGTCACCATCACCACCGCGACTCCCGGCGCGTGGGCCTTGAGCTCGGGCAGGAACGTGAGCCCGTCGCCATCCGGCAGGCGGCGATCCAACACCACCAGGGCGGGCGTGGCCTTCGCGAGCGTCGCCCGGGCTTCGTGCAGCGAGTGCGCCACCGTGAGGCTGAAGCCCTCGCGCTGGAGCGCCACCGCGGCGATGGAGGAGAAGGCCCGGTCGTCGTCCACGAGGAGGGCGGGGAGGCTCATGACCGGGCCTTCTCCTCCATC
>NZ_RAVZ01000310.1 GCF_003611635.1 Corallococcus terminator | reverse complement strand
GTGCCGCCCCGCCCCCGCGAGGCGGAGCCGGGCGCGAAGACGTTCCTGGAGCGCTTCCCGGTGGTGGGGATTGGCGCTTCGGCGGGCGGCCTCCCGGCGTTCCTGTCCCTGCTGGAGCACCTGCCCACGCGGACGGGCATGGCGTTCGTGCTGGTGCAGCACCTGTCGCCCCAACATGAGAGCAGCCTGCCGCTGCTCTTGGGCCGGGCGACGGCGATGCCCGTGCTGGAGGCCACCGAGGGCCTCACGCTCACGCCGGACCACGTCTACGTGAACCCGCCGGGCGTCAGCCTGACGCTGGGACAGGGGGCGCTGCACCTGGGCCCGCCGGTTTCGTCCACGCAGGGGTTGCGGCTCATCGACGACTTCCTGACGTCACTGGCGGAGCAGGCCCCGGGCCGAGCCATTGGCGTGGTGCTCTCCGGCACGGGCTCCGACGGCACCCGGGGGTTGCAGGCCCTGCATGAGGCGGGCGGCACCACCCTGGCCCAGGAGCCGACGTCCGCGCACTTCGACGGCATGCCCCGCAGCGCCATCGCGTCGGGCTTCGTGGATCACATCCTGCCGCCCGAGGGCATCGCGGTCACCCTGGCCCAGTTGGCCAACCTGGAGCCACTGCCCACCCAGGCCCGGGCCCCGGGAGCGCTGCCCGCGCACGTGCTTCCCGAAGAGGGCCTGCAGCGGATCTTCCAGTTGCTGCGGGAGACCACGGGTGTGGACTTCACGCACTACAAACCCAGCACCATCCACCGGCGCCTGGAGCGCCGGATGCAGTTGTGCAAGGTGGAGGATCTGGCCGCCTACCTGCGCCGGGTGGAGCAGCAGCCGGAGGAGTTGGAGCTGCTCCACCAGGATCTGCTCATCCACGTCACCAGCTTCTTCCGGGATCCCGCCACCTTCGAAGCGCTCCAGCAGAAGGTCTTCCCGGAGCTGTTCCGGGACCGCCCGCCCCAGGTCCCCTTCCGCGCCTGGATTCCGGGCTGTTCCACGGGCGAGGAGGTCTACTCGCTCGTCATGTGCCTGATGGAGTACCTGGGCACGGCGGCGACGGGCACCCCCATCCAGGTCTTCGCGACGGACGTGAGCGCGACCGCCATCGAGCAGGCGCGCGCCGCCGTCTATCCGGAGTCCAGCGTGTCGGGCCTTTCGCCCGAGCGCCTCCGCCGCTTCTTCGTGAGGACCGAGGGCGGCTATCAGATCCACAAGTCGCTGCGGAACGTCTGCATCTTCGCGCAGCAGAACCTGGTGAGCGATCCGCCCTTCTCGCGGATGGACCTCATCAGTTGTCGCAACGTCCTCATCTATCTGGGCCCGGTGCTCCAGAAGAAGGTCATGCCTATCTTCCACTATGCCCTGTGTCCCGGGGGCTTCCTGATGCTGGGCACGTCGGAGACGGTGGGCAATTCCGCGGACCTGTTCTCCCTGGTGGACAAGCGCAACAAGCTCTACCGCAAGAAGAACGCGTCACCGCAGCCGAACCTCACCTTCACCTATCGGGAGTCCATGACGGAGCGGCCCCCCAGTGCGCGGCGAAAGCTGACATCCGGTGTGACGGACCTGGATGCACAGCAGGAAGCGGACCGGTTGGTGCTTGCCCGCTACGGGCCCCCGGGCGTCATCGTCAACGAGGACCTGGAGATCCTCCACTTCCGGGGCCACACCGGGCCCTACCTCGAACCGCTCCCCGGGGTCGCGAGCCTCAACCTCCTCAAGATGGCGCGGGAGGGACTGGCGATGGAGCTGAGAGCGGCCCTGCACCAGGCGAAGAAGAACGCCAGCCGGGTGCGCAAGGAAGGGTTGACCCTCTCCGGGGGAGACCGCCAGCGCAAGGTGAACCTGGAGGTGCACCCGCTGCGCTCGGCGCAGGCCGGGGTGGAGCACTGCTTCCTCGTGCTCTTCGAGGAGGAGCATGAGTCCTCCCCTCCCCCCACGCACAAGGACCGCTCCGCCCCACAGGGCACCAGCGACGAGTCCGAGCGCGACCTCGAAGTGGCGCATCTGCGCGAGAAGCTGCTCCTGACGCAGGAGCACCTGCAGACGCTCACGGAGGAGCAGGAGGCGACGTACGAGGAGCTGCGCTCCGCCACCGAGGAGCTCCAGTCCAGCAACGAGGAACTCCAGTCCACCAACGAGGAGCTGGAGACCGCGAAGGAGGAGCTCCAGTCCACCAACGAGGAGCTCATCACCGTCAACGAGGAGCTGCAGAACCGCAACCACGAGCTCAGCCAGCTCAACGGCGACCTGAACAACCTGATTGGCAGCACCCACATCGCCACCGTGATGCTGGGCAATGACCACCGCATCCGCCGCTTCACCCCCATGGCGGAAGAGGTGTTGAAGCTGTCGGCCGCGGACATCGGGCGGTCCCTGCGCGAGGTGAAGCTGGCCCTGCCCCTGCCGGACCTGGAGTCCCTGGTGACCGAAGTCACCGAGCGCCTGGGCGTCATCGAGCAGGAGGTGCGCGACAACAACGGGCACTGGTACTCGCTGCGGCTGCGGCCCTACAAGTCGTTGGACAACAAGATTGAAGGCGCGGTGATGACACTGCTGGACATCGACCGGCTCAAGTCCAGCCTGGATGAGTCGCGCCGCTCGCGGGAGTACGCCAAGGCCATCGTGGAGACGATGCGGGAGCCCTTCCTGGTGCTGGACGCGGAGCTGCACGTCATCAACGCCAACCCGGCCTTCTATTCCACCTTCCAGGTGAGCCAGGAGCAGACGCTGGGGCACACGCTCTACACGCTCGGCAATGGCCAGTGGGACATCCCCCAACTGCGCCACCTGCTGGAGGAGATCCTGCCCCTCAACAAGCACCTGCAGGACTTCGTGATGGAGCACGACTTCGACACCATCGGGCACCGGCGGATGCTGCTCAACGCACGGCAGCTCTCCAGCGAGACGACGGGGGTCCACTACATGCTGCTGTCCATCGAGGATATAACCCGGAGGACCTGACCCGGCGGTGCGGGCGGGGCGGCTTGGCGTGGGGGGAATCCATGGATGAGCGGCGCGGGATGAAGCGGGCGGAGCTCACGCAGGCGCTGAACGCACTGGAAAGCAGTCCCAGCGCTCCGGAGGAATTGCGCGGGCTGCTGCGGGAGCTGCAACGCCACCAGTTGGAGCTGGAGGTGCAGAACCGCGAGTTGCAGGAAGCCCAGCAGGCGCTGGAGGAATCCCGCAACCGCTACATGGAGCTCTACGACTTCGCGCCCATGGCGTGCGTGAGCCTGGATGCGAACGGCTGCATCCGGGACTTGAACCTCACCGGCGCGAACCTGCTGGGCCAGAACCGCTCGTACCTGCAGGGACTGCCCTTCACGCCCTTCGTGGATCCCACCCACGTGGGTCGCTTCTTCGGCCACCTGCGCCAGTGCATCGACGGGGAGACGGTGAGCACGGAGCTGCGACTGAGGATCGCACGGAAGCAGGTGGAGGTGCGCCTCGTGAGCGCGCCCCTCGATGACAGCGGTTCCCAGGAGCGCATGTGCCGGACCGCCATCCTCGACATCACGGAGCTGCGGCAGATGCAGGTGCGGCTGAGCCTGGCGGAACGGCTGGCGGCGGTCGGCACGCTCGCGGCGGGGATCGCCCATGAGGTCAACAACCCCCTGGCCTTTTTGATGGGCAGCCTGGGTCTGGCCACGCACGCGCTGCGGGCCCCGGCGCCGCCTTCGGTGGATCCGGAGCTGCTCGCCGTCGCACGCCATCACACGGGCGTGGCCCAGGCACTGGAGGCCCTGACCCATGCGCGGGAAGGCGCCGAGCGCATCCAGGACATCGTCAAGGACCTGGGCACCTTCGCCCGCCCCTCCGCGTCACAGGAGCGGAGCGTCGACGTCGAGCAGGTGATGGAGCTGGCCCTGAAGATGGCCATGGTGGAGATCCGCCACCGGGCCCACGTCGTGCGGGACTACACCCCGGTGCCGCAGGTGGTCGCCGACAGCGTCCGGCTGGGACAGGTCTTCCTCAACCTGCTGGTGAACGCGGCCCAGGCGATCCCGGAGGGGATGGCCTCCCGCCATGAAATCCGCGTCCGGCTCCGGGCCTCCAACGAGAACGTGTTCGTGCACATCCAGGACACGGGCGCGGGCATCGCCCCGGACATCCTGGAGCACGTCTTCGATCCCTTCTTCACCACCAAGCAGTTGGGCCAGGGGCTGGGGCTGGGGCTCGCCATCAGCCACAGCCTGGTGTCGCAGATGAACGGCGGCATCACCGTGGACAGCGCCCCGGGACGGGGCAGCACCTTCACCGTCCGACTTCCGGCGGCGCCGGCCGCGCGTCCGCTCCCCGTGCCGTCCCCGCCCACGCCGCCCTCCCTCTCTCTTCAGCGAGGGAGGATCCTCATCGTGGATGACGAACGGTCCTTCGGACGGACCCTCCGTCTGATGCTGATGGACCTCCACGAGGTGACCTACACCCCCAGCGCGAAGGAGGCCCTGGGGTGGATTCGCGAGGGCCAGCGCTACGACGCCATCCTCTGCGACCTGATGATGGCGGAGGTGACGGGCAGGCAGTTCCACGATGCGCTCCAGGAACAGTCGCCTGAACAGGCCCTGCGCTTCATCTTCATGACGGGGGGCGCCTACACCCCCAGCTCCCGCGAGTTCGTGGAGCGGCTGACCCTCCCCCTCATCCACAAACCCTTCAGGCGCGAGACACTCGACGCGCTGCTGGTCCCCCTGCTCGCGCGCGCATGAACTAGCGTCCGCGCTTCGGGAGGCGACACATGCGCGCGCTACAGGTTCAGAAGCTCACGGGGCCGGACGGACTGGTGTTGGTGGACGTGCCGGAGCCGGAGGCCGGGGACGCGGTGCTCATCGACGTGGTGGCGGCCGGGGTCAGCTTTCCGGACCTGCTGCTGTCGCAGGGCAAGTACCAGATGAAGCCGGAGCTGCCCTTCGTGCCGGGCGTGGAGGTCGCGGGCGTGGTGCGCCAGGCGCCCCCGGGGGCGCGGGTGAAGGCCGGCGACCGGGTGATGGGGTTCTCCTTCACGCTGGGCGGCTTCGCGGAGGTCTGCGCGGTGGCGCCGGAGCTGGCATTCCCCATTCCCCAGGCGTGGAGCTTCGAGCAGGCCGCGGGGGTGGTGATGAACTACCACACGGCGCACTTCGCGCTGCACCGGCGCGGGCAGTTGAAGGCCGGGGAGACGGTGGTGGTGCACGGCGCGGCCGGCGGCGTGGGCACCGCGGCGGTGCAGGTGGCCAAGGGCGCCGGGGCACGCGTGCTGGCGGTGGTGGGCGACGCGCGCAAGGCGGAGATGGCGAAGCGCGCGGGCGCGGACGTCACGCTGCTGGTGAATGACTGGCCCGCTGGGGTGCGCGAAGCCACGGACGGCCGGGGCGCGGACGTGGTGCTGGACGTGGTGGGCGGAGACATCTTCGACAAGAGCCTCAAGGTGCTCGCGCCGGAGGGCCGGCTGTTGGTGGTGGGCTTCGCCGGAGGACAGATTCCGTCGGTGGCCGTGAACCGGCTGCTGCTGCGCAACGTGTCCGTGGTGGGCGTGGCGTGGGGCGCGTTCCTGATGCACGGGCCGGAGCTGACGGCCACCATCGCGAAGGACCTGGAGGGGCTCGCCGAGCGCGGCATCCTGAATCCCCTGGTGGGCAGCGTCTTCCCGCTGGAGGACGGCGCGAAGGCGCTGCGCGAGCTGGAGTCGCGCGCTGCCGTGGGCAAGGTCGTCCTCCAGGTGAAGAAGGCCGGCTGAAGCCAGGGCGGCATGGGTGGGGCGCCCTTCAACCCGGCGGCGCCCTCAGTCCAGTGGTGAAGGTTTCCCCGCCTCGCGCTCCAGCACATCGGCGGCGCGGGCGTCGCGGGGCAGGCCGAAGCGGGCTCGGGAGCACGCGAGCAACTGGCCCGCGTAGACGCTGTCCTCCAGCGCCTCCGCGTAGCGGCCGTGGGCCTCGAACAGGCGGGCCCGCTCATCCACCAGACGGGCGAGGATGCGCGCCTGCTCCGGATGGGTGAAGAGGCCGACGACGGAGCGGGCATCGAAGCGGGCGAGCGTGTCGAGCTCCATGCCCAACGACGCCGTGCACGCCTCGCGGATGTGCCCCAGGCACTCTTCCCAGGAGGCCCGCGTCCGGAGGATGGCCGGCACCGAGCGGCCAAGCTCCCGGACGGCGTTGAGCAGGAAGGCGTGTCGAAGGACGGGCATCCGGCTTCCCACTACAGCCCAGCCGGACGGAATCATCCAGATGCGTCCCCCCGGCCTGCCCCATCCCCCTCTCTCCCGTCAGCTCGACCGGGACGGCGGCTTTCCGGGCGGCACCCCGTTGAAGCGGTAGTGCGCCACCACCGGCTGGTGGTCGGAGGACTCGGTGGAGCGGTCCACCTCGAAGAGCACGGGGGTGAGGCTGCGCGTCGCGTAGAAGTTGTCGAAGCGCTTGCCCGTCGCGTGCACCACCCCATGGCTGTCCGGCAGCGAGGTGAGCGTGGCGCAGTCCGCGACATCCTGGAGGCGCAGCCACGCGGGGCTGCCCTTCGGGACCTGGCCCGCGCCCAGCTCCGCGCGCGCGAGCTGGGGCGTCGTCAGGGACTGGTCCGCCAGCCGCACCCGCACCGTCGTCGCGTGACACACCGTCTCCGGCAGCTCCTCTTCCAGCACGTGCAGCTCATGGCGCAGGCGCGGGTCGGCGATGTTGCCCACGCCCCGGTCTCCCACCGTCACATGGTGGAGGTCGCCGTAGCGCAGCCGGTACTCCTCGATGGTGTCCGTGTCGTTGTCCTGCTGCGGATGCAGGTGCGCCATCAGCCAGGAGCCGCCGCGCTTGATGGCGGTGTTGGCGTTGAAGTCGCCCAGCACCACGGCGGGAACGCCTTCGCGCTGGCGCAGCAGCGAGTTGAGCTGGTGCAGGTTGCGCGCGTTGATGCCCGAATCCCCCAGCGCGTGGTGCAGGTTGTAGAGGTAGAGCGGGCGGCCCTCCACCTCCAGCTTCACCCACAGCACGCCCCGGTCCTCCACCAGCTCTCCGGCCTGACCCTGACGGGTGATGGCCTCCTGGCGTTCGGCGTCGGTGAGGACGTAGGTGAAGTGCGCGGCGTCCACGATGGGGTGGCGGCTCAGGTACGCCTTGCCGTTCACCAGCCGCCCACCGTTGTCGCCGTCACTGCCCTGATACACGAGGTGGAAGCCGAAGCGGGACGCGAGCAGCACCGACATGGGCACGCCCGCCTCCTGCAGGCCGATGACGTCCGGCATGCGGTCCTGGGACTCCAGTTGCGTGAAGTACTCCAGCAGCGCCTCCTGGCGCTCGCCCCCCATGAGGATGTTGTAGCTCATCACCGTGAGGCCGGGCCCCCGGGGCGCGCGCGGCGACGGGTGGTGCACGATGAGGGTGCGGCCGTCGCCCAGCCGTCGCTCGCTGGCGGGCAGCGGCACGGTGTGGAAGTCCGGCAGCGTGATGCTGGGATCACGTCTGGGCAAGACGTCCTCCCTTCCGCCCGGCTTGCGGCCGAGCAGGTGCCCTACCGCCGGCAGGTGCTCCAACAGTTCGGGCATCTTCATGCCGGCCTCCCCATCCCCAGGAGCTGAAGACGGGGCCGCGCCACACCGCCGGGCGCGAGGGTGTCCTGATGTCGGGTGTCCTGCCGTGGCACTGATGATTCCACCGAGCCTCCATCCACGTGTCCTCCACTCAAGTTCGTGGCGCGGAGTCGTGTCCGCCAGCGTCATTCAGTGAGCGGGGGCTCGGCTGGATGCCTGCCCTGCGTGCACGGGGAGAAGCCGGGGAGGACCGAGCGTCGGACGGCGCACATCCAGCGGGCGAGGATTCGGCACGGGTGCCGGGCATGGGTGCTTAGATGAGCGCCGCGATGAGGGAACTCGACGACATCCTGCGCGTGCGTGGCCGCGCTCCCGGTCCGGTGGTGCTGGCGACGGTGGTGGCGGTGTCCGGTTCGTCGTACCGGCGCCCCGGCGCGCGCATGTTGATGGGCGAGGACGGCTGGCTGGCCGGAGGGGTGAGCGGTGGGTGCCTGGAAGGGGACCTGGTGCGCAAGGCCTTCTTCTGGACGTCGGGCGGGCCGCGCGTGCTGCGCTACGACACCACCGGGGACACCGCCGAGGACGAGGGCGGGCTGTCGTTCGCGCTCGGGTGCAACGGCGTGGTGGACATCCTGCTGGAGCGCTGGGAGCCCGGCCCCGAGGATGCGCTCACCTTCGCGGCGGAGGCGCGCAAGCAGTCCCTGCGCGCGGTCGTGGCCACCGTGTTCCGGGGGCCCGCGGAGGCCGTGGGTTCGCGGCTGATGCTGCGCGAGGACGGCGTGCAGGCGGGGAATCTGTCCGGCGCGCTGCGCGAGTCGGTGCGGGAGGCCGCCACCGAAGCCCTGGCGCGGGGTGTGCCGTGGAGCGGCGTGTGCGGCGGCGCGGACGTGCTGGTGGAGGTGGTGGATCCGGCGCCGTCGGTGGTGGTGTTCGGCAGCGGCTTCGACGTGGCGCCCGTGGTGTCGCGGGCGCAGGGGCTGGGCTGGCACCTCACGGTGGTGGCGGACCGGCCGGTGGAGATGCTGCGCCGGAGGTTCCCGCTGGCCCAGGCGGTCATCGCGGCGAAGTCCACCGAGGTGCTGGAGAAGGTGCCGCTGTCCGCGCGCAGCCTGGTGCTGGTGATGACGCACAGCCTGCCGCAGGACCGGGAGCTGCTGGCGCGGCTGGTGCCGCTGCCGGTGCGCTACCTGGGCGTGCTGGGGCCTCGCGCCCGGACCGAGCGCATCCTGCGGGAGCTGTCGCAGGCACCCACCGCCGCGCAGTTGGAGAAGCTGCACGCGCCCATGGGACTGGACCTGGGCGCGGAGGGGGCGGATGAGATCGCCCTGTCCATCCTCGCGGAGGTGCAGACGGTGCTCGCGGGTCGGGACGGCGGACGCCTGCGTGAGCGACAGGCGCCCATCCACGCGGACGCCGCCGCGCCGGAGCGCAGGTCGGCGTGACGGTACGCGGGCCACGAGGGAGGCGGACATGACCGTGGCCGTGGTGCTGC
This sequence comes from Corallococcus terminator, assembly GCF_003611635.1. Lineage (GTDB taxonomy): Bacteria > Myxococcota > Myxococcia > Myxococcales > Myxococcaceae > Corallococcus > Corallococcus terminator. Next base: position 2,652 of record NZ_RAVZ01000310.1, on the reverse strand, counting down.
TCGCCGCCGGGGGTTCTTCCCGCCTGGGCCAGCCCAAGCAGTTGCTCCGCCATGAGGGCACCTCGCTGGTGCGGCGCGCTGCGGAGGCGGCCCTGGGCGCGGGCCCGGTGGTCGTCGTGCTCGGCGCGCGGCGCGAGGACATCGCGGCGGAGCTTCAAGGCCTGGCCGTGCGGTGCGTGGACAACCCGGACTGGGCGCTGGGCCAGGGCTCGTCCCTGCATGTCGGCCTGCGCGCCCTGCCGCCGGACGTGGACGGCGCGCTGGTGATGCTGTGCGACCAGCTCCGCGTGGATGCGTCCCACCTGCGCGAACTCGTCGCCACGTTCGAGCGCACGCACGCGCCCATCGTCGCCTCCGCCTACGCGGGCACCCGGGGTGTCCCCGCGCTCTTTTCACGCAGCCTCTTTCCCGAACTGGAAGCCCTTCCTGCCTCGGACGGCGCACGCAGGCTCATCGCCCGCGACCCGTCGCGCGTGGTGGAGGTCGCGCTTCCCGGCGGGGAGGAGGACGTGGACACCGCGCACGACCTCTCACGCCTCACCTGACGTCACGCACCCCGGACCCGGTGGGTGATGCCATCCGGACCGGCCACCAGCAGGTCGGTGGTCAGGTTCAGGAACAGGCCGTGCGCCATCACCCCGGCGCGGGACTCCAGCCGCGCGGCCAGCCCCGCCACGTCGTTGATGGGACCGAAGTCACAGTCCAGCACCACGTTGCCTTGATCCGTCTGGAACGGCTTGCCGTCCAGCGCCAGCCGCACCGTCACGCGCGCACCCAGCGATTCCAGGAACAGCGACTGCGAACGCCACCCGAAGGCCAGCACCTCCACCGGCACCGGCCACTTCGTGCCCAGCCTCGGTGACAGCTTGGCCGCGTCCACCACGATGATCTCCCGCCGGCTGGCCTGGGCCACCACCTTCTCGCGCAGCAGCGCCCCGCCGCCGCCCTTGATGAGGGACAGGTCCGGCGCCACTTCATCCGCGCCGTCGATGGTGAGGTCCACCACCGGATGCACCTCCAGGGTCGTGAGGGGCACGCCCAGCGACGCGGCCAGCGCTTCGGTCGCGCGCGAGGTCGGCACGCCCACCACGTCCTTCAGCGTCCCGGCCGTCAGCAGCGCGCCCAGCCGCCGCACCGCGAACGCGGCCGTGCTGCCCGTGCCCAGGCCCACCACCATGCCGGACTGGATGAAGTCCACCGCGCGCTCCGCCGCCGCGCGCTTGAAGGACGACGAAACACTCTCATCGGAGGTCATGACGGGCCCGGTTCAGAGGGACGGCTCAATGCGGCGCCCCAGGATGCCCGGAGTCGGCCGGAGGCGCACGCCGCGAGTCATCCCGGCCCCCGGGAGAAAGCGGACCGGCCAACAGTGCCTCGTCCGCGTTCCCGGGCACGGCCGGCACCCGGGCCGCCGCCGCGAGCCGGCGCTCCCGCGTCCACGTCTTGCGGCGCTCCCGCTGCACCTCGGTCAGCAGCACCTGCCCCGCCGCCGCCGCCGGCACCGCGAGGATGACCCCCAAGAGCCCCGCCACGGAGCCGCCCACCAGGGCCACCAGCGAGATGAGCAGCGGGTTCATCTTGATGGCGCGCCGCTGCACCAACGGGCTGAGCAGGTGGGCCTCGAACTGCTGGTAGACCAGGAACAGGGCCAGCGCGATGAGCGCGCGGCGCGACCCCACCGACGCCAGCGTGGTGACGCTCACCAGCAGCGCGGTGATGAAGCTGCCGATGTACGGGATGAGCCCCAGCACCATCGCCACCAGCCCGAGCGGCAGGAAGAACGGCACCCCCAGCGCCAGCGACATCAGCGCCGTGAAGGCCCCGCCCACGCTCACGATGAGCAGCGTGCCCACCAGGTAGTTGCCCACCGCCTCGCGCATGCGGCCCACCACGCGGCGCACGCGGCCGCGCTGACGGGGGCGCACCCAGCCCAGGATGCTCGCGTAGAGGTCGTGTCCGAACAGCAGTCCGAACACCGCCAGCGCCAGCACCGTGACGCCCGCGCCCATCAGCTCCACCGTGGAGGACAGCACGGTGATGAGCGGCCGGGCCAGCACCCCGGGCTCCATGTTGAACGCGTCCTGCGGGCGCGACAGCACCCCGAAGTGTTCATCCAGCTTCCGCACCCACGGCGCCTGCGTCAGCTCCGCGAAGAAGCCCGGCGCCGCGTGCACCAGGTTCTCCAACTGATCCACCAGCAGCGGCACCAACGTGAGGATGAGCAGGCCGGTGACACCCAGCAGCGTCAGCGCGATGAGCGCCACCCCCAGGCCCCGGCGCACGCCCCATGACTGCATTCGCCGCACGACGGGCTCCGCCGCGAGCCCCAGCAGCAGCGCCACCGCCAGCAGCGTCAGCACCGGCCCCAGGCGCTGCATCGCCGTGCCCAGGAGCACCAGCAGCACCACCTGGGCGCCCACCGACCACACCGTCCGGGGCGGCACGTAGACGGGCAAGCCTTTGCGAGAAGCCTTCATGCCCCCAAGGTAGGGAGTGCCCCCCAGGCGGGCGATGGCGCCCCGCCAGAGGAGGACTTCCTGTCGGTTGCAGGACGGTGGCCGCGCGGAACGCCGCCCAGGAAGCAGGCAGGCAACCGGGCCCGGCGGCCCGGACTACCAGGACGAGCTGGCGCCACCGCCCCCCGAGGAGCCC
>NZ_RAVZ01000030.1 GCF_003611635.1 Corallococcus terminator | reverse complement strand
GCTCCCGGCGAACCGCTGCCAGAGCTGCGTCTGGCACCGGCCGCACTGGGCGCCACGGTGAGCCTGACGCAGCGGCTGGAGTTCGCGCACGAGTCGGACCCGGGCGGCCCGCGTTCACTGGAGGCCCTGCTGGAGGTGGAGCCAGCGCTGATGCAGCTTGCCGGCTTCGCCCTGGGGCAGCGGCTCATCACGCTGCGCTGGAACGGCACCACGCTGGACGAGGAGCGCGACCCGCGCCTGCCTGCCCAGTTCCAGTCCGCGCCGGTGCTCCGGGACGTGCAGCTCGTCTACTGGCCCGCCGACGCCGTGCGCGCCGCCCTTCCCCCTGGCTGGACGCTGGAGGATGGGCCGGGGCGTCGCGCCCTGTCGAAGAACGGCAGGGAATGGGTGACGGTGCGCTACGATGGCGAGCCGCGCTGGGAAGGGCGCACACAGCTCACCAACCTCTCCGAGCACTACCGGCTCACCATCGAATCGCGCCTCGCGGACGAGTGACTCTTTCCATGATGCCCCCCGTCTTCCTCCACCAGCTCGGCCTCGTCTGCGCCCTGGGCTCCGGGAAGCGCGAGGTGGCGCGCGCCCTGTTCGCGTCCACCCCGTCCGGCGTCGCGGCCCATGAAGGGTACGCGGACCGCGCGCTGCACCTGGGCCTCGTCACCGCCCCGCTCCAGGCCCAGGACGCGCTGCCCGCGTCCTGGCACAGCCGCAACAACGCGCTCCTGCTGACCGCGCTCGCCGAAGTCCGTCCCGCCGTCGACGCGGCCATCGCCCGGTTCGGTCCGGAGCGCGTGGCCGTCGTCCTGGGCACCAGCACCTCCGGCATCGGGGAGAGCGAAGGCGCCATCGCCGCGCGGCTCGCCACGGGACACCTGCCCGCGACCTGGCACCTGCGCCAGCAGGAACTGGGCGCCCCCTCAAGCGCCCTGGCCCACGTGCTGGGACTCGCCGGCCCCGCCTATGTCATCTCCACCGCGTGCTCCTCCAGCGCCAAGGCCCTGGCGAGCGCGGCGCGGCTGTTGCGCGCGGGCACCGTGGACGCGGTGCTGACGGGCGGCGTGGATTCGCTGTGCCGCTTCACCGTGGCGGGCTTCCGCTCGCTGGAGTCGGTGAGCGAGGAGCGCTGCAACCCGATGAGCGTCCACCGCCACGGCATCAACATCGGCGAGGCCGCGGCGCTGTTCCTGATGACGCGCGAGCCGGGGCCGGTGCGTCTGTCCGGCTGGGGCGAGTCCTCCGACGCGCACCACATCTCCGCGCCGGAGCCCGGCGGCCGGGGCGCCATCGCCGCCATCCGCGAAGCGCTCGCGCGCGCGGGGCTCACGCCCGAAGGCGTGGACTACGTGAACCTGCACGGCACCGCGACGCCACAGAACGACGCGATGGAGAGCCGCGCGGTGCACGCGCTGCTGGGCCCGGACGTGAAGGCCAGCTCCACCAAGCCGCTCACCGGCCACACGCTGGGGGCCGCGGGCGCGCTGGAGGCGGCCTTCGCGTGGCTCACGCTCACGGACAACCCGGAGGGACGGCTGCCCGCGCACTTCTGGGATGGGGCGGCGGACCCGGCCCTTCCCGCGCTGTCGCTGGTGAAACCGGGCGAGGCGCTGGGGCGGCCGGTGCGCGCGGTGCTGAGCAACTCGTTCGCCTTCGGGGGCAGCAACGCCGCCCTCGTGCTGGAGCGCGCGTGATGCGCACCCCCATCGACCTGCCCATCGCGGACCTGGTGCCCCATGGTGGGCGCATGCGGCTGCTCGACCGCGCGCTGGAAGGCGACGCGGAGACGCTGCTCGCGGAAGTCACGGTGCGCGAGGACAGCCTCTTCTTCGTGGACGGCGCCGTGGGCGGCTGGGTGGGCATCGAGTACATGGCGCAGGCCGTGGCCGCCTGGGCCGGCTGGCATGCGCGGCTGCGCGGAGAGGTCCCGAAGGTGGGCTTCCTGCTGGGCACCCGCCGCTATGAATGCCAGCGGCCCCGCTTCGCGCTGGGGGAGTGCCTGCGCATCGAGGTCCACCGGCAGTTCTCCGCGGACAACGGGCTGGGCCAGTTCGACTGCACCATCACCCTCGGGACGCAGACGGTGGCCACGGCGGCGCTGACGGTGTTCGAGCCTCAAGCCGGGCACGACGTGAAGAGGAGCGACACGGATGGGTGACAAGACGGTGCTGGTGACGGGCTCCAGCCGGGGCATCGGCCGCGCCATCGCGCTGCGCCTCGCACGCGACGGCTTCGACGTGGTGGTGCACTGCCGCAGCCGGCGCGAGGAAGCGGACGCGGTGGCGGCGCTGGTGCGGGACGCGGGACGCGAAGCGCGCGTGCTCCAGTTCGACGTGGCGGACCGCGCCGCGACGCAAGCCGCGCTGCTCGCGGACGTGGAAGCCCACGGCTGCTACTACGGCGTCGTGTGCAACGCGGGCATCGCGCGCGACAACGCCTTCCCGTCCATGACGGCGGAGGAGTGGGACAGCGTCATCCACACCAACCTGGACGCCTTCTACAACGTGCTCAACCCGCTCACGATGCCGCTGGTGCGCCGCCGCAAGCCGGGCCGCATCGTCACGCTGGCGTCGGTGTCCGGCATCATGGGCAACCGCGGCCAGGTGAACTACAGCGCCGCCAAGGCGGGCATCATCGGCGCGACGAAGGCGCTGGCGGTGGAGCTGGCCAAGCGGGACATCACCGTCAACTGCGTGGCCCCGGGCCTCATCGACACGGAGATGGTGGACCCGCAGATATTGGAAGAGGCGCTGAAGATCATCCCCGCGCGCCGGGTGGGCAGACCGGAGGAGGTCGCCGCCGCGGTGAGCTTCCTCATGGCCGAGGACGCCGGCTACATCACGCGTCAGGTGATTTCCGTGAACGGGGGGATGGTCGGATGAAGCGCGTGGTGGTCACCGGCGTGGGTGCCCTGAGTCCCCTGGGGCACGACTGGGCAACGGTGGAGGCGCGGCTGCGCGCCCGGAAGAACGCCGTCCAGGTGATGGAGTCCTGGAAGCAATACGAAGGCCTGCACACGCGACTGGGAGCTCCCGCCGCGCCGTTCGAGCTGCCGTCGTCCACGTATTCGCGCAAGACGACGCGCACCATGGGCCGCGTGGCGCTGATGGCGACGCGGGCCAGCGAGCTGGCGCTCCTGGACGCGGGCCTGTTGGGCAACCCGCTGGTGAAGAGCGGCAAGATGGGCATCGCCTACGGCTCTTCGGCGGGGACGCCGGAGAACATGGGCGACTTCGGCAAGATGATCACCCACAAGACGACGGAGGGCATCACCGCGACGACGTACCTGCGGATGATGTCCCATACGGCGGCGGTGAACATCGGCGTCTTCTTCGGCATCACCGGTCGCATCATCACGACCTCCAGCGCGTGCACCTCCGGCAGCCAGGGCATCGGCTACGCGTACGAGGCCATCAAGCTGGGCCGTCAGGTGGCGATGCTCGCGGGCGGCGCGGAGGAGCTGGACGCCACCGGGGCCGCCGTCTTCGACACACTCTTCGCCACCAGCACGAAGCACAACGAAGCGCCCCACCTGTCCCCCCGCCCCTTCCACGCCGAGCGCGACGGGCTGGTGCTGGGCGAAGGCGCGTGCACGCTGGTGCTGGAGGACCTGGAGCACGCCCGGGCGCGCGGCGCGACCATCCACGCGGAGGTGCTGGGGTACGGCACCAACAGCGATGGCCGCCACGTCACCCAGCCCAACGCGGACACCATGGCGCAGGCGATGCGGCTGGCGCTGGAGGACGCGGACGTGCCGGCCTCCGCCATCCCGTACGTCAACGCGCACGGCACCGCGACGGACACCGGGGACGTGGCGGAGAGCGCCGCCACGCTGGCGGTGTTCGGGGAGAAGGTCGCTCTGTCGTCGCTCAAGAGCTACATGGGCCACACGCTGGGGGCCTGCGGCGCGCTGGAGGCGTGGATGAGCATCCAGATGATGCGCTCCAACTGGTTCGCGCCCACGCTGCACCTGGACACCGCGACGGTGGATCCGAAGTGCGCGCCCCTGGACTACGTCACCGGCGACGGACGCGCCCTGGAGACGGACCTGGTGATGAGCAACAACTTCGCCTTCGGCGGCATCAACACGTCGCTCATCTTCCGCCGCTGGCCGTGAGCGCCGGGCGGGCGCGGGCGTCCTACTTCCGCGCCGGCACCTCGATGCGGCAGACGCTTCCCGGGGCCAGCGAGTTCGCCTCCATCCACGCCGCCAGCTCGCGGTCGACGTGCTCGGCGGACGTCGCGTCGAAGCGGCGGGCGTCGTGGAGCTTCCAGCCCCGGGGCGCGTTGCCCGAATACCCGTTCACCGTGGGCACGTCGCGCGTGACGGAAGCCCACACCGCGTCGAGCTGGTACTTCCACCCCTCATCGCCGCCGGACGTGGGCGCGTAGAAGAAGCTCTGGCACTCCGGCCCCACGCGGGAGGCCACCGCGTCCACGTCCGCGCGGGACTCGAACCGGTCATAGGTGGAGATGCTCAGGCCCTGTTCCAACAGGCACAGCGCACCCAGTCCCGCCGCCAGCGCCACGCGCCCCTGCTGGACCTGCCGCTGGAGGAAGAAGGCCAGCCCGATGCTCGCGGGAATGAGCATCCACACGCCAATGCGCGCCAGCGCCCGGATGGCCGCCGCGCCGGGCACGGCCTTGAAGACGAGCTTCCAGGGAACCAGGCCCCCTGGATAGAACGACACGAGCAGCACGGTGACGATCCACATCACGAGCAGCATCCTCACCGCCGGCCGTGCGCGGGCCTGCCACAGCCCCACCACCGCCAGGACGGTCGTCACGAAGCCCATGCCCAACTGGTGTTCCCAACCCAATGGCAGACGCTGGAAGCGACGGAAGTCATTCGTCCAGCCATACAGCCAGCTCTTCGGGCCCACGTAGAACCAGCTCCAGACGCGGGGCACCATGGGGGTGACTTCGGCGAAGTCGCGCAGCCCCACCGTGCCGATGGCCTGACGCGAGTGCAGGACGAGGGGCGCCAGCAGCGCCAGGCCCACGACGCCAAAGGCCGCGAGCGCCGGAAGGTGGCGGCGCAGGGACTCGAAGAGGGTCCGGCGAGTGTCTCCGAAGTCGAGCGCGAGCAGGAAGCCGAGCAGCAGGAAGAAGAAGAGGAACCAGCCCCAGTAGAAGCCCGCGTAGAGCTGGGCCACGAAGGAGCCCACGAGCAGCGCGGACCACGCCACCCCGCGCCGCCGGTCCGTCTCCGGCCGGAGCAACACCAGCACCGCGCCCAGGGCGAGCAGCGTGAAGAACTGGCCGGTGAGCTGCGGATGGTTGAGCTGGTTGATGCGCGGGGCGCCCGCCGTGAAGAGCACCGCCCCCACCACCGCCGGCCCCGCGCGCAGGCCCAACCCGCGCATGAGCAGCCACACCGCCGCGGCGTAGTTGAGCGCGGACATCGTGAGGCTCCACGCCTGCCAGGACATGTCCTCGCTCAAGCCCAGCAGCCGCCACAGCCAGTAGAAGGGCGCCACACCCAGCAGCACGTCCGAGTACGCGGCGACGTTGGGCTCGGGGTGGAACATGGGCGGATCCCAGAAGCGCGCATGGAGCGCGTCCCCGGAGATGAACCGCCACCCGTGCTCCAGCACGTAGTGGTTGAAGCGCACGTCGCCCTCGTCCCCCTGGACCAGGCGGAAGCCCGACAGCAGGACGGGGTGGTGCGCGAGCAGCAACGCCAGGACGCCGCCCGCGAGGGCGAACAGGACGAAGCGGGTGCGTTCCGAGACACCGGTTTGCATGGGCGGCGGGAGCGTTAACACACCGGGTGCGTCCCCTGGAACCGGCGTGGCACCCCCGGCGGCGGCAAGCGTGCGTGTCGTTCCCGCGCGACTTCGCCCCGGGGAGACGGGCCTCAAGACGGACGCTGTGGCGGTGACGGGAAAGCCCGGCTGGGGCGCCGCGTCACCCGCTCCCGCCCGCGCCCCGGGGGCTTGCCCACGAAGCCCGGGATGAAACCGCCGTTTGCGCTGTTGGCGGCGCGCCCCCGTGCGCCAGAGTGCGCCAGCCCGTTGGGGGGCCCTTCCAGGAGCATTCATGACGTCCCGTTCCAGACCGCCCTTTGGCGCCGCGCGCATGACGTTTGGCGTCTGTGCGTCCGCGCTCATCACCGCCTGCACCTCCTCCGCGCCCGCCGAGAAGCCCGCGACGCCGCCCGCGGAGGCCGCCGCCGCGCCGACCCCGCCGCCCGCCCCTCCCAAGCCGGTGTACGGCACCTTCGGCATCGACACGCCGGGCATGGACACGGCCGTGGCGCCGGGCGACGACTTCTACCGCTACGTCAACGGCAAGTGGCAGGACACGACGGAGATTCCCGCCGACCGCTCCTCCATGGGCATGTTCACGCGGCTGGCCGAAGAGGCCTCGAAGCAGACGCGCGAGCTGCTGGAGACCGCCGCGAAGTCGGACGCCGCCCCGGGCAGCGAGGACCGCAAGCTGGGTGACTACTTCGCCAGCTTCATGGACGAGGCGGGCATCGAGGCAAAGGGCATCACCCCGCTGAAGCCGGAGCTGGAGCGCATCACGGCGGTCGCCACCCGCAAGGATTTGTCCACGCTCCTGGGCACCACCCTGCGCGCGGACGTGGACGCGCTCAACACAGGGCAGACCACCACCGAACGCCTCTTTGGCCTCTGGGTGGCGGAGGACCTGAACGAGCCCTCCCGCTACGCCGCGTACCTGCTCCAGGGCGGCCTGGGACTGCCGGACCGCGACTTCTATCTGGTGGACTCGCCGCGCTTCAAGGAGGTGCGGGAGAAGTACCAGCAGCACATCGCCGTGCAGTTGAAGAACGCGGGCATCGCCGACAGCGACGCGAAGGCCCGCGCCATCTTCGAGCTGGAGAAGAAGCTCGCCAAGGCCCACTGGTCCGCTCAGGACACGCAGGACGTGGCCAAGGTGAACAACTCCTGGAAGCAGGCAGACTTCACCAAGAAGGCCCCCGGCATGGACTGGGCCGCGTGGTTCGCGAGCGCGGGGCTTGCCCAGCAGGAGGCGTTCATCGTCTGGCAGCCGAGCGCGCTGAGCGGCATCTCCCGCCTCGTGGGCAGCGAGCCGCTCCAGACGTGGAAGGACTACCTGACGTTCCACGCCATCGCGCGCAAGACGGCCGTGCTGCCCAAGGCGTTCGTCGACGCGGGCTTCGAGTTCAACGGCAAGACGCTCTCCGGCGCGCAGCAACTGCGCGAGCGCTGGAAGCGCGGCGTGGACTCCACCAACCACGCCATGGGCGAGGCCGTGGGCAAGCGCTACGTGGAGAAGCACTTCCCGCCCCAGGCCAAGGCCGAGGCGGATGTCATGGTCCGCAACATCCTGGCCGCGCTGGGCCGCCACATCGAAGCGCTGGAGTGGATGTCGCCGGAGACCAAGGCGCGGGCCCAGGAGAAGCTGGGCACGGTGCAGGTGGGCATTGGCCACCCGGACACCTGGCGTGACTACTCCGCGCTGGAGATCATCAAGGGTGACGCCTTCGGCAACGCCGAGCGCGCGGAGCTCTTCGACTACCACCGCAACGTCGCCAAGCTGGGCAAGCCCGTGGACCGCAAGGAATGGTTCATGACGCCGCAGGAGGTCAACGCGCTCAACTCGCCGCAGCAGAACTCCATCATCTTCCCGGCCTCCATCCTCCAGGCCCCCTTCTTCGACCCGAACGCCGACCCGGCCGTGAACTACGGCGGCATCGGTGCCGTCATCGGCCACGAAATCATCCACAGCTTCGACGACGTGGGCGCGCAGTTCGACGCGAAGGGGAAGCTGGCCAACTGGTGGACGCCCAAGGACCTGCAGCGGTTCAAGGCCGCGGGCAAGGCGCTCGCCGCCCAGTACAACGCCTACCGCCCGCTGCCCGACATGACGGTGAACGGGGAGCTGACGCTGGGCGAGAACATCGCCGACGTGGCCGGCGTCTCCATCTCCCATGACGCCTACGTGATGTCGCTGGGAGACAAGCCCGCGGTCACGAAGGACGGCTTCACCGGCGAGCAGCGCTTCTTCCTCGGCTTCGCCCAGGTGTGGCGCAACAAGTTCCGTGAACCGCTGCTGCGCCGCCTGCTGGTGACGGACGGCCATTCTCCCGGCCCGTACCGCACCGCCACCGTGCGCAACGTGGACGCGTGGTACCAGGCGTTCGACGTGAAGCCCGGCCAGGGCCTCTTCCTCACGCCGGAGCAGCGCGTGAAGGTCTGGTAGTCATTGCCTGCACCGGGCGCACGAATGCAGTGCGCCCGGTGCACTGGTTGTCTTGAGGGCGGAGGCGCACGGTGGGGGGCATGACCACGACCCTCCATTCCCCTCCTGTCGCCGACCTGCTCACCCACCTCTTCGCCGACGCGCGCAAGACGGACACCGCCGTGCTCGCGCCCTACCGGACCCTGTCGCCCGAGGCCCGGGCGAAGGCGCTGCACCAGGACTACCGGACGTTCTACGCGCAGGTGGCGGACGCCTACCTGCCCGTGTCGGAGGCGCTGGGCCGGCTGCTCTATGCCCTGACGCGCGCGCGGCGGGCGAAGACGGTGGTGGAGTTCGGCACGTCGTTCGGCATCTCCACGCTCCACCTCGCCTCCGCGCTGCGCGACAACGGCGGCGGCCGGCTCATCACCACGGAGTTCGAACCCACCAAGGTGCGGCGTGCGCGGGAGCACCTCACCACCGCGGGGCTCGTAGACCTGGTGGAGTTCCGGGAAGGGGACGCGCTCGACACGCTGCGCACCGACGTGCCGGACGGCCTGGACCTGGTGCTCTTCGACGGCGCCAAGCCGCTGTACCTGCCCCTGCTGCGCTTGCTGGAGCCGAAGCTCGGGCCCGGGGCCATCCTGGTCGCGGACAACGTGAAGATGAGCCCGGACTTCGCGGCGCATCTGGAGCGGCCGGAGCACGGCTACCTCACCGTCCCCCTGCCCTGGGACGACGACGACTGCCTCCTCGCGGTGCGCACCGCGTAGCAGGCTCACGGCTAGTATCGCGCGGATGGCGGACCTGGACCTCAACCTGCTCGTGGCGCTCGATGCCCTGCTGCGCGAGGGCAGCGTGGCGCGCGCCGCCGAACGGCTCCACCTGAGCGCGCCGGCCATGAGCCGCACGCTCACCCGCATCCGCACGGCGCTGGGGGACCCCGTGCTCGTGCGCGCGGGACGCGGGCTGGTCCCCACGCCGCGCGCGCTGGCGCTCCAGGAGCAGGTGCGCGCGGTGGTGCGGGAAGCCACCGCCCTGCTCGCGCCCGGGACGCCCACCCCTCCGGCCCAGCTCACGCGCACGCTGACGGTGCGGGTGAACGACGGCATCATCCCGCTGCTAGGAGCCTCGCTCTACCAGCGGGCGCGCGACGAGGCCCCGGGGCTCACGCTGCGCTTCGTGGCGGAAGGCACGGAGGACGTGGAGGCGCTGCGCGATGGCGACGTGGACCTGGACATCGGCGTGCAGAACGCGCTGGGCCCGGAGATCCGCGTGCAGCGACTGGGCGAGGACACCTTCGCCGTCCTCGTGGCGCGCACGTCCCCGCTGGCCCGGGGCAAGCTGACGCTGGAGCGCTTCGCCCGCGCCGAATACGTCGTGGCATCCCGGCGCGGGATGACCCGAAACCCGCTGGATGCGCTGCTGGAGCGGCGGGGCCACGTCCGCCGGGTGACGGGCGTGGTGCCCAACCTGCTCGCGGCGGCGGCCCTCGTCGCCCGGACGCAGGCCATCGCCGTGGTGCCTTCGGTGTTCGCCCGGTCCGCGGCGGCGCTGATGCCCCTGCGCGTGCGCGCCGTGCCGCTGGAGACCGGCTCCTTCGTCGTCGCCCAGGCGTGGCATCCCCGCTTCGACCGGGACCCTGCGCACGTCTGGCTGCGCAGGAGCGTGAAGACGCTCTGGGACGAGCTGGTGCGGGACGCCAGACCGGTCAGCCCGTGACGAGCGCCAGCGAGAAGCCGTCATGGCCCTTGCTGCCCACCGTCTGCACGGCGGTGGCGCTCACGCGGGGTTCTGCGGCCACGGTCTCATAGAAGCGGCGCATGCCCTGGACGTTCGCGTCGGTGCTCGCCCCGTCGATGATGCCGCCCTTGCGCACGACGTTGTCGGTGAGGATGACGCTGCCCTTGCGCGACAGCTTGAGCGCCCACGCGAAGTACTCCGCCGTGTTCACCTTGTCCGCGTCGATGAACGTCAGGTCGAACGGCGCCTGCCCCTCCTTCGCCAACTGGGGAAGCGTCTCCAGGGCAGGGCCCACCCGCACCTCCACCACGTCGGACAGGCCCGCGCGGGCGAAGTTCTCCCGGGCCACCTCCGCGTGCTTCGGCACCGCCTCCAGCGTGACGATGCGGCCCCCGGGCGGCAGCGCCCGCGCGAGCCACAGGGTGCTGTAGCCCCCGAGCGTGCCCACCTCCAGGATGCGGCGCGCGCCGTGAATCTGGGCCAGGAGCATCAGCAACTTCCCCTGGTTGGGCGCCACGTTGATGGCCGGCAGCCCCGCCTTCTCGCTCGCGTCCAGCGCGGCCTCCAGCACTGCGTCCGGTGCCACCAGGCGGTCGGTGATGTAGCGGTCGACGGCGGTCCACTGCTCCTGGCTCATGCGTCCTCCTCCGTGGAATTTCGACCTTCTCTAACGCCCGGTTCCGCCCCAGGTGCACCCGGAAAACAAATGCAACGAAACTTAAAATCGGGACAGGCGACAATGTGGGAGTCAGTGGCCGCTCCGCATCCCCCCACGGAGGAACACCATGGAAATCAACCGCAAGTCGCCCGCTTCCGTCGCCCCCACGGCCCGCACCGGTGAGACCTCCCGCGCGGAAGCCCCGAAGGCCAAGCCCCTCACGGTGCGTGACGGCTTCGAGACCCGGGGTGCGCGTCCCAACAACTTCGTGGACCGCCCCACGGGCCGTCCCGCAGCCCCGACGGGCAGCGTGCCTGCGTCTGCCTTCGCCTTCGGTTCGTCCAACGTCGCGGTGAAGCCGGACGCGAACAAGGTCGTCGACGCGAAGAAGGTGGATCCGTCGCAGCCGAAGCCCAAGCCGTCGGGCGACCCGGTCATCGCGGTCATCGACGGTGGCGTGGACTTCAAGCACACGGACCTGGACGACGCGATGTGGACGAACCCCGGTGAAATCGACGGGGACGGCATCGACAACGATGGCAACGGCGTCAAGGACGACATCCACGGCTTCAACGTGGGCACCGGCGAAGGCAACCCGTTCAAGGGCGAGGGTACGGACCACGGCACGCACGTGGCGGGTATCATCGCGGCCGAGGACAACGGCGAGGGCAACACCGGCATCGCGGCCGGCAAGGCCAAGGTGCTGAGCGTGGGCGGCCTGTACGACGGCGCCGACCTGCTCACCAACTTCGAGCGTTCGGTGGACTACCTGGTCAACCTCAAGACGGAGCAGGGCGTGAACATCCGCGCCGCCAACGCGAGCTTCGGCAACACGTACCGCTCCCCGGCGGACCAGGCGCGCTGGACCGCGGCGGTGCAGAAGCTGGCGGACGCGGACATCCTGCTGGTCGCGGCCACGGCGAACGGCAACGGCAGCAACATGAACAACGTGGCGGACATGCCCGCCAACATCGACCTGCCCAACGTCATCACCATCGCGTCGATGGACAAGAACAACGACAAGCTGGCGCGCTTCTCGTCGCACGGCGACAAGGTCGTGGACCTGGCCGCGGTGGGCGAGGACGTGCTCAGCACCGTGCCGGGCAACAAGTGGGAGGAGATGAGCGGCACCTCCATGGCGACGCCGACCGTGGCCGCCACCGCCGCGCGCATGTTCGCGGAGAACCCGGACCTGACGGCCGTGCAGGTGCGCGACCTCCTGCTCAAGACGGTGGAGCTGGACACGGACCTCAAGGGCAAGGTCATCACCGGCGGCAAGCTGGACATCGACGCCGCCATCCAGGCCGCGAAGGACTCCGTCGTCGCGAAGCCCGAGCAGCCCGCCGTCGCCACGCGCTAATCCGAGACTGACGTCATGACTTTCCGGGCCGGGTGCGCTTCGAGCGTGCCCGGCCCGTTGTCTTTCGGCGGTGGGATGCCCGCGTCAGGGCCTGTAGAGCTCTGCGGTATTGAGAGGACCACTCGGGCCGTGCCCCCCCACCACCAACACCTTGCCCGACGGCAGCAGCGTGGCCGTATGGACGCTTCGCCCTGTGGAAAGGGGAAGCGTGGCAGTCCAGGTGCCAGTCACCGGTTCATACATCTGCGCAGTCACGCGAGGCGCATCGCCGTCCTTGCCATAGCCGCCTGTCACCAGCACCGTGCCTGAGGGCAGCAGCGTCGCCGTGTGGCCCTGGCTGCCAACGACCATCGAGCCGGTAAGCGCCCAGGTGCCCGACTCCGGATCATAGAGTTCCGCCCTGCCATCCTTGTCCGTGGTCACCAGTACCTTGCCAGAGGGAAGCAGCGTGGCAGTGAAGGAGATACGGTACGTGGACATGCTGCCCACGGAGTGCCAAGCGCCTGCCTCAGGATCGTAGATGTCCGCGGAGGATAGGGCGCCGGGACTGTTGCGACTGTTGAAGCCGCCCGCCACCAGAACCTGGCCCGAAGGCAACAGCAAGGCGCAATGGTAGCCACGCCCGCTGGGCATACTGCCCGTGGAGGCCCATGTGTTCGTCCCTGGATCATACAGTTGTGCGGTTGCGGTAGACATGGTGAGGTCGTGATCCGTGCCGCCCACCACCAGTACCTTGCCAGACAATAGCAGTGTCGCCGTGGCATAGGTGCGAGCAGTAGTCAGGCTGCCCGCAGGCCCCCAGGTGCCCGCCGCTGGATCATACACCTCCGCCGAAGACAGGGCTGCGGTGCCATTCGAACCGCCCGCCACCAGCACCTTGCCTGAAGGCAGCAGCGTCGCTGTGTGGTTGGTCCGGAGCGAGGACATGTTCCCGGTCGAGGCCCAGTTGCCCGTCGCCGGGTCGTACAACTCTGCGGAGGCAAGGGTCTCGATGGGGCCCGAGCGGCCTCCCGCCACCAGCACCTTGCCCGACTGCAACAGGGTGACCGTGGCACCCGAGCGCCCCACGGACATGCTGCTGGCGGAAGTCCACACCGGACAGATAGGGATGCCGGTGGCGGAGAACCGGGCGATGACCGCCAGATCAAATGCATTGCTCACTGTGAGCGTGAAGGAAGCCGTGACGCCCGGATCCAGACACGGTGGCGCCGTCCAGACAATCTGGCTTGTGGTGCTGGTGTCCTGCGCGGTATCCAAGGAGCCAACGGTCGCGGTCCAAGCGAAACGCATTGCACTGTCCTGCGGATCCTGAGCGCGCCCATTGAAGGTCAGACGGCCGCCCGCTGTCACCTCGAAGGAGGCCTGGGGTCGCTCAATGAGGAGCGGTGGAAGGAACGGCCCCGCGTCAGGATGGGTGCCGCTGCCGCCATCCTCGCCAGCACCTCCATCGCGCCCCTTCGCACCACATCGCTCCGGGTTGCGCAGGCAGAAGTCGCGCCCCTGCTGCTCGAAGTCGACGCACCCCATGAGGCCGATCAGCAGCCCGCCCGCCAGCAGTACACAACGCCCGAACACGCTCATGGCCACCTCCCGACAACAAAGGCAGACGTCCCATCTGTACTCATCCCCAGCTCTATCTGCCCTGAGGCCTGGGGCGCGCCCAGAAGATACATGCCTGCGGAGATTCCCAGCCCTGCCACACCCGCGCCCGTGAGGACCCAACCCACCGTCTGGAAGGTCCTTCCGCGAGACACGCTCCTGTCCACCTCTTGGGAGTTCGTCAAGCTTGCATCGTTGGTCTGGAGCTTGGAACGCTCACTCCGGGCTTGCAGGTAGGCCACACCACCGCCCACCAGCAATGCCCCACTCACCGTCGCGGGGATCCACGCCCGACCCCGCAGGCGACTTCCAGAAGTCTCCGCATGCGCAGACAGGGGCTCAGTAGGGGCCACAGACGTCGAAGGGGACGTGGACACGCTCATGGGCGCTGGCGCCCCCTCCATGGAATTGCCCTGCGCGTCGATTCCGGTCTTCGAGGCGTCGGCTTCTGGGGACTCCTTCCTCGCCACGCCGACGCGCGCGACTTGTTTCGCCCTCTCACGCTCCACCTGCCGTCGCAACTCCTCGAACCTGCGCTCCACCTTGGGCGAAACCTTCACAGGCAGCTTCGCCTGCGGTTGACGCTGGAGGGCCGCCTTGAACGCCACGGTGGACGCCTCGTTCCTGCCAAGGTCTGCCAGGATGACGCCCTCGTAGAGCGACAGGAGCACGTCGTCTGATTCACCGGTCGAAAAGCGCCGAGCCTGCGCGAGTTGCTCCAGCGCGCGTTCGTATTCCAGAGCGTCGTAGAACTGGTTCGCCAAGAGCAGATAGGTCCGCACGCCCTTCTGCTCCTGGGCATGGCCCGCTCGAGGAATGGACAGGAAGCCCCCCAACAACATCGCAGCGAGCAAGAGCCCGGTCCCTCGGACCCGGCACTCGACGAATGAACCCTGCTTGCACATGGAATGTCCCTAGCAATCGCTAGCTGCGACTCTAACCCGCAACAGGGGTTCCAGCGCTCCCAGCCACAAGGCTAGGGTTGGCGCCGAACCTTTCGTCTCCTTGAGTGGAAATCCCCATGTGCGCGCCCTCATTGATCCGCCTCGTCGTGCTCTCCGCCTCCTTGTCCGCCCTGCCCTCCTGGGCCGTGGAGGACTGCGCGTACAAGGGCGAATCCATCAACCTGAACAACGGCAACTCGACCGCGAAGCTCACCGGCACCGTGCGCTGCGTGGACCGGGACACGAAGAAGGAGACGCACACCGTCTCCTACCGCGACGGCAAGAAGGATGGCTGGGAGGTGCGCCGCTGGTCCGACGGCCGGGCCATCGAACAGGAGTACAAGGCCGACAAGCGACACGGCGGCTTCAAGCGCTTCGAAGACGGCCGGCTGGTGGAGACCTCCACCTACGCCGACGACAACGAGCGCGGCGAAGGCCAGCGCTACCACCCCAACGGCAAGGTGGCCCATCGCTACGACCGGCAGCCGGACGACGCGAAGAGCACCTACGCGGACTACGACGACACCGGGCGGTTGAATGAAGCCGGCTGTGGCCTCCAGTCCTCGCGCGAGGCGGGCATCAAGGACTGCGTCTGGAAGGGCGCGTCCCCGCTCGTGTTCTTCCACGCGAACGGCCAGAAGCGCTCCGTCATCCCCCTGAAGAACGGCCTGCGCGAAGGCGTGACGGAGTCGTTCGACGCCCAGGGCCAGCGCACCAGCACCATCTCCTACGCCGCGGGCCTGCGCGACGGGCTGAGCACCGAGTACTCCGGCACAACCCCTCGCCGCTCGACGACGTACGCCAAGGGGCAGATGGAGGGCGACGAGACGGAGTACTTCAAGGACGGAAGCAAGAAGCTCGTCACCACCTGGAAGGACCGCAAGAAGCTCAAGCGCGTGGAGTACTTCCAGAACGGCGAGCGCAAGAACGAGTTCGTCGTCACCGGCGAGCGCGCGGTGGACTCCCAGTTCAACGACGACGGCTCGCTGCGCCAGCGGCAGGCCCAGGCCCTGGATGACAGCAAGTACCGCTTCGAGCCCGACGGCGTGACGGAGTCCTTCTTCCCGGACGGAGGCGTGGAGTCGCGCGAGCACTACGTTGAGGGCCGGGCCGAGGGCCAGCGCCAGGTCTGGGCCGACAACGGCGTCCTCGTGGAGGACTCGCAGTGGGCCAAGGACCGCGTCACCGCGCGCAAGCGCTGGAACCCGGATGGCGGACTCGTGGAGGACGACACCTTCTACGAGGACGGCTCGCGCAAGAAGAAGCCCTGAGCCCGGCGTCTTGACGGAGGATGGGCGAAATATTACGCCCATCCTCCAATGACCCAGAAGACGGAACAGAAGCAGAAGTCCCACGACGCCATCCTCGCGTCCGCGGCCGCGTTGCTCCTGGAGCGGGGCATCCAGGCCAGCTCCATCATGGACGTGATGAAGGGCGCCGGGCTCACGGTGGGGGGCTTCTACGGGCACTTCGAGTCGAAGGAGCACCTGTTCACGGAGACGATCCGGGGCACCGCCCGCGCGGTGTGGAACAAGCTCTTGCACAAGGCGAAGGAGGATGCGCCGGAGGCGCCCGCGCTGAAGGTGCTGGAGCGCTACCTGTCGCGCAAGCACCGCGACGCCTTCACCCCCACCTGTCCCCTGCCCAGCATCACCGCGGACGTGTCCCGCACCGGGGAGCCGTACCGGGGCGCGCTGGAGGCGGAGCTGCAGGAGTTCGTCCAGTCATTCGCGGAGCTGCTGGGCCCGAACGCGAACGCTCGCCACCGGGAGAAGGCCCTGGCGGCCATCGCGCTCATGTACGGCGCCCTGTCCCTGTCACGCGCCATCCGGGGCACGAAGCTGTCGGATGACTTCCTGGAGGCGGCGAAGAAGGCGGGCGCGAAGCTGCTCGCGAAGCAGGACGCCTGAGCGCCACGAAAAAAGCCCGGTCCGTCACCGGACCGGGCTTCCTTGAATCACGACCTCACATCATCAGTCGCGCTGGATGGCGCCCTTCGGGACCAGGATGACGACTTCCTTGCAGTCCGAGTAGATGATGGACGGCATGTCCTTGTAGTTGTGCGTCGTCTTGCCGCCGTTGCGCACGACGCCCATGTCATTGCCCTTCGAGCCGCCGCTGTAGTCCCAACCGTGGCGCGACTGGAAGATGATGGCGCCGTCCGGGACCTTGCCTTCCGCGACGAGCTTCTTGTACTGGTCCGCCGTCACCACGTTCGCGGTGGCGTTGCCGTACGGGCTCTTGATGGTCTGCTGACGCGAGCCGGGGAACGGGATGGAGTCCCAGCCCTTGCGCAGCATCTGCGCCATGCCGCCGCGCGGGTTGTTCGGGTCATTGCCCGTCGCCGCGGGGGTGTTCGGGATGCCCAGGCGGGTCATGTTGTCCAGCGTCGTGCGCACGCAGTAACCCGTCGCGCCGTTGTTCAGGGGCGAGGTGGCCAGCTTCTTCAGCGTGGGGTCGTTCGTGTTGATGCGAACGCCGTTGCCCAGCACCGCGCCGTTGTTGTTCGTCGCGCCGGTGTTGTTGTTGGTGTTCGTGCCGGTCGTCGTGTTGCCGGGCTTCACGCCGCCCGTCGTGTTGCCGGAGGTCGTGTTGCCGGTGTTCGTGCCGCGGGTGTTCTGCAGCGTCTGGAGCGTGGTGGGACCCACGTGACCTTCCGCCGTGCCCGGGCGCAGGTCGTGGGCCTTCTGGAACGCCGCCACGGCCTTCGCGGTGACGGGGCCGTACTTGCCGTCCGCCGGGATGCCCAGCATCTCCTGGATCTGCTTCACCGCGGGGCCCTGCATGCCCTCGCTCAGCTTCACGCCGCCGGCCTTCACCTGCTCCAGCGTCGGCGCCGTCGTCCAGCGCTTGGGGCCCGCCTGCTCGAAGGAGTCCTTCGTCTGCGCGGGACGCTGCGTGGTGGTGGAGGGCTGCGTGGGGGTGTTCGTCCCCGTCGCCCCGCCGAAGCTCGGCGCCAGCGCCTGCGCGCGCGCCCAGACGTCGTTGGAGTAGTCGTTGCCCGTGGTGCCCTGGTCCATGCCGGCCTGGGTCTTCACGTTCTTGGGGCCGAAGTTGTAGGCCGCCACCGCGCCACGGAGCTGCTGCGCCTCGGACCAGTCCGGGTGCGCCTTCTTCACGTCGTTGACGTAGCCCTTGAGGATGCCCGCCGCCTGGTCGATGTGCGCGGCGCTGGTGGGCCCGCCCTTCGCCTGGTGATAGCGGTGATCCACCTGCATCAGGCCAAAGCCGTTGCCGGCGTCACCGTGGCCCGTGCGGTCCAGGGCCGCGCCACCGCGCGACTCGCGGCTCGCGATGGCCGCCAGCAGCGCCGGGGGCAGGCCGTGCTTCGCCGCCGCCGCCTCGATGCTCGCCTTGTAGGGCAGCAGCCGCGCCAGGTCCGTCTGCGCCATCTTCTTCGACGCCGCCACGCCCGGCTGCAGCCCGTCCTGACCCGCCGTGCGCGCCGAAGCGCCCGTCGGCGCGTACTGCGAAAGGATGGCGTTCGGGTTCGCGGCGCCATTGCGCGCGGACGTCGCCGTCACGGACTGGGAACGAGTCGAATTCGTTCGCTGGGACGTATTGGTCGCGGAGAGGCTCATGCGGGGATTCCTCGGTAGCGGCTGTGATTCCTGTCCCGATTATCCAGATCACTCCCAGCGAGTTGCGCGAGATCCGAAAATTAAGATCTGCCAGTTAAACCAGTGTGAAATTTTCCGCTCAAACGTGTCTGTTCTGTGTTGCCTGTCACAACTGAGTTACAGCCGGGTCATGAGCACACCGAGGGTCCGTCTGGATTCACATCCGATGACGCACCGCGATTAACGGAAAGATCCAGCGAGGCCCGAAAATGAAACGGGGCCTGCTCCCGGATTGGGAACAGGCCCCGTCAGGGCGGAAATTTACAAACGGGCTAGATGAAGGGGACGCCCGGGATGTCGTCGGGGATCAGGTCGTCCAGGAAGTCCTTCACGGAGTTGAAGGCGTCACCGGCCAGCTTTCCCACCTCGCCCGGCAGGTCCGCGAGGCCCTCCAGGGCGTCCTTGGCGGTTTCGAGACCCTTGCGCGCCAGATCATCCAGGTGCCCAACCGCAGCCTCCGCGAGCTGTCCGCCCGCGCCCGCCAGGTCCTTGAGCGCGTCCACGCCCGCGTCGCCCAGGTCCGCGACGGCGACGAGCAGCTCCTTGCCGCCTTCGGTGAGGTTGTCCTTCCAGGCCTTGGCGACGTTGGTGAAGGCCTCCACGCCGTCCTTGAGCAGGTCCTTGGCGAAGTCCTTGGCCCACGTCACGCGGTTGTCGACGAAGTCCTTGATGGCGGTGGCCGCGGCCTTGGCCGCCTCGCCGCCCTTGCGGGCCAGGGACGACAGTGTGCTGCCCACCCACTCCCCCGCCTTGGAGAGGGCCTCGCCCGGGTTGGCCGCGATGTACTTCAGCGTCTCCACGGCCTTCTCGCCCGCGTTGGCCAGGCCCTTGACCAGGCTCTCCGCCATCTGGACGCCCTGGGCGCCCAGGTCCTTCACGGAGTCCCAGGCCTTCTTCGCCAGCTCACCGCCCTTGGCCAGGGCGTCGGTGAGGGCCTCCTTGGCCTTGGTGGCGGCCTCGCCGGGGTTGGCGGCCGTCCAGGCCAGCAGCTCCAGGCCCTTCTCGCCCAGCTCCTTCGCCTTGTTCACCGTGTTGTTGACGAGCGTCGTCGCGCCGTTGATCAGCTCCTTCGCCTTCTCCTTCGCGGCGCCGGTGAGCTTGTCGTAGCCGGCCTTCAGGTCGTTCAGCGTGGAGACGGCCTTCTTGTAGAGGTCCTTGCCGGCCTGGGTGGCCAGGTCCACCCCTGAGTCGACGATGCTCTTGATGCCGTCGAGCGCCTTCTTCGCCGCCGCGCCCGGGTTCTGGGCGATGTACTTCAGCGTCTCCAGGCCCTTCTCACCCAGCTTCTTCGCCTCGTCGACGACGCTGCCCAGGACCTTCTGGGCCTCCTTCGCCAGCTCGCCGCCCTTCTCGATGGCGGTGTTGAAGGCCTGGGTGGCCTGCTGCACCACGGCCTCGCCGTACTTGGACGGGTTGCGCACCACGTCCGCCAGCTTGTGGATGACGGCCGCGCCCGTCTTCAGGCCATCCCCCACCGCCTCCGCCTGGGACACGCCCACGAACTCGGCGAGCTTCACCGCGCCCTTGGCCCCCTTCTCCACGCCCCACTGGAGCAGTTGCGCGGCGCCCTCCGGCCCGTAGTACGCGGCCATGTGCGCCAGCCCCGCCGGGCCCTGGGCCGCGGCGCCGGCGATGTTCACGGCCTTCATCCAGTCCGGGGCCTTGTAGCCCTTGGGGTCGGCGTCGTACTTCGCCTTCTCCTGGCTGAAGCCGATGTCCATCGCCAGTTCGGCGGCGCCCAGCAACACGCTTGCGCCCACGTCGACGGCCACGCCCACGCCGGTCAGGTCCAACGCGATACCCAGGGCCCCGTCCGCGGCGTTCAGCGCCGCGATGGTGTGCGCGAAGTAGCCCAGGTCGTTGTTCTTGCCGTGCAGGTCCAGCGATTCCTTCTCGTACTTCACCGCGTCGATGGCGTTGGGCAGCGCGCCCGCCACCGGGACGACCTTCGCCAGGTTCTTGAAGACCTTGCCGGCGACATCGGCGGTGATCTCCACGCCGACCTTGCCCAGCACCTTCTCCATCACCTTGAGGCCCTGGCCCACGAGCTTGCTGCCCGCCTTGTCCAGCAGCGGTCCCAGGCCCTTCATCGTCGTGTTGAGCGCGTCCGCGCCCACGCCGTCGGTGAACTTGAGCAGCGCCTTGAGCGCGCCGGAGTCCATCTGCGTCACGGCCTTGGCCAGCACCTTGCCCGCGTCGTCATCCAGCTTGCCGGCCAGCTTCGCCAACTGTTCGGCCGTCTTCGGGTCGGAGAGCGCCTCGTTGAGGACCTTGTGCTCCAGGCCGCCCAGGGTGCTCACCAGCCGCTTGCCCGCGGCGGCATCCAGCGTGTCCAACTGGCCCACCAGCGCGTCCAGCGCCTTGGGGTCGGTGATGCCCTTGAGGACGGACTCCAGCGACTCCGGGCCGCCCAGCTTCGTGGCGGTGGCGGTGAGCTTCTCCAGTTGCTGGGGCGTGAGCTTCGACGCCAGCGAAGGATCCAACCCCTTCACCGCCACCTCCGCCAGCCGGGTGCCCTGCTGGGCCACGTCCGCCGCGTTCTTCACGCCCGCGTTCTTCAGGAGCTCCGTGAAGCCCTTGAGGTCCTTCTTCAGGTCGGGCACCTCCGCGAGCAACTGCGCGGCGGCCATCGCCTTGTCCTGAATGGGGGCGTTGGGATCCGCCAGGGTGATGGCGGCGCCCGCGGCGCGCAGCGAACCGTCCAGCTTGCGCAGGTCATTGGCCAGGGCCGGGAACTTGTCCCCGGCGAAGTCCTTGAGCGCCTGGCCCAGCTCCAGCGTGGCCTTCGCCTTGTCCGTGGCGGACGCGTTGGGGTCCGTCCACTTGCCAATGGCACCCACCAGCTTCTCCGCGGCGGGCAGGCCCTTGAGCGTGGTGTCCAGCACGCCCTTCAAATCCTCCGGCTTGAGGATGTCCCCGGCCGCCTTCGCCAGGGTGAGGCTGGCCTGGGCCTTCTCCGTCACGCTCTTCTTGGGGTCGGCCAGCGTGCCCAGGGAGGAGAGCGCGTCCGGGCTGGTGGCCAGCTTCGCCAGCTTCTCGTCCTTGACGCCCAGGCGCTCCAGCGCGTTGGGGACCGTCTCCGGGAACTGCGAGGCCAGCTCGCCCAGGGCCGTGGCGCGTTCGGAGAACGTGCCGGTGCCCAGCTTGTTGAGCGCGTCGTAGGCCTTCTTGAGGTCCTCCTTGCCCTTGTCCTTCAGCTCCGGGAAGAGCTTGGGCAACTCCTCCGGCGTGGCGGGCAGCGCGTCCGCGCGGGGCGGCGGGGTCGCCTGCGGGCCCTGGTTGGCATTCGCCGCGTTGGCGGCGACAGGAGCACCGGAGGTGGGAGGAGCGAACGGCGCCGGGGACTCGCCCGTCAGCCGGTTCGCGCCACGGCTGTTGGCGTTGCCCGTGGCGAAGTCGTCCTTCTTGAAGAGCTGGACCTGGGGCTGCTTCGGCTGCTGCTTCGCGGCGTTCTCGGCGGCGGCACGGGCAGCGGCTTCAGCAGCGGCCTTCGCGGCGGCGGCACGGGCAGCGGCTTCAGCGGCGGCACGGGCAGCGGCGGCGGCGGCGGCAGCAGCAGCGGCGGCAGCGGCAGCGGCGGCGCCTCCATCGACAGGGCGGGACATGCGGAACTCTCCTACCTTTGGGGAAACCGAGAAAGGTTCCCGGGATTCTCTACATTTTGGGACGAATGTTGCTGGCAGGCCCCCCGTTGCGACAAGGCCCCCTCGGACAGGGGCGGTACGTCGCCACCGCTCGAACGGTTTCACCCTCCCGGTGTTTCCCGCATGACGCGCGAAGACATACCGGACGCAATGGGAGCCCCCCGGGTGGAGGGCACCTCGCGACGCGGCGCGGCAAGCACAAGGGAGGGAGTCGGAGGCGGGACGACCCTGGAGGTTTCGTGGCTCAGCCGGCCTGGAACTGCCGCGCCAGCTCATCCACTTCCTGGGACACGCCCTGCAACGTCTGGGTGGCGTCCCGGGTGGTCTCCGCGCGGTGGAGCGTCTCCTCCATGATGCGCGACAGGTCGGCGACGGCGGTGAAGACCTGGGTGAAGCCCGCGTTCTGCTGCGTGACGGCGCCAGCGATCTGCCGGGCCGCGCCAGCGCTCTCGCGCGACATGGCCAGCAGTTCGCGCAGGGACGCCCCCGACGTCCTCACCCCCTCCAGGCCGGTGGCGACCTGCTGTCCGCCCTGCTCCCCCATGAGGGACGCGGCCTGGATGCCCTGGCGCAGGTCCTCCAGCACGGAGCGGATGCGGTCCGTCGCCTGGGCGGACTGGTTGGCCAGCCCCCGCATCTCCCGCGCCACCACGGAGAAGCTGCGGCCCACGTCCCCTGCCCTCGCCGCCTCGATGGCCGCGTTGAGCGCGAGCACGTTGGACTGGTCCGCCAGGTCCTTCACCGACGCGGTGATGTCCCCGATGCGCGACGCGCTCTCCGTCAGGGCCGCGAGGCGCGCCTGGATGCCGTCCACCGCCTGCTGGATGGCGACCAGTCCCGCGAGGCTCGCCTCCACGGAGCGCTCGCCCTGGAGCCCCAGCGCCTCCGAGCGCTGCGCCACCTGGAGCACGGCCTCCGCGCGGTCCGCGGCGAGCCGGGAGGTGTGCTGGATTTCGTCGGACGTGGCCCGGGCCTCCTGGAGCGCCACGGCCTGCTTCGACAGACTCCCCTGCTGCTCCACCTGCGCGAGTCCCAACTGGTGGCCCGCCTCACCCAGCCGGTGGGCGGCGGTGTGCAGCGACCGGGGCAGCGCGGACAGCTTGAGCAGCACCGCGCGCATGCCCGCCGCCAGGTCGCCCAGCTCATCCGTGGACACCCAGGCCGGCGCCGTCACCCGGCCCGCCGCCAGCGATTCGATGGCCGCCTGGACCGCGCCGGCCCCCTTCGCCTGACGCCGGGCCATCATCCACAGCGTGAGGGCGGGGATGACCAGCATCACCCCGCAGATCCACGCCACCGCGACGGTGAACTCGCGCAGCATCTCGTGGCCCAGCGCATCCAGGTGCCCCACCGCATCCTGCGCGCCCAGCGCCCGCAGGTGCTCTTCCAGCATCGCCCGGGCGACGCGCAGCTTCACCCCCAGCATCCCGCCGCTCAAGAGCATCGTCAGCAACAGCGAGGTCACCGACGTCAGCGGCAGGAACCAGCGCTGCCGGGGCCAGAAGGGACCTCCGCCCCGGGGCGCTACCTCCGGAAAGCGCTGCTGTTCGGCCAGCACGAGCGGAAGCAGGCGCTGCTCCAGGCTGAGCGCGAAGGGCAGCGCCAGCAGCACCCCGAAACACGCCGCCACCGAACAGCCCATCACCACCTGGAAGGCGTCCTTCTGGTGCAGCCACGCGGCGATGAGGCTGAAGGTGAACCCACCCACCGCCCAGGCCCCCGCCGTGGTGGCGGCGGCCGCGCGCCACGGCAGGCGCAGCAGTCGCTCCAGCCGCTGCCCCGGCACATCCCCGGACCTCCGCGCCAGGGCATGCCGGCCCACCCACCACAGCGACAGCAGCGGGTATCCCGCGCCGAACACGAGGATGATGGGAGGCAGCACGGTGAGCACGACCTGCGTCGCCTGCGTGCCGCCCAGCCCCATCGCCACGGACACCAGATACCCGGCGATGAACGCGGGCAGCGACATCCACCGCAGGAACAGCCACACGCCCTGTTTCACAAAGGCCGACACCACGTCGCCTTCACCCGCCATGTCTTGGTTTGTCATTCGCGGGGCTCGGGCTCCAGGCCAACCGGAGAGGGCCGTCTCCCGGTCCCCCGAGCGTAGCGAATCCCCCCGGGACTTGCCCCACCGGGCCGCCATGGAGGCGCGGCCCGGTGTGCTTCCATGTTTCAGTTACCTGTCTTTCACGCGTTGCCCTGTTTGTCTCTCACGGAAGTCTGGCGTTCACCGGCTCCGGAGATGAAACAGAAGGGGAAGCTAGCGAAGGAGGACCCGGTTCGTGCCCAGCCCGTCGATGACGGCGATGACGTCGTTGGGGGCGCGCTCGAAGAGGCCGGGGGTGTAGTTGCGCGACGTGCCCGTCCACACGGGGCTGGGGGCGGACCAGGTCTCGAAGTTGGCCGTGGTGGTGACGAAGCCGACGTGGCAGTTGCGCTGGTCCACCGGCGCGCTGGACAGGTCGGGCGGGCCGGCCTTGTCCTCGTCGGTGCAGAACGCGACGCCCACCGGGCCCCCGCCCACGCGGATGGCGTAGGGGACGTAGGCGTTGTAGCGGCGGCCGGAGCCCGGGTCGATGCGAGCGCTGTACACGGTGCGGCGCAGTGAATCGTCCCACGTGCGGCCCCCGTCCCAGGACTGCACGGCGTTGATGACATTGGCCCGGGCGCCTCCGGAGGGAAAGCCCTCCACGCCCTCCACGACGGCCATGATGCGGTCCCCGGCGAGCTGCACCACCGTGGGCATGCCCTCGCGGCTGAGCGCGCCCGCCCGCTTGTCGCGCGACACGGTGACGGTGCCGTACGCGGTCCACGCCCCGGCGAGGCCCTGGCGGCCCTGCATGGCGATCCACTGGTGGCCGGGGAAGCCGCCCTGCGCGGCCAGCAACTCCGAATCGTAATAGACCTGCAGGTCGCCGTTGCCGCGCCGGAAGAGGAAGGGCGCGCCCACGAAGCGCGTCGTCGGTCCGGCGACGGTGCTGTCGTAGACCCAACCGTCACCGTCGTTGTCGCTGCGGGTGATGGTGACGCGGAACTGGCCGTTGGCGTACTCGCGGAAGGCGCAGAAGACGGTGCGCGTGCCCGGGATGGCGAGCATCGTCACGTCGCCGAACTCCACGTTGGGGTTGTTGGCGACGGAGCCGTGCAGGCTCCAGCTCGCGCCCCCGTTGGAGCTCGTCCACACATCGATGCCGTGGCCCCAGCTCGAACCGCCGATGAGCAGCCCGTCCGCGCGGCGGGTGATGCCCCGGATGGGGGCGCCGCCGGACGGCATCAACACCCGCCAGCCTCCCGCCGGGAGTTCAGACTCCACCCGGGCCACGGGCTCCGGAGCCTGCGCGTCCTCTTCCGGCGCGCAGGCCCCGAGCGAAGCCGTGAGCAGCGCGAACGTCATCAGGCGTCGGGCAGGACGCGGGCAGAGCCACCAGGAGGTTGGGTTCATGCCCACGAGCCTGCCGTCACGGGATTCCCCGTATCAAGCGCCAGAGCGGCAATGCTGGAGAAAATCGACGTCAGGCCCGTCGGGACTAGAACTGGATGCGACACGCCTTCTGGTCCGTGCCGCTCACACCGTTGCAGGCGTAGTTGTCACGGCAGTCGTCCTGGGAATCACAGACAGGCGAACACAGCAGGGATTCGGACTGACGCGCGCACAGCATGTCGGCCGGGCAGCCGGCCTGCGCCCCTTCCTGGGTGCACTCCTGGGCGCAGAAGCCTCCGGGGAAGTCCTGGAGGCATTCCAGACCGACGTCGCAGCCGTCCTTGCTGCAGGGCTCGCCAGCGGCACCGGTGCCTTCGCAGGCCATGAGGGGACGGACCGCCAGAGCCACCACCCACATCCAGACAGAGCGCATTCGCATCCACTCCAATGACAGGCTGGGACCATCCCCGCGACGCCCAGCATGAGCAGACCCAAAGACATCCGTCCAGCCACGGTCCTGGGTAATTGCGCGGTGGAAGGCATCGTCTGCCTCTGAAAGAAAATCGAGCCAGGTTCCAGGCCTCGCTCCGTATGGCGCCACTCCATGCCTTGGGGGCCGCGGGACAGGTCCCTCCCGTCCCGCGAGCCGCCAGGAGCACCCGCTTCAGAGCGCTTCGGTCCGCTTCAGCAACCAATCGCGCGCAGCGCCTTCCACGTGGGGCAGCAACCGCTCACGCACCATGGCGTGGTAGGCATTGAGCCAGTCGGACTCGGCCCTGGACAGCAGGCCCGGCTCCACCAGCCGCGTGTCGATGGGGCACAGGGTCAGCGTCTCGAAGCGGAGGAACTCGCCAAAGGCAGTCGTCTGGTCGGGCACGGTGGCGATGAGGTTCTCGATGCGGATGCCCCAGCGGCCTGGACGGTAGAGGCCGGGCTCGTTGGAGGTCACCATGCCCGCCTCCAGCGCCGTGTGCGGGTCGTTGGGCATCGTCTGGGAGATGCCGTGCGGCCCCTCGTGGACGTTGAGGAAGTAGCCCACGCCGTGGCCCGTGCCGTGGCCGTAGTCCAGTCCTTCGGCCCACAGGGGCGCTCGCGCCAGCGCGTCCAGTGCCGGCGACCGCGTGCCCCGGGGGAACCGGGCGACGGACAGGTTGATCATCCCGCGCAGCACCAGCGTGAAGTCGCGCCGCTGCTCCGCCGTGGGCTCGCCCACCGGGACGACGCGGGTGATGTCCGTGGTGCCCGTCGTGTACTGCCCGCCCGAATCGATGAGCAGCAGCCCCTGGGAGGGGCTCCCCGGCGTGCACACCGTCGCGTGCGACTCCTCCAGTGCGCGGTAATGCGGCATCGCACCGTTCGCGTTGAACGCGGCGATGGTGGAGAAGCTCAGCGACACGAAGCCCGGACGGCGCGCACGCGCGGCGGACAGGCGCTCGTCGATGGTCAACTCCGTGATGGACTCGCGACCGAGCGCCGACTCGAACCAGGCGAAGAACTCACACAGCGCCGCGCCGTCCTGCTCCATCGCGGAGCGGATGTGCGCGAGCTCCGCGGACGTCTTGCGGGACTTGGCCACCGTCGACGGGTTGAGCGCTTCAATCACCACCACGCCCTGCGCCACCGCCTGCCGCAGGCCGTGCGTCACGCGCCGGGGGTCCAGGAGCAGCTTCGTTCCCTGCGGCAGCGCGCCCAGCGCCGGGGCCGCCTCCGCGTAGGGGGCCAGCGCGATGCCATCCTTCTCCAGCGCCGCGCGCAGGGCGTCGGGCACCTTGCCCTCGGAGATGAACAGGCGGGCCTGGGTGGGCTCCACCAGCAGGTGCGCGAGGAACACCGGGTTGTAGTCCACGTCGGCGCCGCGCAGGTTCGTCAGCCACGCGATGTCATCCAGCGTGGAGATGAAGTGGTGCGTCGCCCCCAGCCGGCCCAGCTCCTCGCGCAGGGCCTGGAGCTTGTCGGCGCGCGAGCCGGGCGCCAGTTCGTGCGCGTACACCGGGGCCACGGGCATCACCGGACGGTCGGGCCAGGCCTCCGCCACCACGTCCAGGTCCGTGCGCAGCGTCACGCCCCTGGCCGTGAGCAGCGTGGACGCCGCCCTCGCCTGCCCCAGGCCCAGCACCGCGCCATCCACCGCCACCGCCTGCCCCTTGGCCACGTTCGCGGCGAGCCAGTCCAGGTACGGCTGACCGGGCGCGTTCGACGTGCGCACCGTCGCGATGCCGCTGCCCGAAAGCTGCGCGTCCGCCTGTTCCCAGTAGCGGCTGTCCACCCACAGGCCGGCGTAGTCGTGGGTCACCACCAGCGTCCCCGAGGAGCCAGTGAAGCCAGACATCCACTCCCGTCCCTTCCAGCGGCCGGGCAGGTATTCGGACAGGTGCGGATCGCTCGACGGCACCCACACCGCCGCCACGTCGCGGGCCTGCATCACCTGTCGCAGCCGGGCAATGCGCTCGCGCGCCGCGGCACCCTGACTCTCCTGAAGGCTCATGGCTTCCTCCGTCGTTCGTCGTTCCAAGGGGCTCCCTCATGCCGGAAACGGAGCGTCTTTTCGAGGACTCTGGTGACGCGTGACGCCTGCCTCGCCTCCCTCCTGTCCACTAGACTCGTCCGCTCAACCCTTGCGGAAGCTGACTTCGGGAGTCGTGGATGCGAAAGGCAATCGTCGCGGGACTGATGGCGGTCGGGATGCTGGCGGGCTGTGGTGGCGCGGAGGACATCGACGGCGAAGCGGCGGACGTCGCCGCGCGCGAGGACGGGCTTGTGGCGTGTCCGGGAGGCCAGGCGTTCAGCCGCGCCTACTACGCGGATCAGGATCTCCGGACCGTCGTCGGAGGCTACGGCTGTGACTGCACCACCGGCGGCTTCTCCTTCGGCCGCCGCTCCATGTACGTGGTGGAGCGCCTGGGCGCCCTCTGCACCACCCCCTGAGTCGCGACCGCGAGGCGCCCGGGCGTCCGTGGGATGACGCGGTGGGATGGCGCGATGCATTCCGGACGTGGCATCTGTTCGCCATTGACGGAAAAGCATCCCGCGACCGTTGGCCGCTTGCGAACGGGTGGTTACCAAGCCGGTGGCCTCGGCGAGGAGCCCGAGGCCACATCCACCTGTCTCCTGAAGCGGATCCGGCCTCTACCGTGCGACGCGTTCTCGCCATCCTTCCCTATGTCCCGCTGCCCTCGGATACGGGCGGCACCCTGCGCACGCTGGAGCTGGTGCGCGCACTCGCCTCGCGCTTCTCGCTGGACGTGCTCGCGCTGCACCGCCCGGGGAACGACGCCCAGGGTTTCACCCGCTGGCTGGGTGAACTGGGCGTTCCCGCCTCGCGCCTCCACCTGGTGGACATGCCGCGAGTCGCACCGGGTGAGACGCTGAGCAGCACCCGGGCCTTCCTGCGCGGGACGCCGCTCACCTACGTGCGCTTCACGCGCCAGCGACTCCAGGAAGCCTTCCGCCGCGTGATGGCTGAACGGGGCCCCTTCGACATCATCCACTTCGACCACCTGCACATGGCGCAACTGTTGCCGCTGGCGCGGGAGCTGAACCCGTCCGCGCACCTGGTCATCGACGAGCACAACGTGGAGAGCCAACTGCTCGCGCGCATGGCGCCCCTGAGCGCGGCGCCGCTGCGGCCCTTCCTGCGCTGGCAGTTCCGCCGGGTGGAGCGGCTGGAGCGCGAGTGCGTGAGTCAGGCGGACTCCGTGCTCGCGTGCTCGGAGGTGGACGCCGCGCAACTGAGAGCCCTGGGGGCGAAGCAGGTGCACGTGGTGCCCAATGGCGTGAAGCTGCCGGACTTCGTGCCCGCGGAGACGGCGGGAAATGACCTGGTCTTCGTGGGCTCCATGGACTGGTGGCCCAACGAGGACGCGGTGCTGCGGCTGGCCCGGGAGGTGTGGCCGCTGGTGTCGTCGGAGCTGGCGCCGGGCAAGCTCATGGTGGTGGGCCGCAGCCCGTCCGCGTCCGTGCGGGCGCTGGAAAACGAGCGGCTGGTGGTGACGGGCTCGGTGCCGTCGGTGGCGCCGCATCTGGCGCGAGCGCTGGCGACGGCCATCCCCCTGCGCGCGGGCAGCGGCACGCGCCTCAAGGTGCTGGAAGCGGCGGCGGCCGGTGTGCCCGTGGTGGCCACGCGGCTGGCGGTGGAGGGCCTGCCCATGGTGGAGGGCGAGGACGTCCTGCTGGCCGAGTCACCTCAGGAGTTCGCGGATGCCCTGCGCCGGCTGCGCAATGATCCGGACCTGTGCAGGAAGCTCGCGATGAACGCCCGCCGGCTGGCGGAGACCTTCGCGTGGGAAGGCATTGGCGCGGGCCTGGGGGAGATCTACCAGAGCGCGTCAGTGATGAGCGGGAACATGAAGAAGGCCGTGGACACCGACATCGTCCAGTAAGGCCTCACCGTCCGAAGGCTCTGGCTTTCGGACGAGGGTTCGAATCCCGCCGCTCCCAACATGAGGAGGCGGCAGGCGACGGGCCACTGCTGCTGCAGACTCAACACCACGCGTTCCGGAGCGGGCCCCTCCTCCAGTTCCGGGGGCATGGGCCCCGCGGCGACAGGCCGCGGTCCGTCAGGGTGCGGTCCAGATGGCGGCGATGCCCTCGTTCATCGAGGCGCCACCCGCTGTGTCGATGAAGATGGACCGGATGCGCTTGGAGGACTGGAACCCCACGAACTCGAAGGCATTGGCACCCGTATCGAGAACCGCGTCTTCGAAGACTTCCTGAGTAGCGTCCGTGAAGGTCAGGGTCACCTTGTGCAGGGCCTGGCTGTTCGTGAGCAGTTCGAGGCCCACGGCGGAGACGGGACGCAGGAAGGCGATCTCGAAGTCGTCCTCACCGTTGGCGAGGAGCGTGGGCTTCACGGGCAGGGGGCTGGTGTTGTTGTGGTTCCAGCCGGGTCCCATGAAGCAGAGCCAGGTCTTGGAGCGAGGCGCCTGGACGCTGACGGTGGGCGCATTGGAGCCCCACGGCAGGTCGACGCCCCGCTGCGTCTGGACGCAGCTCGACG
The DNA here is from genome assembly GCF_003611635.1 of Corallococcus terminator. Classification (GTDB taxonomy): domain Bacteria; phylum Myxococcota; class Myxococcia; order Myxococcales; family Myxococcaceae; genus Corallococcus; species Corallococcus terminator. The sequence goes on along the minus strand of NZ_RAVZ01000030.1, from coordinate 14,400 downwards.
CCGCGCCTGAGGGATGGTCGGGATACGCGTCGAACGCGTTCGCGGGGAATGAAATCTGGGTGGCCCCGGTGGCAGCGGTGAAGTCCGCCTGCAGGGTGAAGACCTGGGCAAGGCCCTCCTGCCGCGTGCCGAGCACCGCCGCCTCTTCGTCCTGCATCGGGGCGCCGCACGAAACCAGGATTCCACCGCCAAGGACACACATCGACCTGAACATGTTCATCGCCACTGCTCCTCTCACAATGTCTGAGCGTCCGGATTGCATGAACCCCATCGCGGTCACTCCCTCGCCAGGTCGATGCCACATGAGAAAAAGCAGGCATCCACCATGCCCGGCTTGGGCGCCGCACCTTGAGCGACGAACACACGCGCGGCGAGCGCCTGCTGCCCTACGACCCGGTTGAAGCTCAATATCCCCTGGGGTGTAGCCACCTGAGCCTGCTGATTGAGCCTCATCGCTGTTTGAAGGGCATTCCACCAGACCAGATTGACCACCACACTCGCCTGCTGACCGCGCTGGACCGAATACACGTAGCGGACCCCAGCCAGGTTCATCTGGTTGAGGCCTTGCTGGATCAACTGCGCGAGGAACCAGTTCAGGGATTGAGCACTGGGCTCGTAATGCCCGGAGTTGTTGTCGATTGAAGTCAGGTATCCATGGGCGTTCGTCGAGAAACAACCGACAGCCAGCGCCTGGCCTCCCGCCAGCATGCTGCTGTGCTTCTTCCTCGTGGCCGCGTCCACGCCCCTCGCCCCTTCGTCCTGCGTGACGAGGACCCGGCCGTCCATTCCAACCGCGAAGAGCCCATTGTAATTGATGAGTTCCCGGGTGCTGCTCCAGATGTGGCGATCCCTGGCGCGGACGATCTTTCCCCCCACGATCTCCACCTCGGCATGGGATTGCCGATCGGCATTGTAGTAGCGGATGTTGTCTCGCAAGATCCCCATCTGGTCCACCCGTGAGAGGGCCTGGTCCACCGTGAACGACGGATGGTCAAGGCTGGTACCGCCACGAAAGGCCAGGTCAAACAAGTTCCGCGCAGCAACGTTGAGACGCATCGGCATGGACGGCTCCCCCTCTGCAACACCTCTTCAAAAACAGGATTTCTGGTGTTCGTGGACTTCCAGCCTGAGGCAGCAACCCGGACATTGCAAGAAGATCAAAACATGACGAAGACACTGGAAAAGCAACCCCCAACCCATCCAGTCTGGTGGCTCAGGGTGACGATGAAACCCTGTCGGTCAGGTCTGGACGCAGGAAGGCGATCGCGAAGTCGTCCTGCGTCCGGATTGCGTCCTCAGGGCCTGTTGAGATGGAGCGAGCGGGCCAGGGCGTTGAAGGAACAAGATGCCCGACCTCCCAATGCTCACGCGCACTGCGGATCCGAGCGACCTGACGGACGAGCAGTGGGCCCTCATTGAAGTGGTGAATGCCATCCTCTACGTGACGAGGACAGAGGAACCTGTCAACGCGGATGAGACAGAGCATTCGTGAGATTACCGCGCGGTCCGCTGAGAGGTGGACAGCCGCGCGGGGTCGTTGATCCAGACGGCGTTCGGCAGCGTGTGAGGCTTGGGAGGGCCGCGCGGGAAGCGCTCGGGGTGAGGGGCGTAGGCGGCAGCGAGCACGGCGGCCAGACCGTGGTGCTGCACCACGCCGCAGTCCATCTGCTCGCTCGAGTTCTCCACCGAGGTCACTGGCCCGGGGCGAGTTCCTTCAGCCTTCAGGACAGTCGAAGTCAGTCTGGCCTTCTGGTGCCTCGGGCACGCATGCCTTGCGGAGCCCTGTCACGGCCCCGCAGTGCTTGCGGCCCCTGCCCGGTCACCGCGCCGCGTCACGGCCCGCCCATCACGAACGCTGGTCCTCGTACCAGGCATTCATCCCATCGACGGCCCGGTCCACATCGGCAATCGTGTTGTAGATGTGAGGGCACAGGCGGAACGTCTTGTCGTCCCCGGAGCCCGCGATGCGGTAGCGCGGGTTCTCGTAGAGCCAGTCGTACAGCGTCTTCTGCCGGTTCTCCCTCGGCGCCTCGACGCGCACCACTCCCCAACTGCGCGCCGGGTCGCTCGGCGTGACGAGCTTCCACCGGCTCCTCGTCTGCTGGAGCCGTGACATGAGGTGCTGGGCGAGCTGGGCGATGCGCTCGTAGGGCCTGCGCGGTTGCAGGGCCGTCCACATCTTCTGGGTGAGGTCGAGCGCGATGATGTTCACGTCGTCGCGCTGCCCGATGAGCTCGAACCTCAGCGCGTTCTCCGGCAGCTCCCGGTACGGCACGATGATGATGCGGTAGTCGTACCCGAAGATGCTTGGCATGAAGTTCCGGGCCTTCTCCTTGCGCATGAAGAGGATGCCTGTCTCCTTGGGCCCCAGGAACCACTTGTGGGCGCTGGAGGCGAGGCTGTGGCAGTACGCGTTCGCCAGGTTGAGCGGGCGCGCGCCCCACGCCATCGTGCCATCGATGTGGACATGGCAGTCCGGCCGGTTCGTCTTCACGTGGTCCCAGATGGCGCGCATCACCGATTCGGGCATGCGGAAGCCATTGCCGTTGGCCGTCTCCGTGTACGTCACGAAGCGCGTGCGCTCGGTGATTCGATTGATGAAGGCCGTCGCGATGTCCGCCTCCGGGGCGTTCGTCGGGAAGGACACCTCCTCCACCTTGAAGGCCGCCGGGCCGCCGGGCCACTCGGCTCGCACCTTCCAGGCCTCGCGATTGGTGGGGTGGTTCTCCGCCCACATCACCACGGTGTCATTACCGTCCGCGCTCCAGCCCCGGAAGCCGCAGTTGATGGCGTTGTTCGCCTCTGTGGCATTGCGCATGATGGCGAGGTCGGTCGGGTCGCTCAGGCCCAGGCCGAAGGCCAGGCTCTTGCGTGTCCGCTCCAACTGGAGAACCCGCTCGCCCTGCGCGGTGCGCATTTGCTGCGAGACATTGAGGTTGTATTCGAGGCGCAGCTCGTTGAGCGACTCGATGAGCGCCGTGGGCTCCGGGCAGAGGTTGGCGGCGTTCATCGGCGTGACGCGCTCGGAGGGCGCGACCGTAGCGAAGCCGAACTCCTGCTGGAAATCCGTCCAGAACGCCTCGTCGGTTTTCTTCGATGGGGCACGGACCGCCTCGAAGAAGCGGTTCAGCTTGTCCGCCAGCGCGCGTCCGCGCTCCTTGGAGAGGAGCCCCACGTCGGACAGCGACGTGAGGAGGGGGCGGCTGTCGAGGGACTCGGGGGCGTTGGCGGCCACGTCGGAATTGGGGGCTTTGAACATGGGGCGCTCCGGAAGGGGTGGGTCCGCCACCGTGCACCTGGCTCCAACTCCGGGACATCCCCCCGCAGGGCTCCACCCCAGTCGGGGACCGGACATATGCCGGCCCCTGTCCCGAGTCTTTGTCCTCACACCGGAGCGTTGTTGTAGGCCCGCCCGTTGAAGAACGGATGGGTCATGATGTCCCGAGCGAGCTGGTTGGCCCAGGCGCGGCCCGCGCCCTACCGCGAACGCCCGTGAGGATTCAGTAAGCGTGAAGCGGCTGGTGGCAGCGCGTGAGAAGAAGACAATCGCCCCACCACCCAGACGCACGCGAACGATTGCCTTTACCTGGGCGTGAGGATCTTTATCTACAAAGCTGTCTTTCCTTGCGACACTTACGCCTCGGTTACTCGCAGAGCGGAGGCAAGACCGAACGGGCTCGGAGAGCCCTGCTTGCGGATCTCCACGGCCCAGCCGTCGTCGTCCTCGTTCTTGATGACCTTCGCGCCCATCGAAGCCGGGCGGGGGCTCATCCACGCCCCGTCCAGATGGGGCGCGGCGAGCTGTTACCCATGGGCTTCCCTGGTGGTCTCCGCATTCCTGTAGTTGAGTCAGTCCATGCGAAAACTCCTCCTCCTCTGCTTGCCGCTGTTCGCCTGTGTGACGACGAAGTCCGTCCCGGTCCCGGCTTCTGCCGACTCCAGCGCGTTGCATCAGGTGAAGCGGGTGAAGGTGGCCGAGGGGGTCGAGCTCGAGCTGCTCGACTTCGGAGGCCAGGGACCCGCGCTCGTCTTCCTGTCGGGCCTGGGCAACACGGGCCACGTGTTCGACACCTTCGCGCCGCAGTTCACCGCGGCCCATCACGTCTACGCCGTCACCCGCCGGGGGTTTGGCTCGTCGAGCTGGCCCGAGCAGGGCTATGACACCGCCACCCTGGGCGAGGACGTCGTCCGGGTGCTGGAGGGGCTGGGAATCGCGAAGGCGTCATTCGTGGGCCACTCCGCCGCCGGGCCAGAGATCACCTGGGTGGCAACCCATCACCCGGAGCGCGTGGAGAAGGTGGTCTACCTGGACGTGAAGACCAACGGTGACCTGCTGGCGGAGCTCCTTTCGGTCCTGCCCATGCCTCCTCCGAGCGAGGCCGCTCCCGAGGACGTGGCCTCACGCGCCGCGGTCGCCGCCGCGCTCGCGCGTGACGTCGGAGGAGCGTTCCCCGCGCACGAGATCGACGAGGCGAACGAGTTCGATCCGAAGACCGGGCACTACCTGCGCGCCCGCAGGTGGCCGCACGCGGAGGAGCGGGTGATGAAGGGTTTCTCGAAGGTGGACTTCGCGGCCGTGACGGCGGCCGTGCTCTTCCTCTACGTGGATCAGCCTCGGTTCGGGCGGCCGGAGGACCTCCCAGGCTTCTCCCAAATGGACCTTCCCGTGCAGGAGAAGTTGAGGAACCTGAGGGCCAGGGCGCTCCAGCGGGACGCCGAAATGCTGAGCGTGATGAGCATGCCGAACTGGAAGGGCATCAAGCTCGAGCACGCGCAGCACTACGTCTGGCTCACCAACCATGACGAGGTGCTGCGCGAGATGAAGACCTTCCTCGAGACATTTTGAAAGGGCGGCGAAGGCGCGCTGGATGAGCGCATCTCCTGTTTCCACACTTCGAGCAAGCGAACACGTCCAGCGCTTTCCGTCCTGCGTAGCAGCCTGGCGAGAGTCCAATCGTGGTGTGCGCTCCTTCTTCGGCTCCTCCCTCGTCGCGGCAAAGGACGGGCTCTCTTCCTCCGGCTCCGGCCTCGCCCCTGCTTGGGGGAAATGGCTCGCCTGCGCGGTGAAGACCCGGGATGCTACCTGCTGCGCGCCGCCCTTGCCGCCATCGAGAATCCCGGTACCGTCACGCTCCCGGCCAGCTCCGACTGACGCCACCGCGCCGTGCTTCAATGCCCGGCGGGCTCATCCTCGCCCCGTCCAGACGGGGCGCGGCGAGCTGTTACGCTGCAGCGGCTGGCAGCTGACTGGGCGCCGTCCACCAGCAAGGCGAGGCCCGCCGCCTTCAAGTGGCACGCGCTGGTGTCGTTGCGCGACGAGTTGCCGGTGGCGGACGGCGTGACGTCCCAGCGCACCCAGGACACGCGCGCCCTGCCCGAGGAGGCGCTGAGTCCCGGCACGCTCACCTTCATGGACCTGGGCTGGTACCTGACGACGGTGGGCCGGCACGTGCTGACGGCACGCGAGGTGGCCGAGGCCTACCGTCTGCGCTGGAGAGTGGAACTGCTTTTCAATGCCCTCAAGTCCGGCGTGGGGTTGACGGCGCTGCGCGCCACGCGGCCTGGCGCGGTGCTCTCGCTGGTGTACGCCAAGGTGATTGCCCTGGCCCTCTCGCGCCTCCTGGAACTGTCGCTGCAGCAGAAGGCAGGCGAGTCGGGCCAGGAGCAGGCAACGGGGCGGCTCGCGCTGGTGCTGGCCCTCACTCGCTGCGCCCCCCTGCTGCTGTCGCATTCGATGATGAGCCGGGGCGTGACGCTCGAGCAGTTGGAGGAGCGCATCCTGCTCATCGCCGAGGTGACGGCGCGTTCACACCAGCAGCGCCGCGAGCGGGAACGGCGCAAACGCGAGGCTTCTTTCGGAGCGGACGCTAAACCGGAAGCGGATGATGGCCGACCCTACCGGGTCGCCGACGAGGCCGCGTATGCCGCGTGGGTGGACGGTCCCATCGAGTTCGTCCTCCCAGACCTGCCCCACTTCTGACGCGCCAGCCGTGCGCCGGCGCCTCACTTCTTCGGCGTCTCGAGGAAGCCCAGTTCGTTGATCGGCTGGACGCCGGGCTTCCCCACCTTCTGCTTGAGATAGCTGAAGGCCTCGTTCTGTCTCTCCGCTTCTCGCTTGGCGTAGCGCCCCTTCAAGAAGTTGGCGAGGAGGGGAAACTCCCGGGTCCTCGTAAAGATGGAGAGATGCAGCACCTCCGGACACCGGCCATCGAACTTGCAATCGGGGTCCTTGCTGATGGTGTAGACGCCGACGGTCTCGTCCTTCACCCGGTCGAACAGGAGATTCCAGATACCCACCGCGGACAGGCCGGTCTTCCCCACATACGCCATGAGCGCGCCGGCATTCGCGAAGTGCTTGTGCTCCCCGAATTCGTAGCCGTATGTGTAGGTGAACATCCGCTCGGCTTCCTGCTGCACCGCGTTCCAGAGCTCGGAGATGATGTACCACTGAATCTGGTGGGTGAACTCTCCGTGCTCGGGCCCGGCATTGAGGTCCTTGAAGTGCTGGCTCGTCTTCTGGAGGTTCGCGAAGGCCTTGATGTTCGCGAAGCCGCCCGTTGCGACTCCCGTCGACGCGATGGTGACCCGGTGCTCTACCGCGAAGCCATGGCGCGCCTGTGAGGCGGCCAGGACGCCCGAGAGGGCGCCCTTGAACTTGGGGTCGGCGCTCTCGTCCTTCGCGCCGATCCGCTCTTTCCACTGCCCGAAGTAATCGATGGCTTTCGCCGCGCGGCCTCCCCCGCCGATCCACGCCGTGAGCTCCGCTTCGAGCCGCGCGAGCCCCGTGAGGAGAAAGTCCCTGTTGGCAAGCAGGTGGTAGAGCGCCCGGACATAGCCATGAAAGACCGGATGCCCCCTGAGCGCGCCTGGGACTGGCTTGCACGGCTTTCCATTGAAGGTCGTACCCGTTTCGAGCTTCTTCCGATCCTCAATGAACTCGCTGGCAATCTTCATGTGGGCCGCCTCTTCCGCAATGGATGAAGGGCCAAAGGCATGAGTCATGCCAACGCAGCGGCCCGCCCTCATTCGAGTGAGGTGCGGGCGTCCTGGGGGTCTCACCGCGCTCGGGGCTGCTGAGCCGCCGAGGCCGCGTTCCCCGGGGACACAGGTGCGTCCATCCGGGACGAAGGCTCCATCGAGGACCCGCGCGCCAGGGCACTCCGAGCGCGTGGTGAGGCGTGGCTACTGCCGCGGCTCCGGCGCCGGCTGCATTCCCGGGGCCAGCTCCCGCGCCAGGGGCGGCGGCTGCTGCTGCGTCACCTCCGTGATGACAGGCTCGCGGCCGAACACGCCCACCGAGCGCAGCAGCCGCAGCGCCGACAGCGCCGCGTTGAGGCGCTCGGAGATGTAGCCCACCTCGGCGCCCGTCAGCGCGGCGTTGGCGTCCGCCACCTCCAGGTAGGTGGCCACGCCCGCCTTGAAGCTGATGTCGGTGAGGCGCTGCGTCTCGCGCGTCGGCTGGGAGCGTTGCAGCGCCAGCGCAAGGTGGCGCTGGTGGAGTCCACCGTGGCCGCGGTGAGTCCCGTGCCCGGCACACAGACGACGGCGTTCGCCAATTACATCGCGCTCACCGGGCAGAAGCTGTCGCCCAGCGCCTTCTTCGAGCGCTTCAGTCACGCCTTCGGGCAACTGTTGCGCGAGGTGGCGAGCCGGGCCGTCCAGGCGGTGCGCGAGGTGGCCGGCGAGGACAGGCCCTTCAACGAATTGGGGGCGCTGCTGGAGGAGTTCACGGACGTGCAAGCGGCCGACTCCACGTGGCAGCTGCTGCAGCGGCTGGCAGCTGACTGGGCGCCGTCCACCAGCAAGGCGAGGCCCGCCGCCTTCAAGTGGCACGCGCTGGTGTCGTTGCGCGACGAGTTGCCGGTGGCGGACGGCGTGACGTCCCAGCGCACCCAGGACACGCGCGCCCTGCCCGAGGAGGCGCTGAGTCCCGGCACGCTCACCTTCATGGACCTGGGCTGGTACCTGACGACGGTGGGCCGGCACGTGCTGACGGCACGCGAGGTGGCCGAGGCCTACCGTCTGCGCTGGAGAGTGGAACTGCTTTTCAATGCCCTCAAGTCCGGCGTGGGGTTGACGGCGCTGCGCGCCACGCGGCCTGGCGCGGTGCTCTCACTGGTGTACGCCAAGGTGATTGCCCTGGCCCTCTCGCGCCTCCTGGAACTGTCGCTGCAGCAGAAGGCAGGCGAGTCGGGCCAGGAGCAGGCAACGGGGCGGCTCGCGCTGGTGCTGGCCCTCACTCGCTGCGCCCCCCTGCTGCTGTCGCATGCGATGAGGAGCCGGGGCGTGACGCTCGTGCAGTTGGAGGAGCGCATCCTGCTCATCGCCGAGGTGACGGCGCGTTCACACCAGCAGCGCCGCGAGCGGGAACGGCGCAAACGCGAGGCTTCTCTCCGGAGCGGACGCTAAACCGGAAGCGGATGGGGCGAGAGCAGAGAGGCAGAGGAGGGCTGCTGACGAGTGCCAGAGCAGGTACAGCTCCGCCACGCCCCCAACTCCCCGCTGAAGCCCTTCGTGCCGAAGCCCTGAGCAGTGGGCTCAGGGGAACGCCGCGAACAGGGTGGCATCGGAACCGGCGGGAGTCCGGTAGAAGGTCCGCCATGAAGCCTCCTCGCGTCGTCGTCGTCGGTGGTGGACCCGCCGGAATGCTCCTCGCCTACCAGCTCGTGTCGAACGGCGTTCCGGTGCGCGTCCTGGAGCGCCACCTGGACTTCGAGCGCGAGTTCCGCGGCGAACTCCTGCAGGCGCCGGTCGTCGCAGCGCTCGAACGCGCAGGGCTCTTCTCCGCGCTGCTCGAACGGGGGCTGGCATTGCCAGACATCGAGCGCCGCATGTACGTGGGCAAGCGCCGCACGGTCCGCGTGCCAGGCCCACAGGAGCGCGGGGCCGTGGTGTCGCAGCCGGGAATGCTCGCGCTGCTGCACGGGCTGTGCATGCGTTATCCCCACTACCGCCTCGACTTCGGCACCACCGTGCTCGACGCCATCCAGGAAGACGGGCGCGTCGTCGCGATGAAGACCCGTCACGACGGAGTGGAGGACCGCGTGGACGGCGACCTCTTCATCGTCTGCAACGGACGCAACAGCCACCTGCGCAAGTCCTGCGGCCTGGAGACCGAACAGTTCGCGACGACCGCCGACGCGCTCTGGCTTCGCTTCGACCTCTCCGACGCGCCGGAGGCACTGCCCGAGTCGCTCCAGGTCCACATGTTCGGCAAGGGGCTCGTCGTCGTCTTCCAGCGCTCCACAGGCCACCGGCTGCACCTCGCCTACAGCGAGCCGGGCGACCTCAACCGGCTGCGCAAGGACCTCCCGGAGCTGCGACGGCGACTGCTGCCCACGCTGCCGGAGACACTCCGGCCCCACGTGGAGCGCAAGCTCGACGAACACACCGAGTGGCAGGTGTTGAAGATTGTCGTCGATCGCGTGCGCCACTGGCACGCACCGGGCGTCCTCTTCCTCGGGGATGCGGCGCATACCATGTCACCGTCGGGCGGACAGGGATTGAACCTCGCCCTGCGCGACACGTTCGTGGCCGCCAACCACCTGCTGGAGGCCCTCCAGGCGGAGCGCCCGCTGGATGCGGCGGTCTTCCAGCGGATCCAGGAGGAGCGCCAGCCGGAGATCGACCGGGTCCAGGCGGGGCAGACGCGCGCGGGACAGATGGTGCTCAAGCCCCTGGGCGTGCTGCACATGATGTTCACCCTTCTGGGCGCCGTGATGCGGTTCGCGGGCAAGAAGATGCAGGGCGCGGGGGCCGTGCCGACCGTCGAACCGCGCTACCTCACACCGCTCACGGGCGCCCCTGGCCTCCAGGGCCCGACCGCACCCTGATTCCGCGAGAAAGAATGCAAAAGAATCCCCTCGGGCCCTTCCCTGGATGAACGGCGGGCCGCACTGCCGCACCCCGCTTCCACCAGGAGCCCCCATGTTCCGCATTCCGTCCTTGTGTCTGTGCCTGTTCGCCTCGCTCGCCATCGCCGACGAGTCCTCGAAGCCCGCACGGCTCACCGTGGCCCAGAAGAACGGCTGGGCCGTCTACGACAAGGACCTGAAGGAGAAGGAGGACGCGGTCAACAAGGCCTGCGGGTCGGCCTTGAAGAGCAGCTACGACAAGGCGACCTATCCCGCCTTCGACCCGATGAAGGACCGGACCCAGAGCGCATGTCGGTCGGCCGTGAGCACCCTGGTCGAGGTCTGCGGCACCGCGGATGGCAAGGCGGCGGTGAAGGAGGCTGTCACCAAGACGGTCTGCCGACTGTCGACGGACGGAACCCGGGTCTCACTCGACGCGGGCGTGCTGACCATCCACATCGACCCGGTGAAGAGCTCCATCGCGGGCAAGGAGGCCGGGAACTACAGTTGGAAGGGTGCCCTCGAGGAGATTCTGTAGCCACGGCGTGCGCCCGCCGGCTCCGGTGCATCGGAGCCCGGGCTCGCACTGATCATTGAAACGCTTCAGCCCGAGACCTCCCGGCCGCTCACCGCCATCATCGTCGCGAGCATGGTGGCGACGGGTTTCAGGCCCGACTCGGTCTCCGCGACCACCTCACCCGTGGTGACCGTGAGCGTCCGGCCAGGTTTCATCACCCGCCCATACGCGATGAACCTGCGGCCCGCGGCAGGCGCGAGAAAGTTCACCTTGTACTCCACCGTCAGGACGGCGGCGTCCACTGGCATCAGGGAGTACGCGGCGTAACCACAGGCGCTGTCGACGATGGCCGTGACGATGGCCGCGTGCAGATATCCGTGCTGCTGCGTGAGGTCTTCCCGGAATGGCAGCTCGATGACGACCTCGCCCGGCGAAACGGAGGTCAGCGTCGCTCCCAGGGTATTCATGACGCGCTGGCGCGCGAAGCTGTCGCGCACGCGCTGCTCGAACGCGGTGTCCGCTGGCGTGAAGACCTGGGGTCCGAAGGGTGGCCTGGCTGCGCTCATCGAATGGCTCCTGCCCGAAAACATCCGGGGCCTTCAAGGTCAGCAGAGCCCCGTCCTCTTCCAGGTCTCTTGCATGAAGCGGACGCTAGCCTGTCAGCCGAGGACCTGGGCATGGGGCCCCGGCCGCCCTCCCGCCCGTTCCCCTGCCTGGCGGTCCTCGTCGCGGCCCGCGAGGAGCCCTTAGCTTATCCGCGTTCTTCACACCCACGGAGACGCGGATGGCCAGGAAGATGAAGGCGGTGCAGGTGCGGCAGGCGAAGGGCCCGCTCGAAATCGTCGAACGGGAGGTCCCCGAGCCGGGTCCTGGACAGGTGCGCCTCGCGGTGGAGGCTTGCGGCGTCTGTCACAGCGATGCCATCACCAAGGAGGGCTGGATGCCCCTCCAGTATCCACGCGTCCCGGGCCACGAGGTGGTGGGCCGCATCGACCGGGTAGGTCCCGGGGTGACGGCGTGGAAGGAGGGACAGCACGTCGGCGTGGGCTGGCACGGAGGCCACTGCGGTCAATGCACTGCCTGCCGCGAGGGTGACTTCGTCACGTGCGAGGTGCAGCAGGTGTGTGGCATCAGCTACGACGGCGGCTACGCGGAGTACATGGTCGCGCCCCAGGAGGCGCTCGCCCGGGTACCCGAGGGAATGAGCTCCGTGGACGCCGCGCCCCTGCTCTGCGCGGGTGTCACCACCTTCAACTCCCTGCGCCACATGGACGTGCGGCCGGGAGACCTGGTGGCGGTGCAAGGCATTGGCGGGCTCGGGCATCTGGCCATCCAATATGCCCGCAAGCTGGGCTACCGCACCGCCGCCATCTCACGGGGCGCGGACAAGCGGCAGCTCGCGCTCGAACTGGGGGCGCACGAGTACATCGACACGGAGCAGGGCCCGGTGGCCCAGGCGCTCCAGAAGCTCGGTGGGGCGCGCGTCATCATGATGACCGCATCGAGCAGCAGCCTCGCGGGCGAGCTGGTGGGGGGCCTGGGACGCAATGGCACCCTGTTGTTGCTGGGAGCGGGCGCCGAGCCCATTCCCGTCAGCAGCATGCAACTGATCATGAAGCGGCAGCGCATCCAGGGCTGGCCGAGCGGCGTTCCCCAGGACTCGCAGGACACGATGGCCTTCAGCGCCCTTGCGGGTGTGCGCTCCCGCAATGAAGTGTTCCCGCTCGAGCGCGCCTCCGAGGCCTATGAGCGGATGATGGGCAACCACGCCCGCTTCCGGGTGGTGCTCAAGCTGCGTTGAGCCATGCCCCGCCCTGATTCACGGCCCGGAAGAATCCGTCGTGTCTGCCGGGTTGTGAAGGGACGCCGCCCTGTCGTCGGCACCCGCGACTGCAAGGACGTGGTGCACACCTTCGCCTCCGGCAACCTCACCACGGGAGCGGTGACGAGCAGGCTTTACGGCAGCCGAACCCGCGCGCGTCGAAAGGATGGCCTCTCCAAGACGAAGCGCATGCAGGTGGCCTTCGCCCACCACCTGCTCGACGTCGCCCGTGCCTATCCCGCCACGGCGTGGCGGCAAGTCGTCCTCATCATCGACAACGCGCCCTGGCACCGCGGGCGCCCCGTGGATTGGGCCTTGCGCCGCTGCCCGCACCTTTCCCTGTACCGGCTGCCGCCCTACAGCCCTCAGCTTCAACCCATCGAACGGCTGTGGCGGCCCCTGCGCCAACGGGCCACGCACAACCTTCTCTTCGACGAGATGACCGAGTTGCAACAGGCGCTGCGCTCGGGCCTGGGCTACTTCCAGACACGACCTCACGTCGTCCTCAAACTCTTCGGCTCGCCTTGGACAACGACGGGATTACCCGAGGCGTGAATGAGGGGCCAGTTGGGCTGCGAACGGTGGGCGCCACCCCGCCCGACGTGGGGCGTGGGCGGATTAGAAATGAAGGGACGTGGCCACACCCGACCCGAGAGATGCGCGAATCACGGAGCAGGACGCCCGAACCGCGGAATTGGAGGCGCGGCTGCTGAGCACCTCGCGCAACTCCTCGAAGCCTCCCTCCTCGGACCCGCCCGAGCCCGCCTCCCAGGAAGTCGGAGCCGACCAGCCGAAAGCCCGGAGGCCAGCCCGGCCACAAGGGTCGCAAGCGCGAGCTGTTGCCACCGGAGAGGGTGAGTGACGTCGTCGAGGTGCCAGCACCGGAGCGCTGCACGAGCTGCACCGGGCCGTTGCTCCGCTTGGAAGAGGCGCCGCCCGCGCGGGTCCATCAGGTGGTGGAGTTGCCGCGAATCGTTCCCGAGGTGAAGCAGTACGAGCTCCACGCGGGCTGGTGTGCTGGCTGCAACGCCTGGCGCTGTGCGTCGCTGCCGGCGGGGGTGCCCGAGGGCAGCTTCGGCCCGCGCCTGACGGGCTTCATCGCGCTGTGCACCAGGCGTTTGCATCTGTCGAAGCGACTGGTGCAAGAGTTGGTGGAGGACGTGCTGGGCGTGGAGCTCGGACTCGGCAGCGTCAGCAACCTTGAGCAGACGGTGAGCCAGGCCCTGGCAGGTGCAGTGCACGAGGTGCGCGCGTACATCCAGACGCAGCCGGCCGTGCATCAGGACGAAACCGGCTGGTGGCAGAAGCACGCACGCGCCTGGCTGTGGGTGGCCAGCACCGCGGCCGTGGCGGTCTTCCTCATCGTCAAGAGTCGCGGCAAGGCCGTGGCCCAGTCCATGCTGGGAAAGGACTTCAGGGGCACGCTCATCTCCGACCGGTGGTGTGGCTACGACTGGGTGCCCGTCTTGAACCGGCAGGTCTGCTGGGCGCATCTGGTGCGCGAATTCGAAGGCTTCGTCGAGCGCGGCGGGGAGGCAAAGCGGCTGGGCGAGCTGCTGCTGGCGGAAGTCTTCGTTCTCTTCGAGTGGTGGCACCTGGCTCGCGATGGGCTCCTGAAGCGCGCCACCTTCCAGCGAAGGAGGCGCTCTGGACGTTTGTCTATACAGAGGGCGCCGAGCCCACCAACAACCTCGCCGAGAGAGACCTGCGCCATGCCGTCATCTGTCGCAAGACGAGCTTCGGCCCCCAGAGCGAGGACGGCAGCTTCTTCGTCGCACGCATCCTCACCGCGGTGATGAGTCTCAGGAAGCAGGAGCGCAACGTGCTCGACTCTCTCACGGCCTCCGTTGAAGCTCAGTTGCACGGCACTCCCGCGCCCTGGCTGCTGCCCGCCACGTAACCTCGGTTCACCTTTCTGGTGGCCTGCCCCGTGAGCGGTTACGGCAGGGCGGCACTGTGTCTGAGCGGTCACACGGTTCCCCGCATCCACGGGAACGCACCTGCGTCCTCGCTGGACGCAGACGCCGCGGACCCGAGCGAGAAACCCCAGGCGCTCCCTGGGATGGGCCCGCCTCCGTGAGTGGTCTCTGTGTTGCTAACGCAACAGCGCGATGACGCGCTCCATGCCGACATCAGGCCCAGACACCGCCGCGCGATTGGAACATCCATGTCCCTGTCTCTTATACCCATCTCCGAGCCCACGAGAC